>DASVWB010000195.1:0-8166 GCA_036389815.1 Pyrinomonadaceae bacterium | reverse complement strand
CGCGCGGACGACCGACACCCAGAGCCCGGGACGGATTTTCAAACCTCAGAAGGAATGAGAAGGAAAAGGAGTCAGATTATGAAGAGGAAATTTTTCGCCCTGGCGGTCGCGGCCGCGCTCCTGGGTAACGCGCTGACGGCGTTCGCGCAGGAGCGCGAGCGCAGCAAGATCGTCATCGCCCCGAACGTCGAGGAGGACGAGATACTCGTCGCGCAGCAGGGGCCCCCGGGGATGCCGCCGCAGGTCGAGATACGCGGCGACAACCTCATCTTCATGGCGACCGAGATGAGCTTCGCCGGCAAGCTCGTCAAGGGCGCGCCCTACTCGGCGCAGGCCGTCACCGAGTCCGTCCAGCAGCTTACCGACGGCAACCGCATCGTGCGCAAGAACACGGCGCAGGTCTACCGCGACTCCGAGGGGCGCACGCGCCGCGACCAGGCGCTCAGCCACATCGGCCCGTTCGCCACCTCGGGCGACACGCCGCAGACGGTCTTCATCAACGACCCGGTCGCCGGCGTCAACTACATCCTCGACCCCAACACTCGGACGGCGCGCAAGCTGCCGCGCGTCGAGCTGCGCTTCAAGGTCGAGGGCGACGCCGCGCAGGCGCGCGAGCGCGAGGCGAAGGGCCTGGCGCAGAAGTTCGAGATCGAGCGCACCTTCACGCGCGTGCCCGGCCCCGACGGCCCGGGCCAATCGGTCGTCATCGCCCCGCCCGCCCCGCCAGACGGCGGCGTGCGCACGGAGTTCTTCTCGACGACCCGCACGAAGCCCGACGTGAAGACCGAGAACCTTGAGCCGCGCTCGTTCGAGGGCGTACAGGCCGAGGGCAAGCGGACGACGACGACCATCGCGGCCGGCGAGATAGGCAACGAGCAGCCCATCCAGATAGTCGACGAGTACTGGTACTCGCCCGAGCTACAGGTCGTCGTCATGACGCGCCACAGCGACCCCCGCTCCGGCGAGAACACCTACCGCCTGACGAACATCTCGCGCGCGGAGCCCGCGGCCGCCCTCTTCCAGGTGCCCTCCGACTACACCGTCAAGGACACCACCGCCCCCACGGGCGTCCGCCGCATGCGCCGCCCCGCGCCGCCCCCGCCGGCCCCGCCGGCCCCGCAGGAGAACTGAGGGGAAGTAGACAGTAGACAGTAGACAGTAGACAGTAGGTAAGAGAAGGCGGCGCGCTTCGGTTAAGAGCCGGGCGCGCCGCCTTTTTTTTCTACTGTCTACTGTCTACTGTCTACTGCCTACTGTCTACTGTCTACTTCCCCCCTCACCCCGTCCGCTTCAGCTTCCCCGTCCGCTTCGCCCAGCGCTCGACGAGCGCGAAGACGTAGAGGCCGAGCGGTATCAACAGAAGCCCCATCACGGTCAGCACCGTCAGCTCGGAGGCGCAGTCCCGGAGCGGCGCGCCCGCGGCCATCTCCGCGCCGGGCCCGACGCCGACCAGCTTGCGGCAGGCCGAGAGCGCGTAGGTCGCGGGCGAGACGACCGAGAGCGGCTGGAGCCAGCGCGGCAGCACCTCGACGGGGTAGTAGACGCCCGAGACGAGCAGCAGCACCCCCTGGAAGATGTTCGTCGCCTCGGCCCCGCGCTCCGGCGAGAAGACCGGCAGCACCGCCGCCATCAGCCCCAGCCCGATGAAGGCCGCGCTCGACACCGCGAGCACCACGACGATGCCGGCCCAATTCGCGCGCGAGAGGTCGATGTCCACAAAGAGCAGCATCCCCGCGACGATGATGACCGCACGCACGACGGCGTATCCGGTGGCGAAGAGGCTCACGCCCGCCAGGTGTACGAGCCGCGGGACGGGCGCCATGAAGGTGTATTCGAGCGTCCCCTCCCACCGCTCGTAGGTGATGGAGTTGGCTATCTCCTGGAAGACGACCGAGAGCAGCCCCCACAGCATCACGCCCACCATCAGCATGAGCGTCAGCCGCCGGTCGCCGGCCGCGACGCCGATCAGCACGACCGTCGCCGAGTTGACCACCGCGTAGAAAGTGAAGACGACCACCCAGGAGAAGTACCTGCGGGTCAACTGGTAGTCGCGGAAGACGAAAGCCCACGTCTGTCTGAGTACCTGTTCCATAACTCAACCCCCATTAGTGCGGTAGGCAGTAGACGGTAGACAGTAGACAGTAGAAAACCCTTCGCCGGTGAACCATCCGGGTATCAGCCTCAACGCGCGCAACGCGGAGCGCTACTGTCTACTGCCTACTGCCTACTCCTTTCATGCCCCCGCCAGCGCCTCTTCGCCCTTCCTGCCGCCGCCTTCCCCTTCGAGCTTCTCGCCCGAGAGCGCGATGAAGGCGTCGTCCAGCGTCTCCGCCCCGGCGTTCTTCTTCAGCTCGTCGGCCGTGCCCTCGGCGGTGAGGCGGCCCTTGGCGATGAAGCCGATGCGCGCGCAGAGCCGCTCGGTCTCCGCCATGTCGTGCGAGGTCAGGAGGATGGTCGTCCCCTGCTCGCCGCGCAGGCGTTCGAGGAAGGTCTGCACGTCGCGCTTGCTCTTCGGGTCGAGCCCCGTCGTCGGCTCGTCCAGGAGCAGGAGCGGCGGGTTGACGAGGAGCGCCCGCGTGATGGCGACCTTCTGCTGCATGCCGCGGCTCATCTCTTCGAGCGGGTCGGTGAACTTCTCGCCGTCGAGCCCGAGCGCTTCGAGAATCTCCATCGCCCGCCGCTCGGCCGGGCCCTTGTCCATGCCGTAGAGGAAGGCCGAGTAGAGCAGGTTCTCGCGCGCCGAGAGCTTCTTGTAGAAGGCCGCGTCCACGCTCACGCGCCCGACGAGCCGGCGCACCTCCGCCTCCTCGCCCGGGATGCGGCGGCCGAAGACGCGCACGTAGCCCGAGTCGGGCCGGAGGAGGGTCGAGAGCACGCGGATGAGCGTGGACTTGCCCGAGCCGTTGGGGCCGAGCAGGCCGTAGGTCTCGCCGCGCTCTACGCCGAAGGAGACCTCGCGCAGCGCGTACGTCACCGAGCGGCGCGCGCGCATGAGCCCCTTACGCTTGCTGAAGGATTTGGAGAGGCCGCGGACTTCTATCCCGAGATTCTGCATCACGTCACACACCTTCCCGGCCTTTGGGTGGTCGGGCAACCGCTCTCCGTTTTGAAGGGAAAGAAAGAAACGACGGGCGTCGTTTACGGCGGTCGAGCCTAGGCGAGTCTGGCGGTGATGCTAAATCTCATTTCGAGTCACCTCACTTGTCGTGAGTGTGGCAAGGATAGACGAGGCGGCGCGCTTTGGCAAGATTTTTAAGCCGCCGCGGCCTTAATCTCACCCCGCAAACCTGACGAGCTAATTAGCGGCCGCTCCGTTACCCGGCAAAAAAATTAGCCCCGCGCCCGTGTTGGCCTATGTATAATACAGTTTGGCACGCCCGACTCACCGGGCGCGCCAGTTTTTAGAAAGGACGAAGAAGATGGCCACCGCGATTCTTTGCTGTTCCGAGTGCGGTAACACCTACACCAAGTTCTCCCTCTGCCCAGAGTGCGGCAGACGCCTCTCCTCCCGTGCGCCGAGCGCCGCCAATCAGAGTGTGCAGGGCGATCAAAATCAGACCATCCAGAACACGGGGACGATTCAGGGCGGCATCGTTCAGAGAATTCAGATCACGCAGAGGACGGACGAGGAGGTTGCCTGCTACCAGACTAAACTCCGCGGACACCTTCGACTCAAGCAGCTAATGACCACCGAGGCGTGGTGGGGCGGGATCGCCACCCTGTCGCTTTCGGTCTTGAACGTCAGCGGCGGCCTGGCCTCCGTGCTCAGTTTTTTCGGACTCACGGCGGGCCAAATTTTTCTCACACAGGGCGTCTCCTGGCTGGTCGCGTTCGTCTGCGGCTGTTTTACGTACGGTACGCTCTCGGTCCTCCTCGGCGTCGTCCTTAAAGACCGACACAGGCAGGGCAACTCGCTGTTTGAACTCACTAATGGCGGGACGGTGCGCGTGAGCCTGACCACCGCCGACTGCCCCGTGGCCGGCTGTTCCGGGCTCCTCAACCTCACCAGACCTAAGCCCAACGAGGAAGAGATCACGCTGGCCGGCGTCTGCACCAGTAAGCCTTCGCTCCACGTCTTCGATTACGACGAGCGCACGCAGCAGGGCAAGCGGTTATTCCTGACCTACAAGAAGGAAGAGAAGAAGTAGTCCCGGGCCGCCCGCGGACGGCGGCCCGCCGGGCGAGAGGCCGGGGAGCAACGGGGGGCTCGGCGTAGGTGTTTTCGCGCCGGCTGCCGCGCCGGGCTACGTCTTCGGCAGACCCTTGCGCGCGACGCCCGCCATCACCTCGCAGAAGCGGTCGAGTTCTTTGAGCGTCGTGTAGACGGAGGGCGTGACGCGGACGCCTTTGAACTCGTCGTGGACGATGGGCGTGGCGAAGATTTTGTGGCGCGCGAAGAGGTAGTCGCAGAGCGCGGCGGGCTCGGTGCCCTCGACGTGGACGTTGGCGAGCGCGCACGACTGCCGGTCGTCGAAGGAGGTGTTGAAGCGCACGTTCGGTTCGCCCTTCAGTTGGTTCATCCAGCGGCGCGCGAGCAGGCGCAGGCGCGCCTCCTTGCGCTCGGGGCCGACGCCCTGGTGGAAGAGCAGCGCCTCGCCGATGGCGAGGCGCTGCGCGGCCGAGCGCGTGCCCGTCTCCTCGAACTTGCGTATGTCGGCGTCCTGCGCGCGCTCGGCCGCGAAGAGCGGCCACACGCCCTTTATCCTGTCGCGCCGGACGTAGAGCATCCCCGTCCCCTTCGGCGCGTGCAGCCACTTGTGCAGCGAAGTCCCGAAGTAGTCGCAACCCAGGTCGTCGCGCTTGAAACCGAACTGCGCGAAGGAGTGCGCGCCGTCCACGACGGACTGGGCCCCGCGGCGCCGCGCCAGCTCGCAGATGTCGCGGACGGGCGTGATCTGCCCCGTCAGGTTAATCATGTGCGAGACGAGGACGACGCGCGTCCGCGGCGTGAAGCCCGCCTCGTAGGCGGCCGTTATCTCCGAGGGGTCTTTCGGCGGGACGGGAATCTTAACGGTCTTGAGGACTATCCGGTCGCGCCGCTCGCGCTGCCGGAGCGTGGTGAGCATGCGCGGGTAGTCCTGCGTGGTGGTGAGCACTTCGTCGCCGGGCCTGAGGTCGAGGCCGAACAGGACGGCTTCCAGCGAGTCGGAGGCGTTGCGCGTGATGGCGACCTCCTCGCGGTCGCAACCCATCAGGTCTGCCAGCCCCGTGCGGATGGTCTCGGACTGCGGCTCCAGGATTTGCCACATCGTGTAGGCCGTGGCGTCCTCCTGCTGCCAGAGGTAGCGGACGAGCGCCTCGGTGACGATGCGGGGCGAGGGCGAGACGCCGCCGTTGTTGAGGTTGACGAGGCCGCGCGTGACGGAGAACGCCTGCTGGATGTCGAACCAGAACGACTCGTCGCGCGCGGCCTCCTCGGCCGACAGGCGCGCGACGCGCTTCGCCGCGGCGTGCACGTCTTTGAGGAGCGAGGCGACGGTCGGTGACGAGAGTGCGGCCAGCCCCAGCCCCTTCCCGACCCTCGAAAGGAAGCGGCGGCGGTCGAGCGCGCCGGGGTAGTGTTCGGTTCGTGCGTCCATGTCTGAAGCTCCGGAAGGGTTCGGCGCGGCGCGCGCGTCAGGGCGCGAGCCTGATGGTGTGGGACGGCCCCGAAGGGACTTCGATTCGCAGCCGCCCCGCGGCCCCGTCGTAGTCGGCCCGCGGCGCGGGACGCCCGTCGAGCAGCACGCCCTTCGGGCGCTCCGCGAGCCCGAGGAGTTCGACGGCCCTGACCTTCGCCCACTCGTCCGTGGGCGGTTTGGGGCCGGCCGTCGGCGCCTGCCCGACGCGAATCTCGCCCGCGCGCTGGCCGACCGTGACCGGCCGGTCGCCGCCGCGGGCGTAGCCTTCGCCGCCGTCCTGAAAGATTAGCGCGTCGCCGTCCTTGCCCGGCACGACGACGAGCGTGAGGCCGAACTTGAACCTCTCGGCGGTGTGCTGGACGACGGGGATGGTGGGCACGGCCGCGCCGACGCGCGCGAAGAGCGGCAGGCGGTCGAGCGGCGCTTCGACCTCCGCGTCCTTGCCGCCCGCGTAACGCTTGCCGCTCCACCAGTCGACCCAGTCGTCGCCGGCGGGGAAGTAGACGCCGCGCTTGGTCGCCGCCTCGCGCACGACCGGCGCGACGAGGAGGTCGCGGCCGACGAGGTACTCGTCCTCGACCGTGTAGGTGCGCTGGTCGTCCGGGTACTCGAACCAGAGCGGGCGCATGACGGGCGCGCCCGTCAGCGTGTGCTCGTGGAAGAGGGAATAAAGGTACGGGAGCAGGCGGTAGCGGAGTTCGACGCTGGCGCGGTTGACGCGCGTGAACTCCGGGCCGAAGGAGTAGGGCTCGTGCGGGTTCGAGCCGGCCTCGGAGTGTGAGCGCAGGAAGGGCGTGAGCGCGGCGGCCTGGAGCCAGCGCGCGTAAAGCTCCGGCGTGGGGTTGCCGGAGAAGCCGCCCACGTCCGAGCCGACGAAGGCCAGCCCCGATACGCCCATGTTGAGCAGCATCGGGATTGAGAGCCGCAGGTGGTCCCAGCTCGCCACGTTGTCGCCCGTCCACACGGCCGAGTAGCGCTGCACGCCCGCGTACCCGGCGCGCGTCAGCACGAAGGGGCGCGCCTCGGGGCGCAGGCGCCTCAGCCCCTCGAAGGTCGCGCGCGCCATCTGCATCCCGTATACGTTGTGGTAGCGCGCGTGCGTCCCCGGCTGGCCGTCGCCCGCGTGGCGCGCGTCCGTGGGGAAGGTCTTCATCGGGTGGTGGTAGACGTCGGGCTTCGGCGTCTCGTCGGAGAGGAAGACGCCGGGCTCGTTCATGTCGTTCCAGAAGCCGGCGACGCCCTCGTCGAGGTTCTGCCTGTAGAGCGAGCCGAACCACTCGCGCGCGCGCGGGTCGGTGAAGTCGGGGAAGGCGCAGACGCCGGGCCAGACCGTGGCGTGCAGCTCGTCACCGCCCGCCGTCCTGACGAAGTGGCCGCCCGCCCGGCCTTCGCGGTACGCGGAGTAGTTCGGGTCTACCTTGACGCCGGGGTCTACGATGAGGACGACGCGGAAGCCCTCGGCGCGCAGGTCTGCGATCATCTTCGCGGGGTCGGGGAAGCGCTCGCGGTTCCACGTGAAGACGCGGAAGCCGTCCATGTAGTCGATGTCGAGGTAGATGACGTCGGCCGGCACCTTCGACTCGCGGAAGCCGCGCGCCACCTCGCGCACGCGGGACTCGGGCGTGTAAGACCAGCGCGACTGCTGGTTGCCGAGCGCCCAGAGCGGCGGCAGCGGAGTGCGCCCCGTCAGCTCCGTGTAGTCTCGCAGAATGTTCTTCGGCGAGCGCTCGCGCCCGCCCGTGAAGACGTAGTAGTTCAGCTCGCCCGAGGCCGCGCCTACGGCGACGCGCGACGGGTCGGTCTTCCCCATGTCGAAGTACGTGCGCGAGGTGTTGTCGAGGAAGAGTCCGTAGGCGAGGCCGCGCGTGCGCGCGGGCACGGGCGTCGCCCCGCCCGTGGTGACGTTCGTGAGGGTTCCGAGGCTCGGGACGGCGTTCACCTGCCTGAGCGCGACGTAGAAGCCGACCGACTGGTAGATGGGGTCGAGGCCGCGCGGGTAGCCGTAGGTGTCCGTGTTCCACATCACGAACTGCTGCGTGTCGCGCGAGAGCGTGGCGCCCGCCTTCTCGCCGAGGCCGTAGTAGGTCTCCCACTCGACGCGCTTGAGCGAAGTCTCGACCGCGCCCGTCTCCGGGTCGAACGAGGCGGGGCGCGCCGCGTCCGCCTCGACGACGGCGCGCCCCTCGGCGTCGAGCACGTCAACGAGGAAGGGGCTGCGCCTGACGCGGACGGTCGTGCCGCCGAGCGAGGAGACTCTTATCTCGTCGCGCGTCTCGGCGACTTTGGCCGCGACCGTCTTGCGGTCTTTCGGCTCGACGGCGTATGAGAGGTCGCGCGCGAACGCGCCCGAGGGCGCGAGGCGGACGCGCACCACCTCGACGTCCGAGAAGGTGACCGAGACGCGCGCGCCCGAGGTGAGCGTGAGCACCACGCCGTCCGCGCGCCGCTCGACGGCGCGCACGTCGCCGGCCGCGCGCCACCTCGCGCACGCGGGACTCGGGCGTGTAAGACCAGCGCGACTGCTGGTTGCCGAGCGCCCAGAGCG
>DASVWB010000194.1:0-2503 GCA_036389815.1 Pyrinomonadaceae bacterium | reverse complement strand
CCGGCCACGAAGTCCGGGCGCGGCAGCCCCTCGGCCTCCGCCGCGCGCAGCGCCGCGACCGAGGTCGCGAGGATGGCCGGCTGCGTGTTCTCGGTCAACTGCAAGTCTTCCGCCGGCCCCTCGAAGCACATGCGCGAGAGCGCGAAGCCCAGCGCCTCGTCCGCCTCTTCAAAGACCTCGCGCGCGGCCGCGTACGCTTCGGCCAGCTCGCGCCCCATGCCCGGCGCCTGCGAGCCCTGACCGGGAAAGATGAAAGCCAGTGACATCGTAGTCAGTAGACAGTAGGTGCTCCGCGCCACGTCGCCGACGCTGACTTGCGAACGATTCTTTAAAGTATTGTATTTCTACTGACTACTGACTACTGTCTACTATGTCTTTGGCTCTTATTTTTCCGGGTCAGGGCTCGCAGGCGCCGGGCATGGGGCGCGAGTTGGCGGAGAAGTATGCTGCCGCGCGCGAGGTCTTTGAGGAGGCGGACGAGGCTTTGGGTATCGCGCTCTCAAGGCTGTGCTTCGAGGGGCCGGCGGAAGAGTTGCAGTTGACGGAGAACACGCAGCCGGCGATTCTCGCGACCTCGGTCGCGGCGCTGCGCGCGGCCGAGGGCGAGGGGCTGCCGCGGCCGGACTTCGTGGCCGGGCACAGCCTCGGCGAGTATTCGGCGCTGGTGGCCGCCGGCGCGCTGAGCCTGAGGGACGCCCTGACGGTCGTCCGCAAGCGCGGGCGCTACATGCAGGAGGCCGTCCCCGTCGGCGCGGGCGCGATGGCCGCAGTCCTCGGCGCGGACATCGAGACGGTCGAGGCGGTCTGCGAAGAGGCCGCGCGCGAGGGCGAGGTCTGCTCGGCCGCCAACATCAACTCGCCGGGACAGATCGTGATCGCGGGGAGCGCCGCCGCCGTCGAGCGCGCGCTGCCCGCCCTGAAAGAGCGCGGGGCGAAGCGCGCGATACCCTTGAAGGTGAGCGCGCCCTTCCACTGCGCGCTGATGCTCCCGGCGCAGGAGCGCCTGGCGGCCGACCTCGACGGGATAGAGTTCAGGGACTTGCGCGTGCCGCTCGTGACGAACGTTGACGCCGCCGTCATCCGCACGGGCGCCGAGGCCCGCGCCGCGCTCGTCCGGCAGGTCTCAAGCCCCGTGCGCTGGCGCGAGACGTTAGAGCTGCTGACGCGCGAGGGCGTCGGCACCTTCGTGGAGGTCGGGCCGGGGAAGGTCTTGAGCGGGCTCGTCAGGCAGACGGCCCCCGACGCGCGCGCGGCGAACGTCGAGAACGCGGCCAGCCTGGGGGCGGCGCTCGCGGCCCTGACGGGGGCGGGCGGGTCGGGCCGGGCCGCGGCGGGCGACTAGGGTTTTACGGTTTTCCAACTTCAGACGCAGAGGAGCAGGACTAATGGCCGATCAGGAGATCGAGAATAAGGTTAAGCAGATCATCATCGACGAGCTGGGCGTGGACGAGAACGAGGTCACGCCGAACGCGCGCTTCATCGACGACCTCGGCGCCGACTCGCTCGACACGGTCGAGCTGGTCATGCGCTTCGAGGAGGAGTTCGGCATCGAGATCCCGGACGAGGACGCCGAGAAGATTCAGAGCGTCCGCGACGCCTACAACTACATCGACCAGCACCAGGCGAAGAAGTAGTACCTCGCCCCTTTCGTCGCGCCGGTGACGAAGAGAGAGTCCCGGCGCCGCCAGCGGCCGCGCCGAACCGGGCGCGGCCGACCCGCCCCTGCGCGAGCAGTCTCGCGGGGGCGCGCGCGGCCCGGGGCTTTAGGGCCGGCGCCGTCCGCACTCCTTCGGAGGAGCAGAAGCTTTGAAACGTCGCGTAGTGGTAACGGGCCTGGGCCTCGTCACGCCCTGCGGGCACACCGTCGGGGAGACCTGGTCGGCACTGATGTCGGGCAAGAGCGGGGTCGGCTACATCGAGAAGTTCGACACCGAGAAGTTCTCCGTCAAGATCGGCGCCGAGGTCAAGGGCTTCGACCCGCTCAAGTTCGTCGAGAAGAAGGAGGCCCGGAAGATGGGCACCTTCATCCACTTCGCCGTCGCGGCCGCCGACGAGGCGGTCTACGACGCGGGGCTGGTCGAGCGCGGGCAGAAGCTCTACGACCGCTACGGCGAAGAGACCTCCTGGCGCATCGGCACCTACATCAGCAGCGGCATCGGCGACTTCTGGGCCATCGAGCGCGAGCACTCGAAGCTCCTGGAGGAGGGCCCGCACCGCGTCTCGCCCTTCTTCATCCCGTCGTCCATCGTCAACCTCGCCGCCGGGCAGGTCTCGATCCGCTTCGGCGCGAAGGGGCCGAACTCGGCGACGGCCACCGCCTGCTCGGCCGGCGCGCACGCCATCGGCGACAGCCTCAAGATCATCCAGCGCGGCGACGCCGACGTGATGATCTGCGGCGGCGCGGAGTCGGCCATCACGCCGATGTCGGTCGCGGGCTTCGCCGCGATGCGCGCGCTCTCGACCCGCAACGACGACCCCGAGCACGCCTCGCGCCCCTTCGAGC
>DASVWB010000193.1:0-8142 GCA_036389815.1 Pyrinomonadaceae bacterium | reverse complement strand
CAAGTATAGCTATCTTGAAAAACTGAACAGCTATCTTGGGAAGTGGCTGGAGATTGAGAATCTTCCCACAGAGTTGTATCCGCCGTTGAAATTCGTCACGCCCGAGATGTTCACCCTTCGGAGGCCGGAGGAATAATAGGTAATCGTGTCGCATTGAACTAAAGAATATTGGCCACATTAAGCAGATAGCCAACTCACCTGCTAGCTCTCACGCACGAGTTACAAAATCTGACAGTCGGAAGTGTTCGGAACAGCGGTGCGGGCATTTTTCTTGCCAGTGCACGGCCGGGACGTGGTGGTGCGCACAAATTCTGGGAGTCACAACGTCAGAGGCGTGTGACGCACGGCGAATTTCGAGACGGTGCGGCTCGAAATGACGCCGTGCAATATGGGTGTCGAGACGTGCGGAGTAATTATTGAGCCGTGCAAGGCAAGGGTCGGGCGGTGCATGGTTTGGGGAAGGGATGGGGGGCTTGTTTCGAGGCGAGGCGGGCGGTTTTGTGAGTGGTGCAGGTAGATTTTGGGGGCGTGGGAGTAGGTTTTCGGGGTGCGTGGGTAGGTTTTAGGGGGGCGAAAATTTGTGTGGGCGTGGGGCGGGATGGGCGTATAATGCGCGGCCGAACGGGCAGGGGCAGCGCTGGTTGCGAGCAGGGGTGGCGCGAAACTCACGGCCTTTGGCCTCGGCTTACCTTTACCTCATACAAGGAGCAGAAAGAGTATGAACAGCGTGATTAATCGTACGTTGGAGATGTTCGCGCGCGTGCTGGCCTTCGCGGACGAGCGCGCGGGGGCGTTCCCCGCCGACTCGCTCGCGGGTCAGGCAATCGCCGAACTCAAAAGCATCACCGAAACCTTGAACGAGGCCGCCACCTCACAGAACTCCGCGTTTAGCTCCGCGCGGCGCGCGACCGCAAACCGCCGGGCCGCGCGCGAGGCTTTGCGCGAGGACATGCAACTCCTGACGCGCACTTCGCGGGTCGTGGCGCTAGACGTTCCGACAATCGACGCCAGGTTCCGGCTCCCGCGCAGCGGCAGCGACCTGACGCTCCTGCAAATCGGGCGTGCTTTCGCCGAGGCCGCGGAGGAGTTCAAGGAACATTTCATGCGCTACGAGATTCCCGCGACATTCTTCACGGGGTTCAAACAGAAGATCGCGAACCTCGAACAGGCCATGGGCGAGCAGAACGTGGGGCGCGGCGCGCACGTCCTGGCCACGGCGACGGCCGAGGCGGAGGCCGAGCGCGGGATGAACGCCGTGCGCAAGCTCGACGCCATCGTCCGCAACAAGTTTCGGGAAGACCCGGCCACGCTAGCCGCATGGGAGAGCGCACGCCGCGTCGAAAATCCCACGCACGCGCGCAGACGCACGAACGGCAACGGGAACGCAGGTAATTCGGGGAACGGCAACAACGCGTGAGGGCGTCCGCGCCGTAGGAGGGAAGTGGCGGGCGAAAGTTCAGCCATAGAGCGGTGTTTAGTCGGGTTGCGACCGCCGCGCGGCTTAACGGGTCAGTGCCACCCGCAGTAGCAGTTGGATTGGTGCGACACGGGGTCGGGCTTATTAAGAACGGCCGCGCGCCTCTTAAGTACAATCCATCCGTTACCGCGGATGGTACTGACCCGTTTTACGGGGCGACCTCGAAGTCGGCGGTCTGGACGACGGTCTTTTTGGATTTGGGGTTTTTGGCCGTGACGCGGAGGGTGTAGAGGTCTGCGGGGAGGCCGAGCTTGAGGCGGCCGCCGGCCTCGACGCCCTTCGCGTCGCGGCGGATGGCCTGCGCCGAGAGCGGCTGCCACTCGCCCTCGTAGACCTCCGACTCGCCCCGCAGGACTTCGACCTTGACCTGCGCGTCCGCGCCCTCTGACGGCTGCGACCCGCCCGCCGCGTTGTAGACGACGAACCTGTAGGAAAGTGCCTCGTCCGCCTTGACCGTGACCCGCTCAAGGAGCGGGCGGGGCGCCGCCGCTTCACGGTCGCCCGCGCCGAGGAAGAGGCTGCTCATCTCCAGCCGGCCGCGCCTCAGGTCGGGCACCTCGACCCACGCGGAGGCCGTGCCCACAAGCTCGCTCCCGACCTCGCGCACGCCGACGCGCACCTGGTAAAGCCCCGGCTTGAGCTTCAGACGACGCCGGTAGCGGTAGCCCTTGCGGCGCGCCTCCGCGAACTGCCCCGGCCCGAGCGTCGCGCTGATGTTCTCGGCGAAGGTGCCCGTGACCTGCCCCTTCTGGTCGAAGACGATGGCGAAGACCTCGCAGCGGAGCAGGCGGTCTTCGCCGCGCTCCTCGTAGCGGAGGCCTTCGCCGCCGACGTGCAACTGCAAGGTCACCTGCGCGTCGTCGGCCTCGCTTTCGACGAAGTACGCGGCCGAGGTCACGTCGAGCGCCGTCGCCGGGAGCGGCGCGACGACCTCCTTGAAGAGCCGCTCGCGCGGCGTCGCGGCGCGCTGCTCGGAGGCGGGCTCGGGCGGCAGGTAGCCCTTCTGCGTCCGGACGGACATCTCCGGGTGCCCTTTGAGCCGGACGGTTATCTTGCGGAACTTGAGGGGGTCGCCGCCCTTCGGCGGGTAGTAGGCGAGCGTGTAGTAGACGCGGTTGGAGTCGAGCATCTGCTGGAGCGCGGAGCCGAGGTCGTTGGAGTTGATGAAGGCGCGGCCGCCCGTCTCGTCCGCGAAGTCGCGCAGCGTCAACTCCGCGTTCTGCTGCGGCATGCCGTTCAGGGGGTGCGGGTTGAAGTAGAGGCCGATGCCGTAGAGCGAGTAGACGGCGACGCCGGCGCGGACGGCGCGCCCCATCGCGCGCTCCAGCGGCAGGCGGTCGCGGCCCCCGAGCTGGTCGTAGTACGTGAACCCGTTCGAGACGAAGGCGAGCAGCCGCTGCCCCTTCATCTTCGACAGCCGTTCGGCGACGGCCCCGATGGTTTCGAGCGTGACGCGGCGCAGCCTGTCCTCCTCGGCCAGAATTTCGCGCGCGCGCGCCTGCACGTAGTCCTCGCCGGCCTCCTTCGTCGGGGGGACGTAGCCCTCCTCGTCGTTGAGGATGGTGAGCGCCGTCCCGACGGCCCCTTCGTCGCCCGACAGCACGGCGGCGGCAAGCTCGGCAGTGTAGGCCGTGAAGGCCTTCCCGATGAACGGCTGGAGCCGGTCGATGGCGAGCCTCAGAACCTTACGGTCGGAGGTGAACTGCTGGAGTATGCCGAGCGTGGCCGAGGTGCTGACGACGGCCACCGTGTCGCGGTCGGTCATCATCTCGTCCACGAACTTCCTCATCTGCCGCTTCGCGCGGACGAGGTTCGAGGGCGCGAGGTGGAGCGTGTCCACGAGCAGCACGACCGTCCGCGCGGGCGGGGCGCGGTTCGGCTTCCCGGCGGGCGCGGCCGCCGCGGCGGCTTCGGCCTCGCGCCCCGGCGCGCGCACGACGTCGAAGAAGCTGACCTGCTGCGGCTTCCCGTCCTCAAGCACCTCGAAGTCTTCGCGCGTGAGGCCGTCCACGGGCTGACCCTTGCGGTCGGTGACGACGGCGCGCACCTGTATGAGGTCGGTTTCGAGGCGGATGACCTCCTCCGGCTCGTCATCTTTCCGGTCGGGCGCGGGCTGTTGCGGCGGCGGCTGCTGCGCGGGAGCGGCGGCGGCGTACAGGAGCGGGAGGCAGAGCAGAACGCCTGCGAGCTTTAACGTGCGAGGGCTCTTCATGGGGACGGGGCCTCGTTCGCGGCGCGGCCGCGTTTGAAAGCTGGCGCGCCCCGCCCGAAGCCGGAGGGGCGCGCGTCGGAGGCTCGGGCGGCGTAGTCCCGAAAGTCTGGGCCGGGCTTGACTGCTGAAAAAGGACGGGCGAAACCTCTTCCGTTCAGACACGTTGATGGCGCGGGCGCGCACGGCGGTTGCCCGGCCCGCGGGGAGAGCGGGGCCGGGGCTTCCGACTCTGGGTGCCGACGCCTTCAGCCCTTGCCCGTCTGGCTGTGCGGCGCGTCCACCGGCTTCGACTCGGGCGAGCCCTTCTGCCGGAGCCAGATCGTGAGCAGCACCATCATCCCGACCGAGAGGAACTCGCTCTGCCAGTTCTGCAAAGACTCGAACCAGAAGCGCGAAGTCCCCATGTACTGGAGCGTCGAGACGCGCTCGGCGCTGCCGTGCTCGGCCTGATCCTGGTTGTACTCGCCGGCGCCGCCCGCCGCGTGCAGCACGAAGCTGCCGAGGAAGAGCAGGAGGAAGGCGAGGCTCAGGGAGTTTTCGTAGAGCTTGAGGACGAGGCCGCCCCTGCGTACGGGCCACGGCGCGTCCTTCTTGTTCTTCGAGTCGCGCGGGTCGCGGTCGACCTCCTCCCCCCCGTCGAGCTTCTTCGACTCGGCCGAGCCCTTCTGGTAGAGGAAGACCGTGAGCACGACGAAGAGGAACATCTGGAGGAACTCCGACTCCCAGTTCTCCATCGTCGCCTCGACGAAGTGCGCGCTCGCGATGTACTCGACGTAGGAGACCTGCGGCTGGCCGTGCTCCTTCTGGTCGTTGTTGTACTCGCGCTGGCCGACGATGCTCTGGCCGAAGATGAGCGTCAGGAAGAACATCCCGAGCCAGACGATGGTAAGACCGTTCTCGCGCAGTATGCGCCGCATTCAGTTTACCCCCGAGTCGAAGTCTGTCAGAGAACCCACACCCTTTGGCGGTCGCGCGGCGGCTCAGCGGCCCGAGGGGCGCGTGAGCCCGACCGACATGCCCGCGAAGAGACCGACGCGCGGCGCCTCGGGGTTGAGGCCGAAGCGCGCGCCGGCGTCGAAGACGAGCCGCTTGTTCGCCGTGTAGCGGAGCGCGCCGAGCGCGAAGAGCCCGCGCGGCTGCACGTCGTCCTTGCTCTGGCCGGAAAGCTCGGCCTCGAAGCCGAAGCGGTTCTTGAAGTCGCGCGAGACGGAGACCGCGGCCTGCCCGCCGTGCTCCCAGCCCGGGCCGCCCTCGCGCCCCACGAGCAGGTAGGCGGCGTTGAAGTCCACGTCCGTCTCGCCCACCTTCTTGCTCAGCAGCCCGACGACCTTGTGGTCGAAGCGCCCCGTGCCCAAGCCTTCGGCCTCGTCCGCGGTCGGGAGCTTGGCGAAGTAGGCGAAGGCAAGCGCGGGGCGGCCGGGGGCGTCTTCGAGCGCCACGACCTGGAAGCCGACGCGCGTGTCGCCGAAGCCGGTCGAGCGCTCGCGCGTCGCTTCGTCCGTCTGGGAAATGACGGCGTCGAAGTCGAGGTGGAGCAGCAGGCGCTTCGCGGCCGCGTAGCGGAGCGTGACGGGCATGCTGTGCTCGGAGCGGAACTCGTCCGAACGGAAGTTCGAGTCGTAGCCGATTTCGAGTTGGAGGACGCCCGGCTCGGGTATCTCGGCCGGGTTGGCGACGCCGGGGCGGCTCGGCTTGATCTCCGGCTCGTCCTCTTCCGGCGGCGTCGGCGTCGGCGTCGCCTGCTGCCGCGGCTGCCGCAGGGCCGGCGCGAAGAGGTTACCCGCGAAGGCCCCTGCCTGCCGCGCCGGGGCGTCGGCGCTCAAGGCCAGCACGCATACCGCCAGCCACGCGCAACGGCGCAGCAGGAGCCCGCGGGCTCGCCGCCGGCGTTGAACTGCTCTCGTCATTCAAGCCCTCCCCTGTACGTTAAAGTGTGGGCGCGCCGGCCGGCGGCCCCGGGCGAATATACAGCACGGCCGGCGGGGCTAACCAGCCGAAAGAGTTAACTGGCAGACAGACGGGCGGCGCGCGCTTCCCTTATATTACCCTGACGGAGTCCGGGTTCTTCCATCCACCGCGATGACGGGGGCGAGCGAATGAGAGTTAAACCGACCGAGGCGGTTTTACGGAAAGGGGCGGCCCTCGCGTCGCCGGGCGGCGGAGGGCCCGCGGGCGGGGCCGGCGGGGGGGCGCGTGCCGGAGAATAAACTCCTGTTATCGCTCCCGGAGGAGGAGCGCGCGCGGCTGCGGCCTTACCTCGAACCCGCGTGGCTTGAGTTCAACCAGGTGCTCGTCGAGTTCGACCAGCCGGTCGAGCATGTCTACTTCCTGGAGACGGCCGTCACCGCCACGGTCGTCCGCACGCCCGACGGCGACACCATCGAGGTCGGCATGATGGGGAGCGAGGGCTTCGTCGGCCTCTCGCTGCTCTACGGGGTGCGCCGCAGCAACGCGACCGTCCTCGTGCAGATGCAGGGGCGCGCCCTGCGCATGAGGGCCGCGGACTTCGAGTCGCAAGTCCGCGCGCGCGGCGGCCCGTGCCTCGGGCTCCTCCTGCGCTACGCGAACTTCTTCGCCGCCGCCGTCCAGCAGCACGCCGCCTGCAACGCCACGCACAACATCGAGTCGCGCATGTGCCGCTGGATACTGCTCACGCACGACCGCGTAGACGGCGACGAGTTCCCGCTGACGCAGGAGTACTTCGCGCTGATGCTCGGCGTGCGCCGCCCGACCGTCTCCGAGATAGCGCACAAGCTGAGGGAGGCGGGGCTCATCAGCTACACGCGCGGCAGCGTCACGGTCGCCGACCGGCGCGGCATCGAGCGGCGCTGCTGCGACTGCTACGCCCTCATCAAAGAGCAGCTCGCGCAGACCTTCCGGAAAGAGAACCCGGCCGGCGGCTAGCGCCTGCCCCGCGCGGCTAGCGCCCGCCCCGCGCGGCTAGCGCCCCGCGCGCGGCTTGGCCGGCCGCGCCTGCTCGGTGAAGATTTTCAGAACCTCGCGCTTGTCGTGCGGCGTCAGGCTGCCGAGTCCCCCCGTCACCTCGAACTTCTGGTTGACCCACTTGCGCACCTTCGCGGCGTCGTAGCCCAACTCCTCTGCGGCCTGCAAAATCTGCGCGTCGAGGTCGGGCGCGGCCGGCGCCGGGGCCGGTGCAGCCGCCCTTTCTGCCGCGGGCGTCCTTTCCGCCGCCGGCCTTTCCGCCGCCGGCGCCCTCTCGGCCGGCGGGGGCGTCCTCTCGGGGCGGGAAGGCTCCGGGGCCGACGCCGCGGCGGCCTGCTGCTTACGCGCCCCGCGGATGACCTCCTCGCGGCTCGCCACGCCCCGCCGCACCTCGAAGCCCAACAGCGCCAAAGCGCGGCCAACGCTGCTGGTCTCGCAGACCTCGACGTAGCTGCCGGCCTGCACGTGGCCGGCGCTGCGGAGTTCGTAGGCGTGCCCGGTCGCGGCCGGGAGCGCGTCCTCCGGGTCGCGGTAGACCTCCGCCCGGATGAGGATGAAGCCGGTCTCTGCGTTGTGCTCGACGATGGAGGTCAGGATACGCCCCTGCGGGAATTTGGCGTAAAATTTCTCGATTCTTTCGCTGACTGTAATGTACTCGTCCGGGTTGAAGCGCATCAAAGGTTTTCGCCTTTCGGTAGGTGTTTACGGCCGCTGACTTTAGCAGAAAACGGGGCGGCCGGGCCAGTTTTTAGGCCAGCGCCCCGCCCCGCCCCGGCCGCGCTTGACAGACGGGGGAAGCGACCGTATAGTCTGTCGTTTGGACTGATAGTCCTTTTCCCAACAGTGCGGCGCTCGAAGTGGTTCTGCCGGTGTGGAGGCGTCGCCCGGTCTGCGGCCCCGGAAGGGGAGGCAGGCCGTTGACAAATATTGTGGCGTAAACTCCGGGCCCCCGACCTTCGGAAGGGCGGCCGGGCCCCGGAGAGCGAAACAGCCGGGCGGAAGTCGGAAAGCCCGCGACCCTTTATAAAGGCGACGCCACAGAAAAGTTTCGGCCCGGGGGAGGCCAGAATCCACACCCGCT
Organism: Pyrinomonadaceae bacterium; assembly: GCA_036389815.1. Taxonomy (GTDB): domain Bacteria; phylum Acidobacteriota; class Blastocatellia; order Pyrinomonadales; family Pyrinomonadaceae; genus QHXN01. The sequence goes on along the minus strand of DASVWB010000193.1, from coordinate 429 downwards.
GGAAGTCAGAACATCCCTGATTAATTAGACAAACAAGGGCATGCCGCTCTTGCGCTGACTGCCGGACGCATGGTTCCGGTAAGAGGCAGGAAAGGGCAGCCTCCTGCGCCTTAAAATGAGGTCGCGGGGGGGCCCGAAGAGACCCGGAACCTTTTAAAGAAGGACTGTAGCTGCCGTGCCGACCATCAACCAGCTCGTACGCAAAGGGCGTCAGGCCGTCAAGTACAAGACGGCGAGCCCGGCCTTGCAGCAGTCGCCGCAGAAGCGCGGCGTCTGCACGCGCGTCTACACGCAGACCCCGAAGAAGCCGAACTCGGCGCTGCGGAAGGTCGCGCGCGTGCGCCTGACCAACGGCATCGAGGTGACGACCTACATCCCCGGCGTCGGCCACAACCTCCAGGAGCACTCCATCGTGCTCATCCGCGGCGG
>DASVWB010000192.1:0-86209 GCA_036389815.1 Pyrinomonadaceae bacterium | reverse complement strand
GCGCGGCGGCCTGGGCCGGGGCCCGTCCGTGAGCCCTTACTTCGGGGCCCCCGCCCGGCCGCCGCGCGCGGAACTCGGGTCGCCCGCCTTTCAGCGGACGAAGCGGATGGCGCGCGCCACGCCGTCCTGGCCTAAGAGCACGTCGGCCTTGACGCGGCCGCCCGCGGCCTCTGCGTTGACGGGCAGGCCGAAGGAGGCGAGCGCCGAGCGCGGCAGCTCGACGCGGACGAGGTGCGACTCCTCGGCCTGCGAGTAGGGCCCCGCCTCGGCGAGCGGGATGAAGTCGGTCGCAATCTCCTGCGGCGGCGCGGTCTGCGCGGGGACGCCGCGCGCGCCCGCGTTGTAAGAGACGTTCGCGGCGCGCGGTCGTGCCGCCGGGAGGGCCGCGCGCGGAATCCTCGGCTTGAAGGCCGGCGCGGGCTCCATCGTCCCCGCGTCTTCGAGGTCGGACGGCGTGTCCCGCGCGACGGCCGTGGCGGCCGGCCCGCCGAGCGCGCCCGGCGGCGGCTCTATCATCGGCCTGACGCCGCCCTTCGCCGACCCGGCCGGCGCGGGCGCGTTCGCAGTCGGCCTGACCAGCACGAAGAGCGCGAGCGCGGCGGCGGCGGCGAGCGCGGCGGCCGCGGCGGTCTTCACCCACGACCAGCGGCGCGGCGCGACGAGCGGGACGACGTTCGCCCCCGTCTCGCGCGCCCCGGCCGCGGCCGGAGTCGCGTTAGCGCGGAAGGCCGCGAGCAGCGCCGCCTCGACGCGCGCGGGCGCTTCGGCGTGCCTCATCCCGGAGGCGAGCGCGCGCAGGCCGCCCGAGAGCGAGTGCTCGTCGGCGAGACGCGCCGCGCAGGCCGCGCACTCCTCTTCGTGCCACACGGCATCCGCGCGGTCGCGCGCGTCCGCGAGCGTGCCGCGCGCGAGCGTCTCTATCCGGCTCTCGAATTCCTGACAGTTCATGCGTAACACCTCGCCGTCCGGAGCGCCTGCCCCTGCGGCAGCGCGCCGCCCGCGCCGCCCGCCTCAGCCTTCCCCTCCTGCGTACCCCCGCGCGCCTCGCCCCGGCCGCGCAGCTTCTCCGCGAGCATCGCCCGCGCGCGGTGCAGGCGCGAGCGCACGGTGCCGACCGCACACCCGAGCGCCCCGGCCGCCTCGGCGTAGCTCATCTCGTGCAGCTCGCACAGCACCACGACCTCGCGGTAGTGCGCCGGGAGCGCCAGCACCGCCTGCCTCAACTTCTCGACCGACTCGGCGCGCGTCAAATCCCCGAGCGGGTCGGGGCGCGCGACGAGGTTCTCGTGCGGGGCCTCGCCGCCCTCCTCGGCCTCGTCGTCGAAGCGGACGAGCGCGCGCTCGCGGTCGAAGGCGCGCAGGACGTGGTTGCGCGCGATGCCGTAGAGGTAGGCGGCGAGGCTGCCGCGCGCCGCGTCGAAGTTGCCGGCGTCGCGCATCAAGACCATGAAGGTCTCCTGCACCACGTCCTCGGCCACCGCCTCCGAGCCGCTCATCTGCAAGGCGAAGCGGTAGACCCCGCCCTGCCTCCGGCGGTAGAGCGCCGTGAAAGCATCCTCGTCGCCGGCCATCGACAGCCGGAGCAGCTCCGCGTCCGTTTGCTGTTGGGAAACCGCCATGCTTCGCTCCGGAACCCTAGCCCCCCTGCGCCCACCAGACACCTTCATTTCGCCGGGCGGCGGGGAAAAGTTCCAGGAAGTGAATGGTGAATGGTAAATAGTGAATAGTGATTGGGTGTGAGCCGGCGGGGGCAGCATTGCTCAACTACGGCCACCCTCGACCACCATTCACTATTTACCATTCACCATTCACTTCCTTCAGGGCATGTAAGTCCGGTGGTAGACGACCGTGGAGAGGTTGAGTTTGAGGGCGCGGCCGCCGAGCACGTCCTGGAAGCGGATGCGCTCGGGCGAGTCGGCGGGCGGGCCGAGCGAGAAGGAGCCGTCGGGGAGCGGCTGGAGCGGCGTCTCGCCGTCGAGCCAGAGCGCGCCGCGGCGCAGGACGACGCGGGAGGAGCCGTACCAGGGGCTCTCGTGGCGGTAGCGGCCGACGTAGGCGTCCCACTCCTTCGGGTACTCGAAGGCGCGCGCGCCCTTGTAGCCCGCGCCCGCGTACCAGTCCGCGCCGTGGCCGGCCTCGACGACCGCGCCGCCCTCGCGCCCGAAGACCAGGCGGAACAGCTCGAAGTCGGGGTGCCTGACGATGAAGGAGTCGGGGCCGCCCGAGCGTTCGAGCGCGACGGCCGGCCCCTTGTTGACGAGCAGCAGGCGCTTCCCCTCCGCGGCGAGCACGAGCCGGCGGCCGTCCGGGGCGACGTAGGTGCCCGCGTAGTCGGCCGCGTTCTTCACCTCGTCGGCGGGCGGCGGGGCCTCGGGCGGCGCGGGCAACTCGCGCCCGGCGCGCTCTGCGTTCAGAAGCTCCGTCGCGTACTTCGTCACCGCGACGGGACGGTAGCCGCCGAGCCGCGCGTTGACGGAGGCGAAGGCCGCGACGCCGTTCGTCAGGTCTGCGTCGAGCGAGGAGCTGAAGGCGACCATGCCGCCCGTGTGGCGCAGGCGCGTGGCGCCGCCCGCGTCCCGGCTGACCCAGAAGCCGTAGGTGTAGCCCGCCTCCTCGCCGCGGAAGGGCGAGCGGATGACGGGCCTCGTCAAAAGCTCGAAGCTCTGCTCGGAGATGACGCGGCGGCCGGCCGCGGGCAGTGCGCCGCGGTTCAGGAGCATGCGCATGTACGCGACCATGTCGCCGGGCGTCGAGGCGACGCCGCCCGCCGCCGTGTCAACTTCAATCCACGAAGCCTCCGCCAGCCGCCCGCGCGAAGGGAACGGCCGGTCTTCGAACTCCGGCGCGTAGCCGACGGCCATCCGCGGCCGCAGCGCGTTCGTGATGACGGGCGCGCTCGCCGTCATCCCCAGCGGCTTCAGGACGCGCGCCGCGAGCGCGTCGGCGAACGGCCGGCGGTCGAGCGCCTCTATCAGGAGCCCGAGCAGGAGGTAGCCGACGTTCGAGTAGACGAACTTCTCGCCGGGCTTGTAGAAGGTTTCGAGCCCGGCGGCGACGCTCTCCGGCAGGAGCGGCGCGCCCTGCAAACCCGAGGTGTGGCTGAGCAGGTGGTGCGCCGTCACGGCTCCGAACTTCTGTTCCAGCTTGAGCCACGGCAGGTACTCGGCCACGGGGCGTTGCAGGTCTACGCGACCCTCGTCGAGCATCTGCAACAGCGCGACGGCCGCGAAAGACTTCGAGACGGAGCCTATCTCGAACATCGTCTCCGGCCTCACGCGCGCGCCCGCCTTCGTGTCGGCGAAGCCGTAGGTCGAGACGCGCACCGCGCCGCCGCGGTCGGCGAGCGCGAGCGTCATGCCGGGCGCGCCCACCTCGCGCATGTGCCGCTCGACGTACTCGTCGAGCCGCGCCAGCGCCCCGCCCTGCCTCTGCGCGGCCGCGCCCCGCCTCGCCGGCCCGCCCCTGCGCTGCGCCCCCGCCTCCCGCGTCAAGGCCGGGTAGACCGACAGCGCCGCCGCGGCCCGCGCGCCGCCCTTCAAAAGCTCTCTGCGGGAGATTTTGGGGGACATTGTTCACTCCTTCGGAGTGAGTAGACAGTAGACAGTAGTCAGTAGTCAGTAGGCTCCGCTACTCGGACGTTGCCGCTCCCACCTGAAGGATTCACTGATGGTGGTCTTTCTACTGACTACTGTCTACTGTCTACTGTCTACTCACAACCTATCGGGCATGTCGGCGACGACGTAGGCCATGACGGTCATGGCGGCGACGCAGGCGGCCAACTCCTGCGGGTTGACCTTGTCGAAGGTGTCGGCCTGCGTGTGGTGTATGTCGAAGTAATGAGAGAAGTCCACGTTGAGCGACGCGCCCGTGACGCCCTCGCGCATTATCGGGCCGATGTCGGTGCCCTCGCCGTCCGGGTCTACGCGGTCGGCGCGGATGCCGGAGAGGAGTCTGGCTATCTCCTGAAAGTCGGCGCGCGCCTGCGGGCTCGCCTTCTCCGAGAGGCCGAAGCCCGTCGGGCGGAAGACGCCGACGTCGGACTCGATGGCGAGGACGTGGTTGGCGACCTCCGATTTGTGCGCGTCGCGGTAGCCGTTGCCGCCGCGCACGCCGTTCTCCTCGTTCGTAAACAGCACGACGCGGATGGTGCGCCGCGGCCGCAGGTTCAGCTCCTTCAGCAGCCGCGCCACCTCCCACGAGACGACGCAGCCGCCGCCGTCGTCGTGCGCCCCCTGCCCGACGTCCCACGAGTCGAGGTGCCCGCCGACGACGACCACCTCGTTCGGCCGCTCGCGCCCCTTAAGCTCGGCGACGACGTTGGCCGACTCGGCGTCGGGCAGGAAGTGTGCGCCCATCGTCAGGCGGAGTCTGGGGTGCTCGCCGCGGTCGTACATGCGCTGCAACATCTCCGCGCCCTCGATGGTGACGGCCGCCGCGGGGATTTTCGGTAGCCCGTCGGTGTAGCGGAGCGACCCCGTGTGCGGCGTCTGCAAACTGACGGGCGTGACGGAGCGGACTATGGCCGCGACCGCGCCGTACTTCGCCGCGCGCGACGCGCCCGCGCCGCGGTAGGCGACCGTCTGGCCGTAGTTCGTGAACGGCACGTTGTAGACGACCATCTTCCCGCGCACGCGCTCGCCCAGAGCCTCCAGCTCGTCGAAGCTGCGGACGACGACGGCCTCGGCCGTGAGGCCGCCCGCGGGCGTGCCCTCGCTGTTGCCGAGGCCCAGCATCGAGAGCCCGAGCGCCCGCGGCTCGACCAGCTCCAGGCTCTCCTCGCCGCGCACCCAGTGCGGCACCATCACCTTCTCGGCGCGCACGTTGTCCAGCCGGTCGCGCTTCATCTCGGAGACGGCCCACTCTATCGCCCGCGTCAGACTTTCCGAGCCGCTCAGGCGGTGGCCGATGCGGTCGGTGAGCCACGCGAGGCGGCGGTAGGCCGTGTCGTCCGTGAGCGCCGCGCCGATGATGCGCGAGGCGCGCTCGCGGTAGTCCTCTATCTTCACGCGCGGCGGGGGCAGCGGCGTGGGCGCGGGGGCGGGCTCGCGCTGAGATGTCGGCGGCGGAGCGGGCGGCGGCGTCGCCTGCTGCCGCGCGGGCTGCTGCGCCAGCGCGGGGAAGACGACGAGTGCGGTGACGAGAATCGGCGTGAAGGTGCGTCGCAAGGCTTTACGTCTGCCTCCTGTCGTGTCTCTGTATCGAAAGGGTGGCGCCCTTGCTTCAGGGCGTGCGGCAAAGATAACCCACGGACGAGAGGTTTGACGAGCGGCGTCCGGCAAGTTCCGCGCGAGGCGGCCGGCCGCGGCGCGCGGGCGCGGCCGGCGGGGAAATGCCTTGACAAGACCCACCGCTTGCAATAGCCTTCGCGGGCTTTCAGGCCCTACCCGGCGCCGCACCAATCCTGCACGTGCAATAACCCTTCGCGACCCCGGCCGCGCGCGAGCTTTCAGTCAACATCGCCCGGCGGCGCGCCGCGCACCGCGCCCCGGCCGACCGTCGCCGCCGGCCCGCGGCTTTTAACGGAGGCCGCCGCGTAAAGTCTTCCGGTCAACGCAGTCCCATGAGCCGCGGGCCGACCCCGGCCGGTAAGGAGGAGTCATGCCGAACCTCAGCATCCTGAACACACTGATCGCGATGGTCATAGTGATCCTCGTCCTGAGTCTCGTCGTGCAGTCCATACAGACGCTCGTCAAGAAGCTCTTCAAGGTCAAGTCGAACACGATCCTCAACTCGCTCGAAGACCTCTTCCTGACAATCACGCAGAGCGCGGGCGGGGCGGACGCCGCCGCCGACGGCGTGGCGAAACTAAAGGCGAAACAACTGGTCGAGGGCGTGACCGGCAAGCTCCGCCAGATGGGGCGCGAGACCCTGATGGGCAGGCCCATGTTCGACTCGCTGTCCAAAGGCGACCTGCTCAAGGTGCTGACGCGGGTCGAGGCGGAGAACCTGCTGCCCGGCGCGGTGGGCGCGTTACAGACCGTCCTGACCGTCATCGCGGCGCTGAACGAGGAGCTGAAAAAAATCACGGATAACGCCGGGCTGCTCGAAGGCGACGCGAGCGCCAAGTTCGCCACCTTGAAGGCGGCGCTCCTGCCCGTCCTCGACGACATCGGGTCGCTCGCCAGCGACGGCAAGATCAACCCGAAGGTCATGCTCGGAGACCTCTACCGGCTCCGGCAGGTCAGGGCGGCGGACGCGCTCGCCGTCCTGGGCGAGGTGCAGAAGAGGGTCGGCGAAGACCTCGCGGCGGCGCGCGCGGCGGGCGCGGCGGGCGACAAGGTTGCGGCGCTGGAGGGCATCTCCGGCGGCTTGAATAAGGTCGCCGAACAGATCGTCTCGCTCGACAAGGCTTTCGACGCGGCGCTCGTCCCGCTGCGCGAGCGGGTCGAGCAGGCCGCGGCCTGGTACGACACCGTGATGCAGGGCTTCGAGGAACGCTACACGCGCCACATGCGGACGGTAGCGATACTCATCTCGATAGTCGTCGTGGTGGTGCTCAACGCGAACTTCTTCACCATCTACCAGGCGATGAAGAATCCCGAGACTGCCGAGCGCGTCGCCGGCCAGGGGCAGGGAGTCTTAGAAAGGCAGGAGCGGGAGCCGAACGAGTTGGTTGACACCTATAAGTCGTTCGGCCTCGCGCCGCTGACGCGGAAGCAGGTCTCCGACTTCTTTGCCGGTCGGTACAGGGCGCGCGACGTCAGCGGGACTTTCTTCGGCTGGTTCATCATGGTGATGCTGCTCAGCGCGGGCGCGCCCTTCTGGCAGGACACGCTGGAGTCGCTCTTCGGCCTCAAGAACCTGCTCCGCCAGAAGAGCGACACGAAGAACGTCGAGGGAGAAAGGGGCGGGCAGCCGAGGCCGTAACCGGGCGGCCTCAGAAGTTCGAGGAGCGCCGCGTGCCGCCCTCGGACGTGCCGAAGAGCGGGGCGTACTCGCCCGTCTCCTCGGCCGACCTCAGCTCCAGCTTGAGCAGGGCGAGCTGGCGCGAGACCTCTGCGAACTCTTCCGAGTCGAACGACTCGGGCTCGCCCGTGAGCTTGAGCGCCCAGTCCATGCGCCGCTCGGCCGCGGCGAGCGCGCGCATGCTGAGGCGCTTGTCGCGCACGGCGCGCGCCAGCTCGTCGCGCGCGGCGACGACGTTCTCCTCGCGCTCGCAGATCAAGACCATGTCGGAGCCGGCCTCGACGGCGCGCAGGCACGCCTCGGGCACGGTGAGCGTCTGCACGACGGCGCCCATCTCCATGTCGTCCGTGATGACGAGGCCGTCGAACTTCAGTATCCGACGGAGCAGGCGCGTCGTGACGTTGCCGCTGATGGTGGCGGGGAACTGGTGGAGCCCCTGGATGGTCGGCGGGTCGCCCTCCTGCCGGAAGAGGTCTTGCAGGAACTCGGAGATGTCTGGGAAGGCGGCGTGGCTCACCATCACCGAGCGCAGGCGCTCGCCCGGCCGGTGGAACATCAAGTCCATGAAGGGCACGAGGTCGCGCTGGAAAATCTCCTGCCAGGTGTGCGTGACGACGGGGAGCCGGCGGTGCGAGTCCACCTTCGAGCCGCCGAGGCCGGGGAAGTGCTTCCCGCAGCCGATGACCTGCCCGCGCTGCAAGCCTTCGAGGTACGCGCCCGCGAGCATCGAGACCGTCTCGGGCTGCTGCCCGAAGGTGCGCGCGCGCAGGCCGTTGTCGTCGTTGTCGCCCGAGAGGTCGAGCACGGGCGCGAAGTTGATGTTGAAGCCCATCAGCCGCAGCGAGCGCGCCGTCAGGGCGCCGAACCGCTCGGCGAGGTCTGCGCGGCCGGCGTTGCGCACGGCCTTGGCCGACGGCATCGGCTCGATGATGTCGCGGAAGCGGTCAACTAACCCGCCCTCCTGGTCTACGCCGACGAGGACTTCGCGGCCGGCGGCGTCGCGTATCTGCGCCGTGAGGAGCGCGACCTGCTCGGCCGACTCGACGTTGCGCCCGAAGAGGATGACGCCGCCGGGCTGGACTTCGCGCAGGAACTCGCGCCAGTGCCGGTCGAGCTTGGTCACGGGCAGGCCGACGAAAAGGAGCCGCCCGGCCTTCCTCTCCAGCGACTCCTCGCCCCCGCCCTTCGACTCTTTCGGCGACTCCGAACTCAAGACTCCCCTCCCACACCCGGCGGCCGACCCCGACGCCGAACATTCTCCGCCAATCTGTTGTCGTGACTTTGTCGATTGTAACACGCATGTTGGAAGACGGAAGGGGGAGCAGGAAAGTAGTCAGTAGTCAGTAGTCAGTAGGGCTCCGCCTTTACGGCGCTGACGCCGATAGCCGGACGATTCAACCCCGGCGGTTTTTCTACTGACCACTGTCTACTGACTACCGTCTACTGCCTTCCTACCACCTACTGCTATAATTTCCCCGAAAACTCGGCGGTTCGGTCAGGGATTTAAGGATGAGCGCCACTTCGGAGAACTTCGCGGCAGCGGCCCGGCTCTCGCCCTCGCAGTTGACGGCGGGGGTGAAGCGGCGCGCGCTGGAGCTGGGCTTCGAGAAGGTCGGCGTCGTCCGCGCCGGGGCGCTCGCGGAGGAGCGCGCGCGGCTCGAAGAGTGGCTGGCGCGCGGCAACCACGCCTCGATGGCCTGGATGGAGCGCGGCGTCGGGCGGCGCACAGACCCGCGCGAGATTCTGCCGGGCGCGCTGACGGTCGTCGCCGTCGCGCTCAACTACTACACGCCGCACGAGCACCCGCGCGACCCGGCCGCCGGCAAAATCTCACGCTACGCCTGGGGCGACGACTACCACGACGTGCTCGGCGAGCGGCTGAAGGCGCTGCTCGCCTTCGTCCGGGAACTCGTGCCGGGGGCGGGGGGGCGCGCCTGCGTGGACGCGCAGCCCGCGATGGACAAGGCTTGGGCCGTGCGCGCCGGGCTCGGCTGGATAGGCAAGCACACGAACCTCATCACGCGCGAGTACGGCTCGTGGGTCTTCCTCGGCGAGCTGCTGTTGGACGTGGAGATGGAGTACGACGCGGCGCGGGTCGAAGACCACTGCGGCACCTGCACGCTCTGCATCGACTCGTGCCCGACCGGCGCCATCACCGAGCCCTACGTCGTGGACTCGAACCTCTGCATCTCGCACGCCACCATCGAGCTGCGCGACCCGGAACTCCCCCCCCCGGTCGCGGAGAACCTGGACGGCTGGCTCTACGGCTGCGACGTGTGCCAGGACGTGTGCCCCTGGAACCGCTTCGAGCAGCCCAGCCCCGAGACGCGCTTCGAGCCGCGCCCCGGCGCCGTCGCGCCCGCGCTCGCAGAGGTGGCCGCGCTCACGCACGAGGAGTACGTCGAGCGCTTCCGCCGCAGCCCCGTCAAGCGCGCCAAGCTCGCGGGGCTCCAACGCAACGCGCGCGCGCTGCTCGGACGCGGGCCGCAGGACTGAACGGTTCGCATGAAGACGAGGGGCGTCGAGGGTCTGCCGTCGGGCGCGCTGCGCGTGCTGAAGGCGTGCCGCGCCGCGGCGCTCTTCGCGCTTGAGCCGCTCGACTGGGCGGCGCGCGCCGTGACGGGGAAGCGCGACCTGCCGCCGCTCCGCCTGCGCCGCTACGTCGGCCCGCTGCGCAGCTTCGAGTCGTCGGGCGCGGAGTTCATGGGCTACCTCCGCCTGCTCGCCGGGCTCCGCCCCGACGAGCGCGTGCTCGACGTGGGCTGCGGCTGCGGCCTGATGGCGCTCCACCTCAAAGACTACCTGGACGGGCGCGGCCGCTACACGGGTCTCGACATCCACGCCCCTTCCGTCGCGTGGTGCCGCCGGCACATCACCCCCGCGCGCGCGAACTTCGAGTTCGCGCGCATAGACGTTCGGAGCGAGGCGTATAACCCTTCGGGCCGACACGCGGCGGAGGAGTACGTCTTCCCTTTCGCGGACGGGAGCTTCGACGCCGTGCTGCTCAAGTCGGTCTTCACGCACCTGCGCCCCGGCGCGGTCGAAAACTATTTGAAGGAGGTCGCGCGCCTGCTCGCGCCGGGGGGTCGCGCGCTGGCGACCTTCTTCCTCCTGAACGAACGGCAGGAGGCGCTCCGGCGCGAGGGGCTCAACCGGATCGAGTTCAGGTACGGCGAGGGCGTCTGGCGACACGCCTACCGCGAGAGCCCCGAGAGCGCCGCCGCGTACAGCGAGGATTTCGTCCTCGGGCTGTTAGACAAACACGGCCTCGCGCTCGGGCGGCCGGTCTTTTACGGGAGCTGGTCGGGGCTGCGCGAAGGGCTCTCGTTTCAGGACGTGCTGCTGCTCGAAAAGGCCGCCGCGCCGCGCGGAGAATCGCGGCGGGACTTTTAGCCGGAGACGGACGCCGAGACCTTCCGAAGTCATGCCGCGCTTCAGCCGCCCGCAAGCACTCTTCGCCGCGCTCGCGTGCCTGACCCTCGCGGTCGGGGCGTACGCGGTCTGGAAGGAGTACGACTCCTTCCCGCCCTACCTGCGCGGCTTCGGCGAGGTGACGCCGCGCGGCGAGGTCGCGGGCTGGGCCGTAGACCCCGCGCGCCCGCTTGAGGCCGTCGAGGTCGAGCTTTACGTTGACGGCCGCTTCGTGGCGCACGCGCGGGCCGACCTCCCGCGCGCCGACGTGGTCGCCGCCGGCCGGGCGGCGGCCGAGAACTGCGGCTACAGCTTCACGCTCCCGCCGCTCGCGCCCGGCCCGCACGAGGCTCGCGTCTACGCGCTCCACGCGCCCGGCGGGGGGCTCGAACTCCGCACGCTCAAACAGCTCGGCAACCCGCTCCGCTTCACGGCCGGCGCGGACGGGCGCGCCGCGCGCTGAACTGTTAAAATTCACCTTCGCGTCCGCCGGCGGTTTTTAAGCATCCAAGTACCTGATGACGGAAGCAGCCCTCAAAGATTCTTACGGCCGTGGCATCCGAGACCTGCGCGTGTCGGTGACCGACAGGTGCAACTTCCGCTGCTTCTACTGCCTGCCGCACGGCTCGCCGGAGGAGACGGCGCCGCGCTCCGACCTGCTCACTTACGAGGAGATAGAGCGCGCCGTCGAGGTCTTCGTCTCGCTCGGCGTCGAGAAGGTGCGCCTCACGGGCGGCGAGCCGATGCTCCGGCGCGACATCGAGACGCTGGTGGCGAAGCTCGCGCGCGTCGAAGGAGTCCGCGACCTCGCGCTCACGACCAACGGCTTCAACCTCGCCGAGCGCGCCGCCGGCCTGAAGGCCGCCGGGCTGACGCGCGTCACCGTGAGCCTCGACAGCCTGAAGCGCGCGGCCTTCACGCAAATGACGGGCGTGGACATGCTCTCGCGCGTGCTCGAAGGCATACGCGCGGCCGGGCGCGTCGGGCTCGCGCCCGTGAAGGTCAACGCCGTCGTCGTGCGCGGGCACAACGACTCGGAGGTGGCCGACTTCGCCGCCTTCGCCCGCGAGCACGGCGCGAGCGTGCGCTTCATCGAGTACATGCCGCTCGACTCCGGCCACGGCTGGTCGCGCGAGCGCGTCGTCTCGGGCGCGGAGATTCGGCGGGCGATCAACGAGCGCTTCCCGCTGGTCGCCGTGCGCGGCGAGCGCGGGTCGGAGACGGCGACGCGCTACCGCTTCGCCGACGGCGTGCCCGGCGAGGTCGGCATCATCGCCCCCGTCACCGAGCCCTTCTGCGGCGCCTGCTCGCGCGTGCGCCTGACGGCCGACGGCCAGATCAGGACGTGCCTCTTCTCCAGGGTCGAGCACAGCTTACGCGACGTGATGCGCTCCGGCGCCGCGCGCGAGGAGGTGGCCGACTACGTCAGGTCGGTCGTGCTGAAGAAGGAGCCGCGCCACTACATCAACGAGACCCACTTCGAGCAGCCCGCCCGCACGATGAGCCTCATCGGCGGCTAACGTCCCGGCGTCCCGAACGGAGGTGTCTGCCCATGAGCACGAAGGCCGAAGCCACCATCGAAGACCTCTACAAGGTCGAAGGCAAGGCGGAACTCGTCAACGGGGAGATAGTCCACATGTCACCCACGGGGCAGATGCCGAGTTATGCTTCCAGACAGATTCTCTTCTCCCTGCACGGCTACGAGCGGCTGACCGGCGGCGGTTACGCCATCGGCGACAACGCCGGGTTCAGGGTGAACCTGCCCCGCCGTAAATCTTTCAGCCCCGACGCGGCGTTCTACGTCGGCGAGTTGAAGGGCATGAAGTTCTTCGAGGGCGCGCCGGTCTTCGCCGCGGAGGTGCGGAGCGAGGGCGACTACGGGACGAAGGCGGAGGAGGCGTTGGCGCGCAAGCGCGCTGACTACTTCGCCGCGGGCACGCTCGTCGTTTGGGACGTTGACCTCCTGAGCGAGACGCCGGTGCGCGTCTTCCGCGCGGGCGACCCCGAAAACCCGACCCGTTACAGGCGCGGCGAGACGGCCGAGGCCGAGCCGGCGCTGCCCGGCTGGACGATGCCCGTGGACGACCTGTTCGTCTGAGCGCACCGCCGGCGACGGAGATGTTGAAACCTCATAACCAAGTCGAAAGGAACTGACCTCGCGATGAACGGTGACAGGAGAATTAACGCGCCCGGACGCGCGCTGGCGTGCGCGGTCTTTATCGCGTCGGCCGGGGCGGCGGCCGCGAGCGCGCAGGTGACGACGTGCCCGCCGGCCCCGCCGCCCGTGAGCGTGCGCCGCAGCAGCACGATGAGGGTGGAGCTGCCGATGCCGCCGGTCGCGGAGACGCCCGTGCCGCTCGTTGACGGCGGCCGCCGGCCCGCCGGGCTCAACACCTTGAGCTTCACGACGCCCGACGCGGCCTTCGAGCGCAACGTCGTCAAGGGCTCGCCCTTCACAGCCGACTCCGTCACCGAGCACGTGCAGCGCCTCGCCGACGGCAACCGCATGGTGCGCAAGTCGGTCGCGCACCTCTTCCGCGACGCGGCCGGGCGCACGCGCCGCGAGCACCAGCTCACGCGCGGCGCCGCCGCCGCGGCTCCCGCCCCCGACGGGCAGGAGCCGCGCCTGATCGTCATCAACGACCCGGTCGCGCAGGTCGAATACCTCGTGGACACCGCGCGCGGCACCGTCCGCAAGTCGCGCGTGCCCGCCGCGCTCGCGGAGGCGCGACGCCGCGCGGGCGGCACCGAGGAGTCCTTCGGCGTGCTGATGCCGACGAGCACGGCGCACAGGCGCATGGCCGAGGGCGAACGCGCCGAGCCGCTGCCCGCGCCGAAGAAGGAGCGGCTGGAGGCGCAGCAGATTGAGGGCGTGATGGCCGAGGGGACGCGCATCACCGTGACCATCCCGGCCGGCGAGTTCGACAACGAGCAGCCGATGGAGATCACGCACGAGCAGTGGTACTCGCCCGAACTCGGGATGGTCGTCCTCATGAAGCACAACGACCCGCGCTTCGGCGAGACGACCTTCCGCCTGACCAACATCACGCGCTCAGACCCCGCGCCCGAACTCTTCGCCGAGCCGCAGGGCTACCGCCCCCTCGACACACGCGACCCCTTGATGGGCCGGCCCGTGCTGAGGAGGCCGTGAAGAAGTAGACAGTAGACAGTAGACAGTAGACAGTAGGGAAAAGAAGGCGGCGCGCCTCGGCTGATGGCTGAGACGCGCCGCCTCTTCTTCTACTGTCTACTGTCTACTGTCTACTGTCTACTGTCTACTGTCTACTGTCTACTGCCCACTGTCTACTGTCTACTTCCTCGGGATCCGCAGCTTCTGGCCCGGGATAATCTTGTCCGGGTCGTCGCCGATGGTGTCCCTGTTGGCCTCGTGGATTTCGCGCCAGGAGACGCCGTGGTGCTGGCCTATCTTCGAGAGCGAGTCGCCGGCCTTGACCGTGTAAGTCTGCTCGCCTCCGCCTCCGCCGCCGCCGCCGACCTCGACGTTCAGGACGAGGTCGCCCGAGCGCATCTCCGGGTCGATGCGGCCGTACTCGTCCCAGAGCTTCCGCTTGGCCTCCTCGCTCGGCGCCGTCCCCGTCACGTGCAGCACGTCCCCGTCCTCGGAGACCTGTAGGTTAGAGACCCCGTTCTGGTTGGCGAGGTCTATGAGCGATTGATATTTCTCCCTGACGGCCATAGTCCCTCCCCTTACTTCTTGTCGTTCATCTGGTTCATGACGCGCTTGGCGCCCGACTCGTTGGCGGCCTTCATCGCGTCCTGCCACTTCGCCTTCGGCACCTCGCCCTTGAGCGTCACCACCCCGCCCTCGACCGTGACGGTCACGCCCGACACGCCCGCCTTCGTCAGCGCGGCCTCCGTCTTGTTCTTGACGGCCGTGTCCTCCGAGGCCGTGGCCGGCGTCGCGGTCGCCGCCGGCGTCGCGGACGTGGTGGCGTTGGAGTTGCGCCCGGCGTTCGAGTTGTTGGCGTTATCGTCCTTCCCGCCGCACGCGGCCGACCCGAGTGCCAGCGCCAGCGTCAGCGCGCACAGGGCCCCGCCCGTAGCCTGAATCCTCATGAGAGTCGCTCCCTTCAAACGGTTTAAGCTGGCATGTTTTATATGCGCGGTTCGTGGCGATAATGTCCGCAAGCGTTCATCAATTTGTGCCCCTCCGAAAACGGCCCGCGCCGCCGTGTTGAAGGTTCCCGCCGGGCGCGCGGGCGCGCCGCGCGGCTGTCGCTCGCGGGGCGAATGTTCTATAGTTCGTCCTGCGCTTGAAACTCGGATGCTAACGGGGGAGCCGCGACGCCCTTTCGGGGCGGCCGGCTGAGAGTCACCCGCGGGTGAGACCCTTTGAACCTGATGCGGTTAGTACCGCCGAAGGGAGGCTCGTGGGGCCGTCCCTTGTCTCGGAAGAGAAGGGGCGGCCTCTTACGTTTGCGCGCGCCCCCGAAAGGGGGGGCGGCGCGCGGGGAAGCGAGAAGGATTCGATGAGTGAAGCCAACGGGAACGACGCGGCCGGCGGCGCCGCCGCCAAGAGTAACGGTCGCGAAGAGCGGCAAAGCGCCGACGTGCGCCTGCCGAACTCGCGCAGGGTTTACGTGGAGGGCGAAGGCGGCGTGCGCGTCCCCTTCCGCGAGGTCTCATTGCAGCCGACGCGTCTGCCCGGCGGGCGCGTGGAGGAGAACGAGCCCGTGCGCGTCTACGACACCTCCGGCCCGTGGGGCGACCCCGAGGCGAGGTGCGACGTGCGCGACGGGCTGCCGGCGCTCAGGCGCGGGTGGATACTCGCGCGCGGCGACGTGGAGGAGTACGAGGGGCGCGAGGTCTTGCCGCAGGACGACGGCTACCTGACGGAGGGCGCGGCCGAGTTCGCGAGGGTCAAAGACCGCGGCCGGCTCGAACCGTTCCCGGGTCTGCGGCGCGCGCCGCTGCGCGCGAAGCGGGGCGCGTGCGTGACGCAGATGCACTACGCGCGCCGCGGGGTGGTCACGCCCGAGATGGAGTTCGTCGCGCTGCGCGAGAACATGGGGCGCGGGGCGGCCCTGCACGCGATGCGCGAGCACACGCGCGAAGACCGCGGCTCGCTCTACCACCAGCACCGCGGCGAGAGTTTCGGCGCGTCCATCCCGGAGTTCGTCACGCCCGAGTTCGTCCGCAGTGAGGTGGCGCGCGGCCGCGCCATCATCCCCGCCAACGTCAACCACCCCGAGTCCGAGCCGATGGTCATCGGCCGCAACTTCCTCGTCAAGGTCAACGCCAACATCGGCAACTCGGCCGTCGCCTCCTCTATCGAGGAGGAGGTCGAGAAGATGCGCTGGTCGGTCAAGTGGGGCTCCGACACCGTGATGGACTTGTCCACGGGCAAGAACATCCACACCACGCGCGAGTGGATTCTGCGCAACTCGCCCGTGCCCATCGGCACCGTGCCCATCTACCAGGCTCTGGAGAAGGTCGGGGGCAAGGCGGAGGAACTCACCTGGGAGGTCTTCCGCGACACGCTGGTCGAGCAGGCGGAGCAGGGCGTCGACTACTTCACCATCCACGCGGGCGTGCGCCTGCCCTACATACCCTTGACGGCGCGGCGGACGACCGGCATCGTCTCGCGCGGCGGGTCGATCATGGCGAAGTGGTGCCTCGCGCACCACGAGGAGAGCTTCCTCTACACGCGCTTCCGCGAGATTTGCGAAATCATGCGCGCCTACGACGTGTCGTTCTCGCTGGGCGACGGCCTGCGCCCCGGCTCGATAGCCGACGCGAACGACGAGGCGCAGTTCGCCGAACTCGAAACGCTCGGCGAGCTGACCCGCGTGGCGTGGGAGTCGGACTGTCAGGTGATGATAGAGGGGCCGGGGCACGTCCCCCTGCACCTCATCAAGGAGAACGTTGACCGCCAGCTCGCCGTCTGCCACGAGGCTCCGTTCTACACTCTGGGGCCGCTCGTGACGGACGTGGCGCCCGGCTACGACCACATCACCTCGGCCATCGGCGCGGCGATGATCGGCTGGTTCGGCACGGCCATGCTCTGCTACGTCACGCCGAAGGAGCACCTCGGGCTGCCGAACAGGCAGGACGTGAAGGACGGCGTCATCGCGTACCGGCTGGCCGCGCACGCGGCCGACCTCGCCAAGGGGCACCCGGGCGCGCAACTCCGCGACAACGCGCTCTCGAAGGCGCGCTTCGAGTTCCGCTGGGAGGACCAGTTCAGCCTCGCCTTAGACCCCGAGGTCGCGCGCGAGTACCACGACGAGACGCTCCCGCAGGAGGGGGCCAAGCTCGCGCACTTCTGCTCGATGTGCGGCCCGCACTTCTGCTCGATGAAGATCACGCAGGAGGTGCGCGACTACGCCGCCGAGTCCGGCCTCGACGAGCGGTCGGCGCTCACGGCCGGCATGAGGGAGAAGGCCGCCGAGTTCGTCTCCTCCGGCGCCGAGATTTATCAGGGCGACCTGCCCGCCGGCGCCAAGCGCGAGCACTAGGCAGGGGAGCCGGCACCGGCGCCGGGCGTGAAAAAAACTCCGGGGCCCGCGGGAGACTGTTACGTCTCCCGCGGGCCCCGGAGTTTTACGTGTCGGGCGGTCAATCCTTCGTCAGCTTCGGCTGTGCGCCCTTGACCACCTTGCCGTCGGTCAGGACGCGGATTTTCCACTCGCCGTCCTTGAGCTTGTCCTTGTCCTCGTCGGAGAGGTCGAGCTTCACCCCGGTCGGGGTCAGAGATTCGGGGTCGAATTCCAGCTTAAGCGGCTTGTCCCCGGCCTCCATCTTCTCCTTGACCGCCTCGAAGCCAAGCTCCTTGCCGCCGCAGGCCGAGGCGTCCACGAGGTGCTCGCCCACCACCTCTATTGAGTCTTCTTTGAGCGTGGCGGAGTTGACCTTCGGCTGCTGGTCGGGCTTGTCGAGGAACTTCCGTGCGAACGGCTCGGCCTTCCTCCCGTTGACGGTGACGCGAGCCTCCCAGCAGCCCGGGGCCCTGCTGGCGGCCGGGATGTCGAGGAGGAGGGTCGTCCCCGTGCTCTCCGCGGAGGGCGTCACCTTCGGGGCCGTGCCGCCCGGGGGCGCCACTAGCTCTACGCTGGTGGCGTTGAGCGCGAACCCGGAGCCGGAGAGCGTCAGCTTGCCGGTCTCCTCGTCGTACGCGGCCCTGGCGAACACGGGCTGGCCCTCCGTGAAGCCCACGGGGATGACGAAGGGCTGGCTGTCGACGGTGGTGCTGGAGCCGGCCTTGGGCTTGGTGACCCTGAAGGTGAGCCTCTTCCCCGCCGGGACGCTCTTCGTCATCTTGAAGGAGAACTTGAGCGACTGGTCGTTCGAGCCCTCGGAGACGGCCTTCACGTCCGTGATCCCGAGGGCGTTCCCCTCGGCGATGGCGACGGCGCCGCCGGTCAGGTACGCGCCCTCCACCGTCCCCGTCCGGACGACGGTCCCGCCCTCGGGGACCGACCAGAAGCACTCCTGGTCGGGGCCGCACTTCTCGTCCGCGTCGAGCGCGACGTCGGTGATTCTGGCCGGGATGGCGGTCGTGTCCACGGTCATGGCGCCGTCCACGGTCACGCCCACGTTGTTGAGGCTCACCTGCGCGATGTAGTCGAGCGCCAGGAAGGAGCGGAGTCTCTTATGCGCGTTCGGGATGTTACGGTCAAGCTCGATGACCTTGTGGGCGCCCTCGCCCTTCCCCGAAGTCCTCTCCACGAGGCCGAATTCCGCCAGGCAGTCCTCCGCCCCGCTCTGGTATATCTGGCCCAGGACGGAGGTGTCTTCCGGGTTCGCCCGCACCTCCTGCGCGTGCTTCATAACGCGCAGGTAGCAGGGGAGCCGCTTCCGCATTTCGCCGAGCACGTCGGTGCCGGCGCCCGGGGTGGCGCCGAAGTCGTCAAGGCTGAGGCCCAGGTCGTTCCCTAGTATCTGCTTCACGTCCTTCTCAAGGCTCCTGTCCACCACTATCTGGAGCGGGGCGAAGAAGACGGCGGGCGACTTCAGGAACAGCTTCTTGAGTCCCGGCGTCAGGAAGCGGTCGATGGGGAAGAAGCAGACGATGACCTCCGCGGCCTGCTTCGGGACGAGCGTGTTGGTGCGGAAGCCCACGTCGTTAATCAGGTTCATCTGCTGGAGGCTCGTGTCGGGCCACGCCGTGCGCAGGCCGGGCACGACGACGCCGTTGAAGGCCGCGATCCCCTTGATGAAGCCCTGCTCGTTGATCGAGAACGTGTAGGCCCCGGCGATGTTGCCGGCCAGTTCCGCCAGGCGGAGAATCTTGTTCCTCCACGACCACGTCTGCGCGTTGAGGAACTGGCCGCGCACCACGCGGTACTCCTCGCTGGCGATGTGGTTCGGGAAGCTCGTGGACTGGTAGGGGCCGAAGCGCCCGTCCATCGACTCGGCCTTGGCCCGGAGGGCGGCCGAGTCGGGGCGCGTGCCGCTCAGCGGCCAGAGGCTGTAGTCGATGAAGACGTTGTGGACGACGAGCGCGGCGTCCTCGCTCTTGTTGCCGACGTTCAGCTCGACCACCGCGTAGTGCTCGGCGACCTCCTTGCCGAAGATGCGGCGCGCGTCGGCCGCCGGGATGAGCACGGCCTGCGCCGTCACGTTGTTGAAGACGTTACTCCGGACGCGGAGTTCGTTCGCGCCCTCCGCGGCCGCGGCCTTCCTCAACTCCTCGGCGGCCTTCGAGGCCGCCGACTTCTTCTTCGAGTCGCGCCCGCCCGGCTGGGCGGCGGCAACGCAGCAGAGGCAGAGCAGCAGGGCGAGTGAAGCAAGTGTTCGCATTGGGGGGCAGCTCCTTTTCATGTTCTCAACCGGTATGAAATCTCGGGCAGAAAGATTTCGGGCGGCGGGCGTCAGGCGGAATGCCGGCGCGCGGCGCCCCTCACCCGCCGTCGCCGTCAACTTAATTTCCTTGGCGGGCTGCACGGCCCCGGGCCGGCCGCGGGTTCCAAAGGCTTATGGCGCGGGGGCAAAAACGTTTCGGCAGGAGCCCCCTTTCGCGCGCGCGGGCCGCGCCGTAAAAGGTTCGGGGCCGCAGGTCGCGTTGACCTGCGGCCCCGATAACTTTGCGCGGGGGTTTTCGTCTCCGGCGCGGGCTCTAGGGGTTGGAGACCTTCTCGTCGGAGGCGGGCTGCATGACGCGGCGGCGCGTGTAGATGGCGCCCTGCTGGACGAGGCCGGCGCGCTGCGCGAGCGCGTAGGCGACCGAGTCCACGATCTCCTTGTTCTTGAGCTTGAACTGCGTCGTGCCGCGCAGGTAGGTCTCGGGGTCCTCGAACTGGATGGTCAGGTACTCGAACTTCTTCTTGAAGAGCAGCGCGGGCGCGCCGAGGATGCCGACGCCGGACAGCAGGACCTGGCTGGAGCCGTTGCCCATCAGGCGACGCGTCTCGTAGTCGCCGAAGGCGACCATCACGGCGTCGTAGGAGATGGAGATGACCTCCTTCTCGTTCTTGTCGCGGAAGACGATGCGCTGGTTGCGGTCGTCGAAGGTGAGCATGCCCTCCTGCTTCTTGCGGTAGCTGGCGAAGCCGCCCATGTACTTCGCGGGGATGACCTTGGGCGGGGCCGGCGGGGCGGGCGCCGACACCTTCGGCCTGTCCGCGCCGTCCTTCGCCTCGCCCTGCTGCGTCTGCTGCTGGGGCGGCGGCACCGGGCGGGTCGGGTCTTCGACGGCGCGCTGGCGCTGGGCCAGCGCCGCTCCGGGCGCGAGGGCGGCCGCGAGCAGCAGGAGCGACAGGGACTTTCTGGCGGACTTCATTTCCGGGTATTTCCTTTCGAGAGGCGAGAAAACTTTTCTGGCTCTTTAAAGACGCAACTGCCCGAGCGTTCGTTGCCAAACCAGTGATTTTTTCAGGACGCAGAGCCGCTGCCGCTCGGCCGGCTCGCAGGCCGGCTCAAGCTGCGCGATGACGGACTCGACCAGCGGCACGGCGAAGGGGCCGGCGTGCGCGAGCGCCTGCGAGAAGTAGTGGAGCTGCACCGCGCCGCCCGCGCCGCGGTGGAACTCGAAGACCTCCTCGGGGCCGAGGCCGAAGACCTCCTGCCCGACGGGGACGACGCGGCGTGGGACGCCGTGGCGCGCGCGCCAGCCCGAGGCCGTGCGCTCGCGCCAGCCCAGGAGCAGCACCCCGAGCAGCACGCCCTGCTCGTGCAGGAAGTCGGGGCTCAGGACTTTGAGGTCGGCGTGCGAGGAGAGGCGCGGGCCGAAGGTGCCGTAGTCGGGGTTGGCGAGCTGCGTGTCGTAGACGACGCCGACCACCTCCTCGTCGCGCCCGACGGGCAGCGTGACGAACTGCGCGAACCCGTACTCGTCCGGCGCGGGCGGCGCGTCGGCGTCCAGCTCGTCTATCACGCGCGCCACGTAGTCCACGTGCGAGTTCGACTTGACGACTTTGGCGATGCGGCTCATCGGTCTAATAGGGCGAACCGGCGGCCCACTCGGGCACCTTGTAGAGAACCCACCAGAGCACGAGCTGGCCGCAGAGCACGAGCAGCCCGAGCGCGAGCCCCTGCGCCGAGGCGCGCGCGTCGCGCCCGGCGCCGGGCGTGCGCCACGCGCGCACCAGCCCGATGCCGCCGAACAGCAGCGCGCCCGGGCAGAAGAGGATGCCGAGGTACGGCACGAGCCCGTAGGTGGCGAAGGCGAAGGCCGTGGCCGCCGCCCCGCCGCCCCTTTCGCGTGACATAAAATCCCCCCCGCACGCGGCCGCGCGGCCGGCGCGAACGGCCGCCGCGGCGCGCGCCTCGCGGCCGCCCTGACTACCGCCGACGGCGCGCGCTCGAAGCGGTACGACGCGCGCAGAGAGTCCGCCGGAAAGTACCCCCCGCCCAGCGCCCGCCCGCACGTCGCGCAGAAGCGCGCCCCGGCCCTGCGCGCGCTCGCCCCGCACGCGTCGCACGCGCGCGCCTCTTCGGCGGGTGTGACGTCGCGCCCGCCCGAGGTGCCTTCGCTGTCGCCCGAAAGACCTTTCATGTTTTCGCCGGGGAGTCTTAAAGCTCGGCCTGAGGTCGCGGACGGCTGATGATGACAGATTTCGCGGCCGCGCTCAACGGCGGCGCCCCTTGCTGAGCGCCTTGCGGGAGACGTGGAAGTCGAGGCGGTGCTCGGCGGCGAAGTCCTGCACGGCGCGGAGGAACTGCTCGCGGTCGCGCGCGCTCATCTGCGCCGCCTGGTCGGCCGTCTCGATGGCGTAGGGGTAGCCGTTGCCGACGACGCACTCGGCGCGCACGGCGTCCACGACCTCTTCGACCAGCCCCGCCCCCTGCACCCACGCGGGGATGTCGAGGCGCGCGGGGTGGCCGTCCGCCGTGGTCTGCAAGTAGACGAAGCCGACGAGCGGCGCGCCCCGTTCGTCGAAGAAGCTCTCGGCGAGGTTCGGGCGCTGGCAGTGCCAGAAGACGGTGCGGTCGCCCCAGCGCGCGAGCGGCGGTGCGTCCGACCCCGCGGCGCGCGCGCGCAGCAACTGCGCGTCGTAGGCGTTCGTCTCGGGCGGGTCGCCGTAGAGCGCCGCGAGCAGCCCGACGATGTCGTGCGCGTAGGAGTGGTCTACGTAGCCGACGACGGGGACTTCCGTCTCGCGCGAGAGCAGGATGAGACGGCCGAGCGCGTCGGCCATGCGCTGCGAGAGGTGGCGGTCGGTGCCCTTGCGGAGTGAGGCGACGAGCAGCGTGTTGTCGAAGAAGGCGACGGGCGCGCGCTCGCCGCGCGAGCGCCAGCCGCGCCGGCTTTCGAGGAACCCGCAGACGGCGCGCGCCTCAAGCTCGAAGCGGCGCAGCGCGACCAACTGCTCCGGGCTCTCGAAGTCGCCGCGCCGGCCCAGCAACTCGCCGGGCGCGATGACCTCGAAGTGCACGTCCTTCGAGTAGGCCCCCTCCCGCGTGTGCGGGTTCTCGAACGAGGCGACCTGGACGGCGGCGACGGGGAGGCTCGCCTCGCGCCCGGGGAAAATCTGGCTGCCGTCGGCCGCGAAGGTCACGCGGTCGCGCAGCGCCGCGAGCGCCCAGCGCCGCGCCTCCTCGTGCGAGCGCCACGCCCCGCCGAACGCGACGACCGCGGAGCCGGCGCGCTCCAGCTCGTCCGACGGGAAGGTCAGCCGCCTCTCTGCGGCGCCCGACTCGCGCCGCACCTCCTCGCCCGTCCGCCCCGCGAGCGCCAGCAGCCGCGCGGCCAGCTCGCCCACCTCACCGCGCAGCGAGCGCTCGAAACTCTCGAACTCCTCGCGCGTCCTTTCGAGCGCGCTGATGACGTGCGTGCGGTATAGCATTAGTGGGGGGGCGGGGGCCTGGTCGGGTTGTGTCAGATGAACATAGCGCCCTGCGCCGTTAAGGGTTTTAAACTAGCCCACGGCCCCCGGCCTCCGGCCCCTATTTCCCCTGCTGGATGCGCACGAGGCGATCCATCGAGTAGGCGTAGCGGGTCGTCTTGAGGCGGCTCTCGACGAAGGTGTAGATGAGCCCGTCCTTCTCGTCGGTGTAGGTCTCGACGCCGCGGCCGGCCGCGCGCTTGAAGGACTTGTTGGAGACGAGGTTCATCGACTCGGGCGTGTCCCGCGCGGTGTCGTGCTGGAGGACGATTTGCAGGACTGTCCCCTCGTAGTGCGCGGGCAGCTTCTTCGCGGCGACGAACTTCGGCGTGACGAAGAAGACCGTGACGCGGCCGCCCGTGACGTTGAACTCCAGCGTCCCGTTCGCGTCGTAGCGGTCGGCCGCCGGCGCGCCGAGCACACGCTCCACGTCCGCGCGCTTCGAGACGAAGGGCTCCAGCCCCTTCCAGACGGCCGCCCGCGCGCCCCCTGCCGAGAGCAGGACGGCCACGGCCGCGGCCAAACCCAACGCGACGCTGCGCCCCCCGGCGCGAGAAAAAATCTTGTTCTTCATGCGTCGGATGCTACCGCAAAAGCCAGGAGCCGTAAACCGCGAACCGTGGCGAGAAGGGTTTTGACTCCCTCTCGCCACGGTTCGCGGTTCACGGTTCACGGCCCTTAACTATTTCGCGAAGGGGCGGACGCGGTCGGCCGACTCTTTGAAGTAGGCGTCCGCGGGCGCGAGCTGGAGACCCTTTTCGTATGCGGCGAGCGCCTTGGCGTACTGCCTGGACGACTCGTAGGAGAAGCCGAGCAGGCGGTAGACCTCGGCGTTGTCGGGCGTCTTGGCCGCGGCCTGTTCGAGCGCGGTGATGGCCTTCGGGAAGTTCTTCGCCTGCACCTGCGCATAGCCGAGCAGGTAGAAGGTGTCGCCGGTCGCGTCGGGCGAGGCGGCGGCGCGCTCAAGCGACGCGGCCGCGCGGACGAACTGCTTGGCGAAGACGAGCGCCTGGCCTTGCAGCATCGAGGAGCGCGCGTCGGGGCGGACGCGCACCAGCGAGTCGGCCGCGCGCACGGCCGAGAGGAAGTCTGCGTCTGCGGCCGAGCCGCTGCCCGCGCGCCCGCGGTAGAGGTACGCCTGCGCCAAAAGCTCCCACCCCTGCGCGAAGGTCGGGTCGGCGAGCGTCGCGCGGTTGAGCATCTGGACGGCCGTCGCGTAGTCCTGCCGGTTGAAGGAGAGCTGCCCGAGGTAGAGCAGCGCCAGCTTGTTCTTCGGGTCGGCCTTCAGGACCTCGCCGAAGCTGCGCTCGGCGTCGGCCGTGCGCTTCAGGTTCATCTCGGCGACGGCGCGGTAGTAGAGCGTGGCGGCGTCGGGCTTCGCGCCCGCGCGCGTCGTCGCGGCGACGAGGAGCGGGAGCGCCTGCTCGTACTTCTCGGCGAAGAAGTAGGCTTGCGCGAGCGCGTCCTCGGTCTTCGTGTCCTTCTCGCCCGCGCGCTCGCGCAGCTCCAAAGCCTTCTCCAAATCGGCGGCCGACTCGGCGTAGCGCTTCAGGTAGAACTCGGCGTAGCCGGCTATCTTCCACGCCTCGGAGTTCTTCGCGTCGGAGGCGGTCAACTGGCGTGCTTCGGCCAGCGCCGCGTCGTAGCGCTTCTGTTCGAGGAGCGAGAGCGCGTGCGCCGTCGAGCCCGCGCCCGCCGCGCGCGTCGAGGGCACGCCGGCCGTGGTCGTCGTCGTCGTCGCGGCCGCCGCGGTGTCGGCCGTCGGCTGGACGGGGGTCACGCGCCGCGGGCGCGTCGCGCCCGACTGCGCGGAAGCCGCCGCGGCCGACAGCAGGAGCGCGGCCGCCGTGGCCGCGAGACTGGGCTTGAGTCTCTTCATGGAAGCGAAGTTTTTCATAAGGGGCTGGCCATTTCAACCGACGGAACGCGAAGGGAGAGGCCGAACGTCGGATGCCCGGCCGCCGGGGCGGGTTCGCCGTAATTTACAGCGGCGTCCGGACGTGTGCGACCGCCGCGCGGCCAAACAGGTCAGTACCAACCGCCGTGACGGGCGGGACGGGGCGATACTGGGGCGAGCTTGTTAAGTACGATCCACCCGCCACCGCGGTTGGTACTGACCGCTCTTGCGTCACATCCGCCTGCGCGCCGCTCAAAAATGCGGGAAGGCCGCCGGGGTTGCGTCCCGGCGGCCTTCCTCGTTTTACCAGAGCGGCGTCGGCTAGAAGTTGAGCTTCAGGCCGAACTGGAACTGGCGCGGGTCGAAGGCGGCGGTGGAGCGGCTGCGGAAGCGGCCGTTGGAGGCGCGGTCGCCGACGAGGTTCACGTCCTCGAACCGCGGCGAGACCGCGGCCTCGTTGAAGCGGTTGAAGAGGTTGAAGCCCTCGGCGATGACTTCGAGCCGGAAGCGCTCGCCCATGGGGATCGTGCGCGCGACGCGCAAGTCGAGCGACTGGTAGGAGTGCGTCAGCCCGAGGTTGCGCCCGAGCGAGCCGGTCTGGAACGGGGCGGGCACGAAGAGATGGCCGCTCGCGTCAACCGACGGGCGGTCGGTCGAGGACGAGAGGTCGTTGTTCGTGTCCTGGCCCGAGAGGATGTTGAAGGGCCGGCCCGAAGACCACTCGAAGATGGGCGCGACGATGAAGCCCGAGAGGAAGCTGCGCAGGCCCCCCTCGCTGCGCCACGCGCCGGGCGCGGCCACCACGCCGCTGAAGACGAAGCGGTGGCGCTGGTCGAAGAGCGAGTCGGCGCGCTCAAGGTCGAGGCGCGTCACGTCCTGCGGGAGCAGGAGCGTCTGGAGGTCGCTCGAATCGTCAATCGAGTGCGACCAGGTGTAGGAGGCGAGGAACTGGTAGTTGTTGGCGAAGCGGCGGCGCACCTCGAAGGTGCCGGCGTGGTAGACGGAGTTCCCGTCGGAGACCTGCGCGTTCACGTCGCCGAAGGTGGTGACGAAGCCGGGGCGCGCGAGCGTGCCGGCTCCGGTGATGGCGCCGTTGAAGACCGCGGGCGTGAGCGCCGGGTTCAGCGACTGGACGAAGAAGTAGTTCGGCCCCGACGGGCGGAAGAGGTTGGCCGCGAACGGCTGGACGACGCCGCCGCGCGTGGTGACGGAGACGAGGCCGGGCACGGGCTGCGCGACGATGTTCGGGCAGGCCGCCGGGTTGACCGTCAGCACGGCCGTCGTGTTCGTCGGCTGCGTGCCGAAGCAGCGGACGTAGTTCTGGACGAGCAGCGCGTTGTTCGGCGCGTTGAGGTTCGTCGGGTGCGGCAGGTGATGCGCGCCCGTGAACAGCCAGCTCGCCTGGAACGACATGTTCTCCGTCAGCTTACGCTCCACCGTCACGTTGGCCTGGTTGGCGTAGGCGAACTCGAAGTTCGAGGAGACCGGCAGCGAGAAGGGCAGGAACGGCCCGAAGCCCGGGAAGGTCTGGTCGTTGAAGCGCTGGCGGCCGAACTGGTAGTCGGCCGTGCTCGCCACGCCGGGCGTGCCGACGAAGGTCGGGTTGGCCGCGCGGAACGCGGCGCACACGGGCGTCAGAGGCGCGCCGGGGACGCAGACCGTGCCCTGGAAAATCTGCGTCGCGTTCAGCAGCGCGGTCGGCGAGGGGCCGCCCGCGGCCGTGGCGACGAACTGCTGCTGCTGCACGTTGTCGGCGATGTCGGAGTTGAAGCCGATGGCTAAGAGCGGGTGGTCGTAGAAGAGGCCGTAGGCGGCGCGCAGCACCGTGTTGCCGTTCCCCGTCAAGTCCCACGCCATCCCGATGCGCGGCGCGACGTTGTTCTTGTCCTTCGGGAAGCCCTGCTGGATGCCGAAGGCGTTGTAGAACGCCTGCGTGTTGGCCGACGTGACGTTAATCCCGGTGAGCGGGTCTACGAAGTCCTGCACGGCGAGCGTGTCGGTCTGCTCGTAGTCGTAGCGCACGCCGTAGTTGAGCGTGAAGTTCGGCCGCACCTTCCACGAGTCCTGCGCGAAGACGGCGTAGGGGCGGTTCTTCAGGTTGCTCTTCGGGTTGCCGAAGCCCTGGATGAAGACCGAGGGCAGCCCGAGCCCGTACTGCTGGACGGGCGTGAAGTCGGGCGCGGCGGCCGTGCCGATGGTCGGGAAGGCGGCGAGGCTCGTGGCCGAGAGGCCGCCGAAGTTGAAGAGGCCGGCGAAGTTCAGCTCGAAGAGCGCCGAGACGCTGACGAAGTTGGCGTCGGCGCCGAACTTCATCGTGTGGTTGCCGGCGACCCAGCTCAGGCTGTCGGTGTAGGCGTAGCGGTTCTCGGTGCGGATGACGGGCGAGAACAGCTCGCGGCCGATGAAGGCCGCGCCCGTGATGTTGAAGGCCGTGGCCTGCCCGTTCTGCGAGGTGAAGGTGGCGCGGCGCTGCCCGAAGTTGAAGCGCGCCTCGTTGACCATCGTGTTCGTCAGCGTCGAGTGGAGCGTGGTGACGAAGTTGGCGTCGCGCAGGGTCTGGATGCCGGTGCGCGAGAAGTCGTTCTGGCCGAGCGCCTGGTTCTGCGACTCGACCTGGATGCCGGTGATGTCGGACGGGTTGTAGCCGAAGCGCATCGTGAGGTCGTTGCGCTCGTTGATGCGGTGGTCGAGGCGCGCCGAGGAGAAGGTCGTGTCCTCGGCGATGGGGAAGACGCGCTGGAGGCCGAGCAGCGGGCGGAAGGCGTTCGCGCTGACGGGGACGGGCGCGCCCGAGAGGGCGAAGCGCGGGCCGATGACCTGGCCGGCGGGGACGCCGAGCGTGCCGCCGGGGCTCACGACCGGGCTCGTGCCCGTCAGGCCGGTGTTGCCGCCCGTCGAGGCCAGCGTCGCGTAGCTGACGGCCGCGCTGAAGATGGCCTGACCCTGCGCGACGTTCGCCGGCACGCCCGAGGCGATGAGCTGGCCCGCCGTCGTCAGCAGCGTGTTGACGTAGCCGGCCTGCGCGGCCGTCAGGCGCGTGTAGGTCTGGTTGCCGAGGCCGGGCACGGGGATGGTCACGCTCGAAGTAAGGCCCTGCACCACGTCCGAGGTGAAGAAGCCCGACTCCTGCCGCTTGCGCTGCTCGAAGGCGATGAAGCCGAACGTCATGTCGCGCGCGAGCGGGAAGCCGATGGTCGCGCCGTACTGCGCGCGCGTGAAGGGCGGCTTCTTGTCGGGGTCGTTGTCGATGACGGGCGCGAAGGCGTTACGCGCCTGGATGGACTTGTGGCGGATGAAGCCGAAGACGTTGCCGCGCACGTCGTTGGTGCCCGACTTGGTGACGACGTTGACGACGCCGCCGGCCGAGCGCCCGAACTCCGGCGCGAACGAGTTGGTGACGACCTGGAACTCCTGCACCGCCTCCTGGC
Source organism: Pyrinomonadaceae bacterium (assembly GCA_036389815.1). GTDB lineage: Bacteria > Acidobacteriota > Blastocatellia > Pyrinomonadales > Pyrinomonadaceae > QHXN01. Next base: position 58,280 of record DASVWB010000192.1, on the reverse strand, counting down.
TGACGGTCGAGCGCGAGGCGTTGACCGAGTTGTCGGTGTTGTCGGCGCCGTCAACCTGCACGAGGTTCGAGCGGCCGCGCTGGCCGCCGAAGTTCAGCCCCGACGTCGGCGCGGGGCCGATGGGGCGGCCGTTGTCGCGCGTGACGGTCGAGGTCGTCAAGGTGAAGTTGATGTAGTCGCGCTGGTTGATGGGGAGGTTCTCGATGCGAACCTGGTCGACCGTGTTCGAGACGTTGGTCTTCGAGGTCTCGATGAGTTCGGTCTGCGCGCCGGTGACGGTGACGACGTCGGTGATGGCGCCGATCTCCAGCGCGAAGTCGAGGTCTGCGCGCTGCCCGACGGTGACGGTGACGGTGGGGACGACGGCCTTCTTGAAGTTGGAGGCCTCGACCGTCAGCTCGTAGGTGCCCGGCGGGAGCTGGACGAGCTGGTAGAAGCCCTCGTCGTTCGTGGTCGTCGTGCGCGTGACGCCGACCGCGGGGTTGCGCGCCGTGACGGCCGCGCCGGCGACGACCGCGCCCGCGGGGTCGCGGACGAAGCCGCTCAGGTTGGCGGAGGTCGCGTCGGCCTGCGCGAGCGCCGCCTGGGCGCCGAAGGCGAGCGCCAGCGCGCACGCGAGCACGAAACGGTAAGCGGTCGGGGGCCGCCGCCGGGGGTTAGCACGCATAACTCTTCTCCTTGAAAGACAAAAAAGATTGATTCGGGCGAGGCTGCGGACGCCGCGGCCCGCTGTTCGTCCGCACAACAAATCCGCCAGCGGGAGCCTGCTCTGAAGTCGCTCTCGTACGGGGGCGGGCGCGCGCGCCGGGAGCTTGAGTCGCGTGTTCGCCCGCACGGGTTAGGAGGTCTGTCGGCTTTTAAAGCTTCTGTTCGGAACGGAGAGCAACCGCCTTCGCTTACGCACGACTTTGTACCTTAAACGGCCGCCCTTTGGCAAGAAGCTTCTCAGGCGGCGCGGCCGCGCGTCGAGCGCGCGAGCCGGCGGCGCAGCGCCGCGCTCGCGCCGAGCGCCGCGACCGAGAGTTCGGCCAGGGGCGCGGGCGCGAGCGCCGCACGCCGCAGCAGCCCGCACACGCGCAGCCGCGCGCCGAAGCGCCCGGCGTAGAGCGCGCGGTACTCGCGCGCGAGCGCGCGGAAATCTACGCCGCGCGCGAGCCGGCCGGCGACCGCGGCGGCCGCCACCTCCCCGCCTTCGAGCGCCATGAGCATGCCGCTGCCCGTGAAGGGGTCTATGAAGGCCGCGGCGTCGCCGACGGCGAGCAGGCCGCGGAAGGGCGCGGGCTCGTAGCGGCCGAAGCTCTCGATTGAGACGCCGAGCCAGCGCGTCCGCGCGCACGCGTCGCGCAGAGTCTCGGCCGCGCGGCGGTTGCGCATCAGGACTTCGCGCACGACCCGCGCGGCGTCGCTGCCGCGGCCGCGCACGTCCCTCGCGCGCGCGATGAAGCAGAGGTTGCTGAGTCCGCCTTCCACGGGGCTCAGTCCGCCGTAGCCGCCCGGGTAGAAGTAGATTTCGCAGACGCCCCGCGCGCCGCGCGCGCCTTCGAGGTGGGCCTTGAAGGCGACGAGGCGCCCGCGCCCCTCGCCGCGACCCCGCGCTTCCCTCCCCGCCTCGCGCTCAGCGCGGCGCACGACCGCGCGTTGGCGGCCCGTCGCGTCGAGCGTGACGGCCGCGCGGAACTCTCTCGTCCCGCCGCCGTCCGCGTGCAGCCGCACGCCGCGCACCGCACCGCCCTCGTAGACGACGCCCGCGAGCGCGGCCTCCTCGACCACGGTGACGCCGGCCTCGCGCGCGCGCGCGAGGAGCCGCGCGTCCATCTCGGCGCGGCTGAGTCCGAGCGCGTCGCCCGCGGCCGCGCCGAACCACGCGCTCGGCACCGAGACGCCGCGGCCCGAGGGCGCGTAGAAGACCGTCTCCGAGACGCGCGCTCCGCCCCCCTCCTCCATCCTCCCGAGCACGCCGAGCCGCGCGAAGTGTTCGAGGCACTCGGGCGAGATGAACTCGCCGCACAGCTTCTCGCGCGGGAAACGCTCGCGCTCCGCGAGCAGCACGCGCGCGCCCGCCGCGGCGAGGTGAACGCCTGCGCTCGCCCCGGCCGGCCCGCCGCCCACGATGATTACGTCGAACTCCATAAGTTCAGAGGTTAGAGGTTAGAGGTTAGTTAAGACCCTTATGGCCGCGGGGCACCTCTTTCATTAAGACTCGACCCGATTAGCCACTGGCCTCTCAAATAACCGCGCTCAGGACTAGACGGTAAGGAAAGCGCCGCTCGACTTTCACGCCTTCCAGCCCGGCGCGTTCTCCGAGTCGCCGCAGCTCGCGGGGGCGGAAGCCGCGTAGGATGGAGAGCGCGCCGTCCTCGCGCACGAGCCGGTTGCGGAGGAGGAGGGGGCCGGCGGTGGTGTAGAAGTAGTAGGCCACGGGGTGGCGGTGCAGGTCTATGCAGTAGACGCGGCGGCGTGCGACGCGCCCCATCTCGCCGAGCACGCGCGCGCCGGCCTCCTCGCGGAAGTGGTGCGCGAAGAGCGAGCAGATGACGTAGTCGAACGCGCCGTCCGCGAAGGGCATGCGCATGGCGTCGGCGCGCACGGCCTCTATCTCCCGGAACGCGGCGGACTCTTCGAGGATGCCCAGCGCCGCGCGCCCGTTCAGCTCAAGCCCGACGAGCCGCGCCGAACGGCCGCGCCCCCGCGCCCACTGCGCGACCTCGCGCAGAAGCTCGCCCGTGCCCGCGCCCACGTCGAGGAGCGAGAACTCGCGCGCGCCGTCGCGTTCGATGTCGGGCAGCACCGAGCGGCGCAGGGCGCGCGAGTCGCCGAGCCAGCGGTTGACGCGGCGAAGCTCCGCCAGACACCCCTCGTACTCCTCGGGCGTGTAGTCGCCCGTGTCTATGTGCTCAAGCTCGTGGCTCCGCTGCCGGAAACGTTCGAACATAAGGAGGCTCGTCCGGCTCCCCTTCCCGGCGCGCGGCCGCCCTCACTGGCGGACGAAGGTGTAGGTGATGGCGCCCGAGACCTTCACGGGACGGCCGCAGATGGTCGTCGGCGTGTACTTCGCGTGTCTGGCCGCCGCCTCGGCCGCGTAATAGAGGCGCGGGTCGCCCGAGACGCCCCGCGCCTCTACGACATCGCCCTTCTCGTCAACCGTTATCTTCACCGTGACCGCGCCGTCCGCGCCGGCGGACTTCGCGTCCGGCGGGTAGGCCGGCTGCGGCTTCGAGACGGCCTTGCCGTTGACGACCGTGCCGATGACGCGCACCGTCCGGCCCGGCTCCGCGCCCTCGGCCCTGAGCGACTCCAGCATCGTCCTCCACGCGGCGGCCGCCTCGGCCTCTTCCTGCTCGGGGCGGAAGAAGGCGACGTTGACGTAGCGGCCGTCGGCGTAAAGCTCGTAGACCTCGCCCCTGCTCGGCCGGCCTTCGAAGCGGCCCTTGAGCCTGACGCCCGCGCCGGGGCGCTCGCCGTAGGGCGGGCACTCGCGCCCGTCCTTCGGAACCTTCGCGCCGCCCAGACTCCGAGCAAGCTCTTCGACGGACGACTCCCAGAATCCCTCCTCGGCCGCCCTGTGCCCGGCGGCGCCGCCGGGCGCGGCGCGCGGCGCGGAGACCTCTACGTAGGCCGCTCCCCGCGGCGGCGCGACGCGGAAGCGCAGCGCGCGCGCGTCGCCCCTGTCCTCGACCGACCAGCCCTCAGGGTAGTCGAACGAGATGCCCTCCTTCGAGAAGTGGCCGCCGGCCGCAGGGGTCTGCGCCCGCGCGCCCGCCGCGGCGAGGATGGTGAAGAGTATGAGTAGCGAGGCCGTCTTCATTTCCGCCTGTCCTTAAAACACCGGCGCGGGCGCCGCGCCCCGTCAGTAGGCGAGGACGAAGTTGTACGTGACGACGCCCGTCACCTGCACAGGCTTGCCGCAGAGCAGCGTCGGCGAGAACTTCGCGTGACGCGCCGCGTCCTCGGCCGCCCCGCGCAGCAGCGTGTGGCCGGAGACGGCCATCGCGCTCACGACGTTGCCCTCCTCGTCGACGGTTAGCTGCACGACGACCGTGCCCTGCGCGCGCGCCCTCTTCGCGGTTATCGGGTAGTCGGGCCGCGGCTTGCGGATCGCCTTGCCGTTGAGCACGCCGCCCGTGACGACGCGCGCCATCTTCAACGCGTCGGGCGAAGGGTTCGCGGGCGGCTCGACGTTGAGCGTGTCCCTCACGGCCTTCCAACCGGCCGCGCCCTCCGCCTCGTCCCTGTCGGCGCGCACGTAGATGAGGTGGACGAGCCGCTGGTTCACCATGCCGACGTAGACCTCGCCCGTGCTCGGCTCCTTGTCGAGCCGGCCCGACAGCCTGTAGCCCGACGCGAGGCTCCCGCCCAGCGGGATGCACTGCGGGTCGGGGGCCTCGGGCGCCCGCGCGCCCAACTGCCGCGCGATGTGCTCCACGTACGGCTGCGTGATCGTGTCGTGCACCGCCGCGGACTGCGCGGCGCTCTGCAACGGCTCGCGCTGCACGACGACCATGAGGATGACGGAGCTGCCCGGCCGCCTCAGGATCAGGTGCTGCAACTCGGCCGTGCTCTTGTCTTCGAGCGTCCAGCCCGGCGGGTAGTCGAACGACAGGCCGTCCTTCCCGAAGTGCCCGGCCCCTCCCTGCGGCGCGGCCGGCACGCGCGCCAGCGCCGCGACGACGAACGCGATTATCAACAGCGGTCTTTTCATCTCCCTTACTTCCCTAAAATCTCGCCCGCCCCCTCGTCTCACTCCGACGGCCGCTCGACGACGAGGGCGCTGTTCTTCGAGCCGAAGCCGATGCAGTTGCAGAGCGCGACCCTCACCTCGCGCTCGCGCGCGCGGTTGGGCGTGTAGTCGAGGTCGCACTCGGGCGCCGGCTCGTCGAGGTTGATGGTCGGCGGAATCATCCCCGTCCGCATCGCGCAGAGCGCCGCGGCGAGCCCGGCCGCGCCCGACGCGCCCTGCGGGTGGCCTATCTGCGACTTCGTCCCCGACATCGGGATGCGCTTCGACGCCGGCCCGAGCGCGAGCTTGAGCGCCCGCGTCTCGATGCGGTCGTTGAGGGCGGTCGAGGTGCCGTGGAGGTTGACGTAATCCACCTCCTCGGGCGCGCGCCCCGCGTCTTCGAGCGCGAGCCGCATCGCGCGCGCCGGCTCCTCGCCCGTGTCTTCGAGGCGCACGCGGTGGTAGGCGTCGCACGTCGCGCCGTAGCCCGTCACCTCGGCGTAGATGCGCGCCCCGCGCCGCCGCGCGCGCTCGTACTCTTCGAGCACGTAGACCCACGCGCCCTCGCCCAGAACCATCCCCGAGCGGTCGCGCGAGAAGGGGCGCGACGCCCGCGCCGGCTCGTCGTTCCAGTCCTCGGTCAGGACCTTCATCAGGCAGAAGGCTGCGAGGATGCCGGGCGCGACGGGCGCGTCCGAGCCCCCGGCGAGCATCGCCTCCTGGCGGCCGAGCGCGACGTGCTGCGCGGCGTACGCGATGGCGTCGGTCGAGGAGGTGCAGCCCGTCGAGACGACGTGCGAGAGGCCGCGCAAGCCGAAGGCCATCGAAAGCTCGGACGAGAGCCCGCCGTGCGTCGAGGACGGGATGGTGTAGACGCTCACCTGCGACAGCTCGTTGTGGTAGAAGTGCTCGTACTGCCGCTCGGTGAAGGAGAGGCCGCCGCCGCCCGTGCCGAGCACGACGCCGAAGGCGCGCCGCTCTTCGGGCGAAAAATCGGAAGGCTGGAGCCCGGCGTCTTCGAGCGCCTCGCGCGCGGCGGCGAGCGCGAGCGGGACGGTGCGCGCGACGTGCCGCCTGTCTTTAACTTTAAGCTCCCGCTCCCAGTCGAAGCCGCGCGCCTGCCCCGCGATGCGCACGGGCGAGCCCGAAACGTCGAAGCCCTCTATCCGCCGGACGCCGCTCTCGCCGCCGAGCAGCCCCGACCAGAACGCCTCGCGCCCGACGCCGAGCGGCGTCACGCAGCCGAGCCCCGTGATGACGACGCGGCGAGGCTGCCTCAAATTCTTCAGCATGGATGAGTCGTCCTCGGGCTTAAAGGGGAATAAGTTTTCGGTCTGGGAGCGGCTGTTAGGATACCACGCCCGGCCCGCGGCCGGCATCAGCTTAGAGGCCGGAAGGGGCGGCCGTGTTGCCGTACTTCCTGCGGCGGCGCGCGAGCCAGAGCCCCGCGCACGCGAGCGCCGCCGCGCCGCCCGTCATGTCGAGCAGGCTGTCGTAGACGGTGCCCGTGCGCGAGGGCAGGAGGCTCTGGTGGTACTCGTCCGCGAGCGCGACGCAGGCGACGAGCGCGAAGGCGGCGAGCCACCAGCGGCGCGCGAGCCCCGCGCGCGCGGAGGTGCGGAAGGCGCGCGCCGCGAGGAGCGCGAGCAGCGCGTACTCGGTGAAGTGCGCGGCCTTGCGGACGAGGAAGTGGGCGTACGTTATCGAAGCCTCGGAGATGTCGGGGAAGAGCCAGAGCAGCAGCGGGCGGATGAGGCGCGACGTGTTCGACGCCGAGAAGTTCGCCGACGACGCGAAGAGCACGAGGCCCGCCCACAGGACGACCGGCCCGTAGCGCCAGAGCCTCGCGCGCCACGACGAAGTTCGCAACCCTCGCGTCTGAGCCTCGCCCCGCGCGGTCATTCGGCAACACCCGTGTAGACAAAGAAAGGAGGGAAGCCGGCAAGCCGCTTCCCTCCCCTGACTAAAACTTTAAACCACCTTCAGAGCGCGGCCGCGCCCGAGACGATCTCGATGATCTCGCGCGTGATGCTGGCCTGGCGGATGCGGTTCATGTTGAGCGTGAGCGACTGGATCAGCTCGCCCGCGTTCTTCGACGCCGAGTCCATCGCCGTCATGCGCGCGCCCTGCTCGGAGGCGACCGACTCCAGCAGCGCGCGGTAGATTTGAGTCTCGACGAGGCGCGGCAAAAGCTGGCTGAAGATTTCGGCCGGCGGCTGCTCGTACTTGTAGCCGACGAGGTTCTGCGGCGCGGCCGCCGCCTCCTCGTCCCCCGCCCCGCCCTCGGCGCGCGAGACCGGCAGAATCTGCTCGACGACGACGCGCTGCGAGATGACCGAGCGGAACTCGTTGAAGATGACGAAGACCTTGTCGAGCCCCTCGTCCTCGGTGAAGCGGCGCATCACGTCGCGGGCGACTTCGAGCGCCTCGGCGTGGTCGATCCTCCCCTTGCCCGTCAGGCCGATATACTCGCCGGCCATCTCGGCGCCGCGGCGTCGGAAGAAGTCGCGCCCCTTCCGGCCCACCGCGAGAATCTCGACCGACCGGCCCTCGTGCTCGCGGATGAAAGCCTGCGCGGCCTTGGTGAGGTTCGCGTTGAAGGCGCCGGCCAGCCCCTTGTCGGCCGTCACCAGCACGAGCAGGTAGCGGCTGTCGCCGCGTGGGTCCATCAGGGGGTGGCGGAAGTCCTCGCCCGCCTGCGTCGCGAGGTCCGTCAGCACCTCCGACATCTTGACGGCGAACGGGCGCGCCGACACGGCGCGCTCCTGCGCGCGCTTCAGCTTCGCCGCCGAGACCATCTTCATGGCCTTCGTGATCTGCTGCGTGTTCTTGACCGACTTGATGCGCCGGCGGATGTCGAGGAGGTTTGCCATAAGACAGTAGTCAGTAGTCAGTAGTCAGTAGTCAGTAGAGAGACGTTTCCGTTTTGGCCCGTCAGTCCGTCAGCGTCGCCGCTCGTAGAGTCGGGCCCTACCGGCTACTGACCACTGTCTACTGTCTGCTCTTAGTTACGCCCCCGCCGCGGCGCTCGTCCCGACGGCCGCGGGCCGGGTCGGGTCAGTCCCCGGCGGCTCGGGCTGCGGGTTCAGGGCGCGCTCCTGCCAGGAGGACTTGAAGTCGCCGACGGCGCGCGTTAACTCCTCCTTGATGTCGTCGGTGAGCGCCTTCTTCTCGCGGATGCCGTTGAGGATGCCGGGCTGCGAAGTCTCTACGAAGCGCAGGAAGTCCGCCTCGAAGCGGCGCGCGTGCTCGACCGGCACGTCGTCGAGCTGCCCCGAAGTCGCGGCCCAGAGGATGAGCACCTGCTTCTCCACGCCCAGCGGCTGGTACTGCGGCTGCTTCAGAATCTCGACGAGGCGCTGGCCGCGCGCGAGCTGCGCCTGCGTCGAGCGGTCGAGGTCGGAGCCGAACTGCGCGAAGGCCGCCAGCTCGCGGTACTGCGCGAGGTCGAGCCGGAGCGTGCCCGCCACCTGCTTCATCGCCTTGATCTGCGCGGAGCCGCCGACGCGCGACACCGAGTTGCCGACGTTGATCGCCGGGCGGATGCCCGAGTTGAACAGGTCGGCTTCGAGGAAAATCTGCCCGTCGGTGATCGAGATGACGTTCGTCGGGATGTAGGCCGAGATGTCGCCCGCCTGCGTCTCGATGATGGGCAGGCTGGTGAGCGACCCGCCGCCCTTCGCGTCCGAGAGCTTCGCCGCGCGTTCGAGCAGGCGCGAGTGCAGGTAGAAGACGTCGCCCGGGAACGCCTCCCTCCCCGGCGGCCGCCTGAGCAGCAGCGAGATTTCGCGGTAGGCCGCGGCGTGCTTCGAGAGGTCGTCGTAGACGGTCAGGACGTGGCGGCCGCGGTCGCGGAAGTACTCGCCGATGGCCGCGCCGGCGTACGGGGCGAGGTACTGCATCGCCGCCGGGTCTGACGCCGTGGCGCTGACGACGATGGAGTACTCCATCGCGCCGAAGTCGTCGAGCGTCTTGATGACCTGCGCCACCGTCGAGTTCTTCTGGCCGATGGCGACGTAGACGCAGATGACGTCCTTGCCCTTCTGGTTGATGACGGCGTCGAGCGCGACGGCCGTCTTGCCCGTCTGCCGGTCGCCGATGATCAGCTCGCGCTGGCCGCGCCCGATGGGCACCATCGAGTCGATGGCCTTCAGGCCCGTCTGCATCGGCTCCTTCACGGGCTGGCGGTCGACGACGCCGGGCGCGATGCGCTCCAGCGGGTTGTAGGCGTCGGCCGAGATGGGCCCGCGCTCGTCGATGGGCACGCCGAGCGCGCTCACCACCCGGCCGATGACGGCCTCGCCCACGGGGATGCTCATGATGCGCCCCGTGCGCTTGACCGTGTCGCCCTCCTTGACGTGCTGGTACTCGCCGAAGAGCACGACGCCGACCTTGTCCTCTTCGAGGTTGAGCGCCAAGCCCCGCACCTCGTGCGGGAACTCCAGCAGCTCGCCGGCCATCACCTTCTCCAGGCCGTGAACCTCTGCGATGCCGTCGCCGATCTTGATGACGGTGCCGACCTCGGTGACAGTAACGCCCGCCTCGAAGTTCTCGATCTGCTGCCGGATGATTTCGCTGATCTCGTTCGCTCTTATCGGTTCCATAACTTTGAGTTTTTGATTTGCGATTTCCGACTTGCGATTTTTATCGTTCCGCCGCCGGGCCTTCTCGCCTTCGGCCCGGGCCGGCGCCCCTCAAACCGCAAATCAAAAATGCGAAACCGGGAGTCCTTACGCCTCCCCGACCATCCTCTGTTTTATCCGCTGCAACTGGCCGCGCACCGAGCCGTCGTAGAGCGTCGAGCCGATGCGCGTCACGACGCCGCCGATCAACTCCTCGTCGACCTCGAACTGGAGCCGCACCTGGCTGCCCGTCAGCTCGCCGAGCCTGGCCCGCAACGCCTCCTGCGCGTCCGCGGGCAGCGGGCGCGCCGTCGTGACCTGCGCCGTCACCACGCCCGAGCGCCTGTCCAACTCCTGCGCGAAACGCTCGCTGACCTCGCTCAACTCGGCGAGCCTGTGGTTCTGCAAGAGCACCCGCAGGAAGTTGGCCGTCGTCGGGCGCGGTCGCGCGCGCCTGATGAGTTCTTCGAGCACGCGCCGCTTCTGCTCGTAACCGATCGTCGGGTGGCGGAAGACCTCGTTCAGTTGCGGGTTCGCCCGCACCATCTCGTCCCACGCCTTTAACTCGTCGCGCACCTCGCGCGCCTCGCCGCGCGTCAGGACGACCTCAGCCAGAGCCACCGCGTAACGGCGCGCGACCGCCTGTGAACTCAACGCCCCACACCTCCAAGCTCTGAGACGTACTCCCTCGCCAGGTGCGCGTCGTCTTCGGGCCGGATGTCCCTGCGGATCATCTCCTCGGCCAGCCGCACGCTCTGCTCGGCGGTGAACGTGCGCAACTCGGCGCGCGCGGCCTTCGCTGCGCTCTCTATCTCGCGGCGCGCCTGCTCGCGAATCTTCCGCATCTCCTCTTCCGTCGCACGCGCGACCCGCGCACGCTCTTCCGCGGCCTCGCGCTGTGCCTGCGCCCTGACGGCCTCGACCTCCGCATTCAGATTCGCCAGACGGCCCTCGACCTCTTCGAGCCTGGCCACCGCGGCGGCGCGCTCCTCTTCGGCGCGCATCAACTCATCGCGGATGCTGCCCTGCCGAGCCCGGAACGCCTCTCTGACGGGGCGGCGCAGAAAGTAGACCATCACCCCGATGAACAGGAGCAGGTTTACTAACTTCGCGATGGTCGGAAGAAGCTCCTGAAAATCCATGTCTAATAACCCTGAACCGTCAACTCGCTAAATTCGCGTCACTCGTCCGCGAAAAAAGAACGTCCGTTCGCGGATGAAAAGTTCTACCTCCGAAGGACTTGCGTACGGATGCTGGCTGCCACACGCTCCGCCTCGCCCCTGAGCGTGTCGCGAGCACGCTCCGCCTGAGAGTGTATCTCGTCCTTCTCTCTTCCTAACTGCTCTTCGACCTCCTGGCGCACCGCCGCGATCTTGCGCTGTCGTTCGCCGTAGGCCTCCGCCTGCTGCTGCTCCAGTAGGCTGTAACCCTCGGCCCGCGCCTGCCTCAGCGAACTCTCGTAGCGCGACAGGCTCTCGTTAACCCTCTGTATAATCTCGTGCGCTTCGCCCGTGCGCCCGTGCGTGCGCGCCTCCCTCTCCTTGAGAGTCCGCCCCACTGGCCTGAACAGGAGCCTGTTGAGGACGAAAACCATTGTGATAATGATCGCAATATGAATCACAAGCGTGCCGTCCGGCACGAGTTGTATAGATTCTGCGAAGGCTAACATAAGGTTGAAACCCTGGGCGGACTCCGCCAGTAAGCACAAGTCAGGCGCAAAGCTTAACTGTTAGTAAAGTTTGCGGTATGGCTAAAGAGCGGAAGTTTAACATGCGGGATTTTAGAGCGTCAAGATTGTGAGGATTGCCGAGGTAGAGTTAGTGTGTAGGTTACTTGTAATACCGTCGAGACTTCAGTGGCGCCCCGTAAGAGTTTTTGAAACTGATATTAGACAGATGGCGCTTGTTTTTGAAGACTCTCAAAGCTCGATTTTACTTTTCACAGTCGCCCATCGGTTGTTTAACTTCTTTTAGGATTCTTTGCCCATTATTATTTCATATATCCTGTTTAAGTCGTTGACATCGAAGAATTCGATCTCAATCTTCCCGCCATTGCTCTTCTGACTGACAACAATCTGGACTTTTGAACTCAACTTTCGGCGCAACTTATCCTCCGCAGACCTAAAATTAGGGTCCTCTTTTATTGTTGGTGCTTCGATTACGTCATTACCCTCGACTATCCGCTTAATCGTGCGTTCCGTCTGACGCACGGAGAGCCCTTTCTCAACCACCTCTTTTGCAAGCCGCCTCTGCACCGCCGGTTCGTCAACGCCCAGAAGGGCGCGCGCGTGGCCCATCGAAAGCTGCTCGGCTTCGACCATTTGCTGTATATCTTCTGGCAACCGTAAGAGCCGTAAATAGTTGGTAATAAAGGTTCTATCTCGTCCCACTCTTTGCGCGACCATCTCTTGGGTCAGCCCCAGACTCTCGATCAATCTCTTGTAGGCGTGTGCCTCCTCAATCGCGTTAAGTTCCTGCCTCTGTATGTTCTCTATTAAAGCCAGCTCCAGCATCTTGTCTTCGGGAATCTCCTTGACGACGCAAGGAACCCTGTGCAGGCCGGCACGCTGAGCCGCGCGCCAACGCCTTTCGCCCGCCACTAACTGATACCTGTCGGCGGAGGTCCGGCGGACTAAGAGGGGCTGGATAATACCGTTGGCTCTTATGGATTGGGCGAGTTGCTCCAGGCGCTCTTCGTCGAAACTCGTGCGCGGCTGAAAATTGTTCGGCTCGATGAGGTCTACATCGAGCTCGATCATCTCCTCGCTAGTTGTCGCCGGCTTGTCCGATAGCAGCGCGCTCAGCCCCCGCCCTAACGCTCTTCTTGTCATGAGCCATTATCTCCTTTGCTAGCTGAAGATAGCTTTCCGCCCCACGTGACTTTATGTCGTAGAGGATGATTGGCTTGCCGTAACTGGGAGCTTCTGCCAGACGGACGTTGCGGGGAATTACCGCCTCGAAAACCTGATGACCATAGAAGTCTCTTAAGTCTGCGGCCACTGCGGCTGACAAGTTCGTGCGCTCGTCGTACATCGTCAGCAGCAGTCCTTCGATAGTTAAGGAGGGATTCAACGAACGTCTAATACGCGCCAGAGTATCGAATAACTCCGTCACGCCTTCGAGCGCGTAATACTCACATTGAATAGGAACTAGCAGCGAAGTGGCGGCGGTCAACGCATTTAAGGTCAAAAGCCCGAGGGAGGGCGGACAGTCTATGATTATGAAATCATATTCGGACTCCAAGGCGCGGATGGCCCTCTGTAATCTATACTCGCGCCCCTCGATGTCAACCAGTTCTACTTCGGCGCCGATTAAATTTTTGTCGGACGGGAGTATTTTGAGGAAGGGAATCTCAGTATTTTGAATCACGTTCTGAGGTGCTTCGTCGAGGACTAGAACGTGATATAGGCTCCGCCTCAGACTGCCCCGCTGAATTCCGACCCCCGACGTTGCGTTGGCTTGTGGGTCCGCATCGATTAGGAGAACGCGAGTTTCCGTAATAGCGAGACTAGCGGCTAAGTTGACAGAAGTAGTAGTTTTTCCGACCCCGCCTTTCTGATTCGCCACAGCAATAACTTTTGCCATTTAAATTTTCCTTAATGCGGGCATCACCTAATCGCGACAAATTAGCACACTTTTTGTATTGTGAGCTACATAATCCAGCTTCGACGGTAAAAAAGGCTGCTCGAACTGACAAAAAGACTGTTTCACGTGTCACATATTCGTATGTGACACGTGAAACGCTAAAGGAAAGGCTTAACTAATTCTTGGAAGTCTTTAGAAAGAAGAGAAGTGTCGAAAGCGCCCCGGGAGTCATACCAGGTATCCGACAAGCCTGACCGAAGGTTTGAGGGCGTATACGCTCAAGTCTTTCCACCATTTCATGAGAAAGGCCGCTGACCTGTTTGAACTGCAAACTTGACGGAATCTCCATCTCGGCTTGATTGCGGATACGCTCGTTTGTCTGGTTCTGGGCGCGTATGTAACCGTGATAAAGAATGTCGCCGACAGAAGTTTCAAGGTCGGCAAGGTTTATGTGGGTGCGAAGTGAATAAGGCAAAAAGTTAAAGATCAGGGATGAATCAACCGAAGGCATCTGACAAAGAGCCGCCAAAGAGATGGAATCGCCTAAATCCCGCTCGGTCACGCGCGACAACTCTTCGTACTCTCGGTCTGAGCGCTTGAAACGCGTCTCCAGAAGGGAAGTGCGGATTTTCGCCAAGCGGTCGCGCCGGGAGGAGAAACGCGACCATTCGATATCATCAAGCAGGCCCAGATTCCTGCCATAGGGAGAAAGGCGCGCGTCGGACGTGTCATAACGCAGATTCAGACGGTTCTCGGCGCGAGAAGTGAAGATTCTGTAAGGTTCGTCAACCCCTTGGGTGATTAAGTCGTCAATCAAAACTCCGGTATATGACTCCTCACGCCGGAGCGTAAATCCTTCACGACCTTGGACATATAGAGCCGCGTTTATACCGGCGAGAAGCCCTTGGCAAGCGGCCTCCTCGTACCCGGTAGTGCCGTTTATCTGACCGGCAAAGAAAAGCCCCTGTATACGTGTAGTCTGAAGGAAAGGCGTCAACTCTCTTGGGTCTATAAAATCATATTCGATGGCATAACCGGGTCGGATTATCTTCGTCTGGTCGAGCCCGGGAATCTTATGAACGAGTTCCTGCTGCAATTCAAATGGCAGGGAAGTGGAGAAGCCATTCAGATAAACTTCATAGGTGTCGTAGCCTTCAGGCTCTAAAAAAAGCTGGTGTCTCGTCTTCTCAGGAAATTTAACAACCTTATCCTCGATGGAAGGGCAGTATCTGGGACCGATCCCTTTAATCTGGCCGGAATACAAAGGAGATTCCTGCAAGTTCTCATGGATAAGCCGGTGAACTTCCTCGTTCGTATAACCGATATGGCAGCTAACTTGAGGCTGTTCAATAGCTTCCGTTAAAAAAGAGAAGGGAACTGGACGTTCGTCCGCCGGTTGCGACTCAAACGCATCCCAATCCACGGTGCGGCCGTCAAGGCGCGGGGGAGTCCCGGTCTTGAGACGCCCGACCGGAAAACCCAGTCTCTTTAAGCTTTCTGCAAGGTCAATGGATGCAGGCTCTCCCGCGCGTCCAGCGGTATACGTGGAATGTCCTGTATGAATGAGCCCGTTGAGGAAGGTTCCTGCGGCAAGGACAATCGCATCCGCTTTAAGTCTTCTTGTATCCTGAAGTTTAATTCCGGCCACACGCCCGTTTTCGATAACAAAGTCGGTGACAACGCCCTGTCTGAGGTGCAGATTCGGCGTAAATTCGAGGACGTGCCTCATCTCCGTCCGGTAAAGAGCCCGGTCGGCCTGTGCACGTGGGGCTTGAACGGCCGGCCCGCGAGAACGGTTGAGGAGGCGAAATTGTATGCCTGTACGGTCAATGACGCGCCCCATAATTCCGCCGAGGGCGTCAATCTCCCGCACTAAATGGCCTTTCGCGATTCCGCCGACGGCAGGATTACAGGACATTTGACCAATCATGTCCAGACTGATTGTGACCAAGGCGGTCTGACACCCAATACGCGCCGCGGCGGAAGCAGCTTCACAACCGGCGTGACCCGCGCCGATTACTATCACGTCGAAATGTTCGTCAAAGCTCGCTTTCATTTTCCGATACAGAAGGTCGAAAATATCTGAGTAAGAATCGTTTCCGGCGTCGTCTCCCCGGTTATCTCTCCCAGGAAACGTAGAGCCTCGTAAAGTCCCGCAAGAACTAGTTCCTCACTTGCGCCCTGCCGAACGAGACTTCCCGAAGATTGTATGGCGTCGCCAGCGCGTCTCAATAAATCATAATGCCGTGCGTTTGTAATGACAAAGCTGCTTTCATCTAGATGATTAGCCGAAAAGGGCTTTATTATTTCTCCGCAAAGCTTCTCCAGCCCACTTCCGGTCTTAGCAGAAACAGGAACTAAAGTTAAATTTTCGGCGATCTCTTCGGCGTTATTGATGCAAAAACTTTCTAAATCACTTTTGTTTAGAGCGATGACACAGAACCCTTGCGAAGCCTCGGCGACAATCTTTTTATCCTCAAGAGTTAACGGCTGAGAGCCATCAATTACAGCCAGAATAAGGTCTGCGTCCGCGATTGCGCGGCGTGTGCGGTCAATGCCAAGCTGTTCAATTTTGTCTGCGGATAAGCGTACGCCAGCGGTATCGGTTATAAGAACGGGTATGCCTTCGAGGTTTATAACTTCACTAATAGTGTCACGGGTGGTGCCGGGAATGTCTGTGACTATAGACCTATCGGAAGACAGCAACTTATTAAATACACTAGACTTACCAACATTCGGCCGACCCACAAGGGCTACGCGTAGCCCTTCTTTCAAAAGCCTCCCGCGGCGGAATGACTCTGCCATCTTCTCAACTTTTGTAGATAACAGAGAGAGCTTTTCGGAGATATTGAGCGCGATGTCCTCGGGCAGATCATCCTCCACAAATTCGAGGGACGATTCGAGGGGCACAATTATCTCCAGAAGAGCGTCTTTAATCGGTTGGAGCCTTTCGGAGAGTTCACCGCCGAGTTGACGCGCGGCCTGGCGCACGGCCGCGTGCGTCTGCGCGTCTATGAGATCGCGCACGGCCTCAGCCTGCGTGAGCGTGAGTCGGCCGTTCGAGACCGCCCTCATCGTGAATTCACCCGGGTCGGCCGTCCTCGCGCCGAGGAAGAGCATGGAATCAAGGACACGCAAAAGCAGCGGTGGAGAGCCGTGACAACTAAGCTCAACCACGTCTTCGCCCGTGTAGGAATGCGGCGACTTGAAGAAGGTAACTAGAGCGCGGTCAATCACTTCCCGCGTTTCGGGGTCGAAAATTGCTTTGAGAGTGACGCGATTCGGCTCGGGTTCAAAGTCCGGGTCGTGCAGTACCGAGCGCGTAAGCTGAAGCGTACCCGCGCCGCTGAGACGGATGACGCCGATCCCACTGCGTCCGGGCGGCGTCGAGAGTGCGACGATGGTGTCTACTGACTGCACGGGTGAAAAATCGCACCGTAAATAGAGAAGGGCCGCGCAATTACAAAGAAAAGCGCGGCCCCGACTTTGAAGAGCTATTTTTTAGGCGGTGTTTTCAGGCTGACTTTAAGCCGGCGTGCGTTCCCCTCGCCGACGGATTCGGTAAAAAGGCCCTCGTCTTCCGCGAGGCTCAGGTGAATGATGCGCCTCTCGGCGGCATTCATCGACCCGAAAAAGAAGGGCGCTCCGGTCGAACGTACGCGGTCGGCCGCATGCCGCGCCATCGCCCGAAGCTCCGTCTCCCGAATCGAGCGGAAGTTATCAACGTCACAGATAAAGCGCTCGCCCTCCGAGAGTTCGCGCCCGAAGGACTGGTTGACGAAGTGTTCCAGCGCGTCCAACAGCTCGCCGCCCTCGCTGCGCACGAGCGGAGAATCCGAGCCATCAATATTCAAAACGCAGCCGTTATGGCTCTCGCTCGCCTGCGCACGCAGGTCAAAGCCGGCGGCGCGGAAAACGTCGTTCAGGAACTGTTCTGCCTGTCCGTAAGACTCTTTCATCAACACCCAACCCCCGGAAAGTGGCTTGAATTCAAGGGTTTAAGCACGAGTCGGACTCGCGTCGTTGAGCTTTTTCTTCGGGCGCGTTCCGGCGCGATCCTTCTCCTGCGGCGGCTGCGCCTCGTCGTCCTGCGACTTAAGCATACGGTTTATCAGAACCTGCTGGCCGAAGCCGACGAGGTTGCCGACGAGCCAGTAGACGAGGAGTCCCGCCGGCGCGCTCCAGAGGATATAGAGCATCATGACGGGCATGATGACCGCCATCATCTTCTTCTGCAAAGGGTCGGCCGATGGCGCGGGCGTAATCAGTTGCAGGACAAGCATCGAGCCTGCCATCAAGATCGGGAGAAGCTTGGTCGGGTCGCCGGCCGAAAGGTCTTGAATCCACAAGAAGGACGACTGGCGGAAGTCAATCGAGATGGTAATCGCGACGTAGAGCGCTATCAGGAACGGCATCTGAATCAGAAGGGGTAGACAGCCGCCGAGCGGATTCCCTTCCTTCATCAGGCGTAACTGCTCCATCTGCAACTCTTTAAGCCGCGGGTCGTTCTGCTTCATCCCCTTTATCTTTTCCTGCAACTCCTTCATCCGCGGCGCGAGCTTCTGCGCCTTCTTCATGGACTTGGAAGAGCGCCACTTGAGCGGGAAGAAAAGGGTGTAAATAATGATGGTGAAGAGGATAATGGCGAGCCCGTAGCTGCCTGTCAGCCTATTGAGCTGCTTGATAGACCATAGAATCGGCGCCGCAAGCGGCTTGGTTACACGCTGCGTCCAGCCGTAATTTATCAACTGCCCGAGGTCGATCTGCTGACCGGGTAGATTTTTACTGATAAATTCGCTGGTTTCTTGCAGTTGGTCGTGATCCTTTGGGCCGGCGAAGATATACATCGGCGCCGCGTCGGTGGGAACGGGGACGTTAGCTGTAATTAAAAATCTATCTTGTCCTTCAACCTGATCCTTGAGTTTAGTAGTCAGGTACTCAAGGCCGGGCGTCGGCTGCGGCAGAACCAGTGCCATCGCGAAATAGGTATCGCCGACGCCGGCCCAACGAACCGGGCCGTCAAACTTCTGAACCTGAAATTTTTCCTGTTGGCCGTTAGTCTGCGCCGTCTTTTCATCAACGTGTGCCGTCAGATGTTGAGGGCTTGCGTCGCCGATGGCGGCAATTCCCTCGGGCGCGATGGAGTAGAAATTAAAGTGTTTAATGCCCTGGTCGCCGATATTCGGCCCGACCGCTATCCTTGCGCCGGGGACGGGCTGGCCGCCCTGTAGAACCCTCGTCTCCAGCCTGACCACGTAATGGTCTGCGTCGAAGGTCAGCTTTTTAAGCACTTCGACGCCACCGGCCGGCTCGCTCAGCCTGAATTCGACGGTTTTCTGCTCCCCTGCCTTCAAATCAACTCGGGCGCTTGCCGCGTCGCCTTCCACCCCACCGACCGCGTAATTCCTTGAGCCGATAAGCGCGTCCAAATCCTGCCGCCCGGTCGAAACCTTGAGCGGGGCGAGGCCACGGCTGAGACCGTCGTGTGAAATGAGTTCGAGCGACTGCGGATTATCCTTCGTGCTCGAAGCCGCACGGAGCGTCGTGCCTTCGCCGTCTTTCTCCTTATTTTTCTTAATGATCCAGCTATTCGCGGTCGCGCCCCGGCTGTCGAATCTGACCTCGTAAAGCGGGGTCGAGACCGTCACGGTTCGCTGCGGCACAGCGTCGGCCGCGGCGGAGGTTACGGACAGGCTCTGCGCTTCCGGCTGTGCGGGTTGCGGGGACTGCGCGGCGTTCGGTGAGTTGGCTACTTGCGCCTGCGGGGTGTTGGCGTTCTGCTGCTCGTTCGCCGGAGGGGGGAAGAAATAGCTCCAACCGAAAAGGATGACGGCCGAGAGTACAAGAGCCAGTAAAAGACGCTTCTGATCCATCTATTTCGTACCATCCGCACTACACAATACGTCAGAGTGTGAATAAATTTGATGAATTATTTAACCGGGTCGTACCCGCCCGGGTGAAAAGGGTGGCAACGCAGGAGGCGGCGAACCCCCATCCAGCAGCCGCGCAAAGCCCCGTAGCGCTCAACGGCCTCAAGCGCGTACTCCGAGCAGGTTGGGACGAATCGGCAAGAGGGCGGAAGGACGGGCGAGATAAACGCCTTGTAGAACCGGAGTGAAGATGTAAGAGCGAGTCTTAACAATCAGTTTCCCGTTTCGCACGGAGACGCCTGTTCGCTGCGCTCGACCCGGGCGATTATGCGCCTTAAGTCCGCGATAACCGCCTCCGCCTTTACTTCCGTTATCGAACGGCGGGCATTAAAGACCCAATCGTACCTGTTTCCTAGGGCGTCTAATTCGCGCTTCGTCAGCCGGAAAGCCTCGCGCAAAAGGCGCTTCGCCCGATTACGTTTGACCGCCAGCCTCGACATCTTCCGCGAAGCCGTGATGCCCAGACGATGCTGCCCGAGCCCCGTCCGTAGTACGAACGCTGTCGTCAGACGTCCTTCAAAACGCTGCCCACCGTCGTAAACCGCGCGGAACTCCGCCGGCCTACGCAAACGCGCATCCTTCGGCAAAGTAGTCCCGCTCAGTAGTGCGACGGGGTCAGACGCCTGCGGCCCTTCGCCCGACGCCGCTTGAGCACGAGGCGGCCGCTCTTCGTGGCCATGCGGGCGCGGAAGCCGTGAGTCTTAGCGCGCCGACGATTATTCGGTTGGAATGTCCGCTTAGGCATGACTGTTCACATTTTCTCCTTCAGACGAAAAGGTTAAGACTAGCCTCTAATGAAATTTGTGTCAAGGAAAGCGGGCTTCTGAAGGCCGACTTCTATCGGTTACTTTCCCCCCGAATCAAGTCGCAAAAGTACCCTGTCATCAGGAAATCGGCAAAACACCATCGTCTTGAAACAATTCACAATTCCGATATTTTTTAGGAAATCCCAAAAATTCACAGTCTCGAAAAAGTCGAAAAAATCGGTCGCCAAAAAATTTCTTGGAGCCTGTGGAATTCTCTTGCATCTAGGGTCTGCTTATGCTAGTCTCGCGCCCGTTTCACAGACGGTTACCGCCTGTAAGTAATTGAAAGTAAAACACTTAAAGCTTCACTTTAAGTTCCCGTAAGTTTTCCACAGGGCTGTGGAAAACTCTGTGGAAAACCTCTTCTGGTCTTCCAAAAAAGGGCTTAAAAGGGAAGTTTTACAATACCTTCCGGCGATTGGTTCGACAGTTAGCTTGAGCTAATCGTGGAAGGTCGCCGTACTTTTTTAATTCAGCCGGATACTTCCCAGGTTCGGCTGATGGCGAGAGGCTTATGAGCACAACTTACGAGAATAGAATCTGGAACGACATCCTTCTCGCAGTCGAGAAGCGGCTCAACCGTCAGAGCTTCGAGACGTGGATACGACCCATCCACTTCGATGGCTATGACGAGGCCGGACACGTGCTCCACCTCCGCGCCCCTAACCACGTTGTCAAAGATTGGGTGAGTTCTAACTATTCGGACGTTCTCGACGCCTCTCTTTCAGAACTGAACCTGGCGGATCATCAAGTAGACTGGACGGTTGAGGAGGATTCACAGGCGTCCGGCGCGAGGGCCGATAAAGGGATAGACACTCTCGGGACGCTCGACCTGGAGACGGAGCCGGTCACGAACGGCTCGAAGAACACCTCTTCCAGCCTCTTCTCCTTGTTAGAGGCGGCCGAGTCGGACGGGCTGACGCCCGGCGCGACGACCTTCGTAGACATCGAGCCGCTGGAGTACTCGCTCAACCCGAAGTGCTCTTTCGGGACTTTTGTCGTCGGCTCGTGCAACCAGTTTGCCCACGCGGCCGCGCTGGCCGTGGCCGAAGCGCCGGGGAAAACCTACAATCCTCTCTACATTTACGGCGGCGTGGGGCTCGGCAAGACGCACCTCGTCCACGCCATCGGTCATGCCATTAAAGAGCGCAACCGCTATCTCCGCCTCTCCTACATCTCGGCGGAGAAGTTCATGAACGAGTTGATTAACGCAATCCGCTACGACAAGACGCAGACTTTTCGTGAGAAATATCGCTCGATAGACGTGCTCTTGATGGACGACATACAGTTCATGGCCGGCAAGGAGCGCACGCAGGAGGAGTTCTTCCACACCTTCAACGCGCTCTACGACGGCCAGAAGCAGATTGTCATCACCTCCGACTGCCCGCCGCGCGAGATTCCGACGCTCGAAGAGCGCCTCCACTCGCGCTTCGAGTGGGGTTTAATCGCCGACATCGAGCCGCCCGACCTCGAAACCAAGGTCGCCATCCTCAAGCGCAAGGCCGACCTGGACGGCGTGACGCTGCCCGACGACGTGGCCTTCTTCATCGCGAGCAAGGTCAAGAGCAACATACGCGAACTCGAAGGCTCCCTCGTGCGGCTCATCGCCATCTCGTCTTTGCGTGGGCTGCCCATCTCGAAGATGCTCGCGCAGGACGCCATCCGCAACATCGCCGAGGACGACCAGCCGGCAGGCATCACCATCGAGCAGATTCAGCGCGCGGTCGGCGGACACTATAAACTGCGCGTTGACGACCTGAAGTCCAAGAACAATTCACGGCAGATAGCCGTGCCCCGTCAAGTGGCCATGTACCTGTGCAAGCGTCTGACGAAACACAGCTTCCCGGAGATAGGCCGCGAGTTCGGCGGGAAGCATCACACGACCGTCATTCACTCCGTGGAGAAGATTGAGGCGCTGGTTTCCAAGGATCAGAATTTCCACAGGGTGGTGAGCGACATTATGGACAATCTTTGCAAGTAGTTAGCTCACTTTGGGGGCGAATTGTTTTCCACAGGGCTATTTCTAACTAAATTGTTTCGTATCAATGAGTTAATCCGAAGTTTTCCACATTTCCACAGGGATACTCAATAAGCGGCCTGTGGAAATGTGGAAAACTTTTTTCTCCCGAATCTTTTCCACACAAAGATAAAGATTTCCACAGCATTTTCCACAGCCGTTGTGGAAAACAATTCTATTACTTACAACACTTAGGTCGCTTTTCCACATTTCCACAGGCACTACTACTACTACTAGATATAAATATAAGGTATTAAATTAGTAAAGATAGGAAAAGGCGTCGTCGGATTCAGACGCCTCAAAGGCTTCAAAACCTATCAAGCCATTCTAAAAGTTTAGTCCTTCAGAGGAGTTTAAAAATGGAGTTCACCATCAGCAAAACCGCGCTCCAGAAAGAGCTGGGTCTCGTCCAGGGCACGGTGGAGAAGAAGAACACGATTCCCGCGCTCTCCAACATCCTCATCGAGTCGGTGGGCGAGGGCACCATCCGCGTCACGGGCACCGACCTGGACGTGACGCTGCGCTGTGAGACGGAGGCCGAGATTAAGGTGCCGGGCTCGATGTGCGTCGGCGCGCGCAAGCTCTTCGATATCGCGCGCGTGCTGCCGGACGCGCCCGTCAGCTTTCGCAAGGAGGAGAACAACTGGGCGACGGTCAAGTGCGAGCGCTCGAACTTCCGCATCGCCGGTATCGACCGCGACAACTTCCCAGAAGTCCCCAGCTTCAAGTCGGCCCCCGTCCGCCTGCCCACGGGCGTCTTCAAGACGCTCATAGACCGCACAATCTTCGCCATCACGCTCGAAGAGTCTCGCTACACGCTCTCCGGCGCGAAGTTCATGCTGGGCAAGTCCGGCGCGAAGATGGTGACGACCGACGGCCACCGCCTGGCCTACGTCGAGCGGAAGGACCTGGGCGAGGGCGCACCGTCGGAAGAGATAGACGTGCTCATCCCGCGCAAGACGCTCTCGGAACTGACGAAGCTGACGGCCAGCTTCGAGGGCGAAATCGGCCTCGGCGCCGACGAGAATCACATCTACTTCGAAGTCGGGCCGCGCCTCCTCATCTCGCGCACGCTGACGGGGCAGTTCCCGAACTACGAGATGGTGATGCCGAAGACGAACGACAAGCGTGCCGAGTTCGACACGGCGCAGCTCGGGCAGGCCATACGCCGCGTCGCGCTGATGGCCGACGACCGCTCGCACGCCGTACGCTTCCACCTGAAGCCCGGCAGCCTCGACATCAGCGCGCAGACGGCCGAAGAGGGCGACGCGCGCGAGGTCGTCACCACCGAGTACGCCGGCGACGAGACGGAGATAGGCTTCAACGCCGCCTACCTGCAAGACTTCCTCAACGTCCTCGGCGACGGCTCGGTCGCCTTCGAGTTCAAGGACGGCAACTCGCAGGCGCAGCTCCGCCCGACCTCCGACGATGGCTACGACTACCGCTACGTCGTCATGCCCATGCGCCTGTGACCCGACCAGGCTGAATACAACTAAGCGCCCGGCCTTCGAGCAGCATATGTTAAAATTTAACGTATGCTGCTCGAATCCATTGAGGCTCATAATTTCAGGAATTTGAGCGGCGAAATCTCCTGGGGCGAGGGTCTCAACGTCGTCTACGGCGACAACGGGCAGGGCAAGACCAACTGGCTCGAAGCCATCTACCTCCTGGCCACAACGAAGTCCTTCCGCACGCAGCGCCCGCAGGAGGCCATCAGGTTCGGCGAAAACCTCTGCGTAGTCCGCGGCCGCGTCGCACGTTCCCAGGAAGTGCACAGGGACTTGCAGGTCACGCTCCAGGGTAGCTCGAAAACACTCTCTTTGAACGGCAAGCGCGAGGCCGTCGCCAGCTACCTGTCACAACTGCACGTCGTCTCTTTCACGGCCGACGAGCTGGAGGTCGTGCGCGGCGGGCCCGAGGCGCGCCGGCGATTCCTCGACCGCGGCGTCGTCTCACTGCACCACAGCTACGTCCAGACGCTCGCCGACTATCAGCGCGTCGTCAAGCAGAAGAACCGGCTGCTCCAGAACCTCTCAGAATCTAACGCGGGCGTGGAGAGCGCGAGGGACGTCATCGAGCCCTGGAACGAGCAGATCGTCGTCCTCGGCGCGGCCATCCACCGCGCGCGCAGCGACTACGTGGAACGCCTCTCGCGGAGCCTACAGCAGCGCCTTTTCGAGCGCGAGGAGGTCTCCATCCGCTACGTTTCGGCGCTCGAAGGGAAGGGCAATCTGGAGGACTACGAGCCGCTCATCAGGGAACGCCTCCGCTTCCGCCTACAGGCCGAAATCGCCTCGGGCTACGCGCTGATCGGCCCGCACCGTGACGACCTGGAAATACTCTTCGACGGCCGCGACATGCGCACTTACGGCAGTTCGGGTCAGCAGCGTAGCGCGTTGATTCTACTTGACTTAGCGGCGATTTCGGTGTATTATTCGTGGCATAATGAATATCCACTTTTCCTGATGGACGACGTGGATGCGGAACTGGATAAGAGGCGTATCGGTTATTTGCTGGAGTACCTTGAAGGGCGCACCCAGACTTTCATTACCACCTCCAAAAATGACCTCATTAAAGGGCTTGCCGAGCACGCGAACCTGATCGAAATAAGGGACGGGGTGGCCGCCCGCGTCGGGCAAGACAGGACAATCGCTACGTCCGCAGAAGGCATCTAATTTTCACTCCGTTTTCCCGAACCGGGGGCCGGCACAAGGCGATAAAGATATGCACGAAGAGGAGACAGCTTTGCCCACAGCAACTTTAACAAAGAAGAAGAACGATTCTTATACTGCGACTTCGATCACGGTCCTGGAAGGCCGCGAGGCCGTGCGGAAGCGCCCGGCCATGTACATCGGCTCGACCGGCGAGATGGGGCTGCACCACCTCGTCTACGAGGTGGTCGACAACTCCGTCGACGAGGCGCTCGCCGGCTTCTGCGACACCGTCGAAGTCACCATACATCTGGACAATTCGATTACGGTCGTTGATAACGGCCGCGGCATACCCGTCGACTACCACAAGCAGGAGAAGAGGTCTGCCGCCGAAGTCGTTATGACCAAACTCCACGCGGGCGGCAAGTTCGACTCGAACGCCTACAAGGTGTCGGGCGGCCTGCATGGCGTGGGCGTCTCTTGCGTAAATTTCCTCTCTGAGTGGCTCCGGCTCGAAATCTGGAGGGACGGGGCGACCTACGAGCAGGAGTACGTCAGGGGCATCCCCTCGACCAAACTCGAAATGACGGGCAAGACCCGCCGCCGCGGCACCAAAATCACCTTCAAGCCCGACCAGGAGATTTTCGAGGTCAGCGAGTTCAGCTTCGACAAGCTGTCCGAGCGCCTGCGCGAAAAGGCTTTCCTGAACAAAGGCATCCGCATCACCATCAAGGACGAGCGGCAGGAGCCCGAGCGCTCGCACGAGTTCTACTACCGCGGCGGCATCGCCGAGTTCGTTAAGCACCTCAACAAGAACAAGGCGGTACTCCACGACAAGCCGATTTACTTTGAAAAAACAGGCGACTCACTCTCGGTAGACGTGGCCATCCAGTACAACGACGCCTACGACGAGAAGGTCTACTCCTTCGCCAATAACATCAACACGGTTGACGGCGGCACGCACCTCTCCGGCTTCCGCTCGGCGCTGACGCGCACCATCAACGCCTACGCGCAATCTTCGGGGCTGGCCAAAAACTTCAAGAGTTCGCTCTCGGGCGACGACGTGCGCGAGGGCCTTGTGGCCGTTATCTCCGTGAAACTGCCGCAGCCGCAGTTCGAAGGCCAGACTAAAGGCAAGCTCAACTCGGACGTGAAGGGCGCGGTCGAGTCCTTCCTCAACGAGCGCTTGACGGAGTATTTCGAGCAGAACCCGACGGTTGCGAAGAAGATCGTCGGTAAGGCAGTGGACGCCGCCCGCGCCCGCGAGGCCGCGCGCAAGGCGCGTGAGATAGTCCGAAAGGGCGTGATGGGCTCGACGATGCTTCCCGGAAAGCTCGCCGACTGCCAAGAGAGAGACCCCGCTCAGTGTGAGCTTTACATCGTCGAGGGCGACTCGGCCGGCGGGAGTGCGAAGCAGGGCCGCGACAGAAGGTTTCAGGCCGTCCTGCCGTTAAAAGGTAAAATCTTGAACGTCGAGAAGGCCCGCTTCGATAAGATGCTCAGCCACAGCGAGATTAAAACGCTGATTACGGCTATGGGCACGGGTATCGGGAAGGACGATTTCGACGTCAACAAACTCCGTTATCACAAGGTCATATTCATGACCGACGCCGACGTGGACGGTTCGCACATCCGCACGCTCCTTTTGACCTTCTTCTACAGGCAGATGCCGGAGCTTATCGAGTCGGGGCACGTCTTCATCGCGCAGCCTCCGCTGTTCAAAGTAAAACGGGGTAAGCGCGAAGAGTATATTAAGGACGAGAGATCAATAGTCCGCTACCTTATGCGCCAGGCGACGAGCGACATGAAGGTCACCTCGGGGAATGGAGGCGGGGTCATAGAGGGGCGCGAATTGGCGCGCACCTTGGAGCAGATGGTCGAGCTAAACCGTTATAAGGAAAAGCTTATCCGGAGGCTCGGAAATGACGAACGCCTGCTGAACCTCCTGTTGGAGGCTTTCGGCGGGCACGAAGGCGTGCTGACCGAGGAGGGAATAACCCTCAAAGGAATCTTCCAGGATTCTGAAGGCGAACAGATAGGCCGGGTCGAATCGGTACTCGCGGATGCCGGCTACAAGACGGAGTTGGCCCCGGATGAGGAGCATGGTCTTTGGGAGATTGACACGGTCGTCCCAGGCGGTGCAAAAGTTAAAATAGACTGGGACCTCGCGAGCCATGTCGAGTTTCAGAAGGCGGTGGAGATATACCGGACGCTCGAAAGTCGTCTGACGGCGCCGTTCACGCTGGGCGAGAACGGCTCTAAAGAGACCATCGGCTCGCGCGAAGAGTTGTTGGAGCGGGTGCTGACTACTGCGAAGAAGGACCTGACGATTCAGCGCTACAAGGGGCTCGGCGAGATGAATCCCGAGCAACTCTGGGAGACAACGATGAACCCGGAGAAGCGCACGCTGCTTCAGGTCAAGATTGACGACGCCGTCGAGACGGATCAGATTTTCACGATTCTGATGGGGGATGCGGTCGAGCCGCGGCGCAAGTTCATCGAAGATAATGCCTTGGATGTCAGGAATTTAGACGTGTAAGTAGTTTCTACACGAGCGGGTCGGGCGTGAATCTATTTGACACACCCGACCCGCTCGTGTAGAATGAAGACCCTTTCCTCCTGTGGATCTTACCGCTGCATGCATCTCGCGTATGCAGCGGAATTTTTTTGCGGGAAAAACTGGCTCGGAATCAGCCTCCCGCTTCCCGTAGCACTAAAGAAAATAAAGCTTCTTTTCGGGCTATTTCCGGCCGAATCCTTACTCCGACTCTTTGAGAGCGCTGTCCACCTGTTCGTCCAGGTCTATGCGGCGTGGCCGTGTCGCCCCCAGTTCGTTGTAGCGCCCGCCGGGGGCGAACTGTCCCGACTCGCCCACGTCAATTGCGCGCTCGTCATTCGCCGGGTTAATGTCCTCTATAGGGTTCGGCGTCGCATCAGGTTTGAGTTCGGGATCCTGATTCTTCTCCCCGAGGGAGCTTTTCGTCTCGTTGATATCCGGCATCGTCTTCCTCCTCTTAGGATTTAAGGTTTAAGTCCATTCGCTGAAGCGTTGCGTGCGAAATCGGTAAAGCTTGAGCGGGTCGCCGGGTCTGATGCCCGCCTTCCTGGCGGCGACGTTGACCTGCTGCGCGGGCGTCCTGACACCTTCGATGGCCGGTAAGAGGAGTCCGCGCCGCGAGCCCGCACGGTCTGTCACGATCACGCCGAAGACCGCTGGGTCGAGGTCTTCAAGTTCCGCGGGCTCGGGGGCTTCGAGAACGTCGACCGAGTATCGCAGCGAGGGAAGCTCGTCGCCCGCGACGGGCGAGAAGCGCGGGTCGCGGGTCGCGGCCTTGACGGCGTTGACTATCACTTCCTCGGCCAAAGTATCCTTCTCGGGCTCGACCGTGCCGATGCAGCCCCTCAGCTCGCGGCCGAGGGTCTTGATGCAGACGAAGCAGGCCGAAGGCCGACTCAGCAGAGACTCTCGGAGCTGACTTTCCGGCTCGATGACCCGGCGGTTCAGTACGAAGGTTTCGACCGCCGCACGCGCCAGAGAGGTAACAGCGCCTGCGGGGAGGACGGGTTGAGAAGGCTGCGCCGCGCCGCGCGCGGGCTCGTGTGAGGGCGCAGTTACACGCCCGGTGCTTTCTGTCTTCGCGGTCATCGTCAGTTCAAGCTTGAGCCCGACACCTGCGCGACGAGGTAGCCGACGCCGAAGGGGGCTTCGTAGTGCAGAACGTCGCAGTCGGTCTCGCCGCCGGCCGAGGCCCCGAGCGCGACGAGCATCGAGCGGTAGCCGCACTCGCCCGCGAGTCGGCGCAGGCCCCGGTCAATTTCACAGATGCGGCCCGGCTCGTTACGGCGGAGGGATTCGACGACCTCCTCGTCGAAGCGGTACGCCTTCGGGTGGAAGCCGGCGGGCGCGTCCGGTTGGAGGCGGTGGCTCAGGTCGCCGCTGGCGACGAAGGCGGCGGGGCGCCCGAGCCTCTCGACGGCGCGTCGGACGCATCTGCCGAAGCCGACGTGGTCTTCGTCCGGGAGGAAGCTGTAGCCCAGGGCAACGACACGACCCGCCCAGCCGTAGCGCAGGAGGAAGTAGAGCGGCACGGCCGTGCCGTGGTCGAGGGCGCGCGGCGCGAGGCCGACGACGCGGTAGTTCTCTTCGGCGGCGGCCTCGGTGATGGAGCGGAGCAGTTCGCCGTCCGCCTCCGTCTCGACGATTGCCTGCGGGGCGCGGAAGTTGGCAAAATCTCCGCGCAGCCGCGCGCCGCCGTAGGCGACGAAGGCGTTTCTTTCGAGCGGCGCGTGCGGCGAGACGATGACCACCGTCTCAGCGCCGCGGCCTTTGATGCGGCCGGTCATCTCGCGCATGGCCTCGACGGAGGCGCGCACCTCTTCGGCGTGGACGCCGCCGACCTCCGGCACCATGACCGGCGGGTGCGGGGCGATGCCGACGAATACGAGAGGGCTGCTGTTCATCGTCCTCGACGCTCGGCGCGGGGGAAGGTCTTCCGCGGAAGACCGAAGCTCTCAGAAGGCGACGCTGCGCCGAAAGGCGGCGCGGCTAAAAAGAATGACGACTTTGTAGGGGTTGCCAGCGATTCTAACAACTGCTGTTTTCGACGGCAAGGATGAGGGCGGCGGTAAGGGTTCTGAGGAGAGTGGTGTCGGGCGCTGACGAAAGTTTTGACGTGCTCGTGGTCGGGGCGGGCCCCGCCGGCTCTTTCGCGGCGGAGCGTCTGGCGCGCGCGGGCGTGCGCGTGGCGCTCTTCGACGGGCGCCCCGGGGGCGAGGCGAAGGCGTGCGGCGGCGGCGTCACTTCGAAGGCGCTGAAGGCGTGGCCGTTCCTGCTCGAAGCGGGCGGGCGCGCCGTCACGCAGGTGGAGATGGTCTCGCCGGCGGGCGACGCCGTCCGCCTGAAGCTGGCCGAGCCCTTCGCCATCTACTCGCGCTGCGCCTTCGACTCTTACATGCGCGAGCGAGCGCGCGGCGCAGGCGCGGAGGTTTTTGAAGGCCGCGTCACGGCGGATAAAGAGAGGGACGCGGGCGGTCGCTGGGTCGTGCGCGCGCGCGAAGGAAGAAGTTGGAAGGGGCGCGTGCTCGTGGCGGCCGACGGCGCGGGCAGCGCCGTGGCGCGGAGGCTCGCCGGGCCGCTCTCGAACTCGGACATGGAGGTCGCCTTCGGCTACCGCACCCCTCTGCACGACGCGGACGAAGCCCCGACGGTCATCGCCTTCCTCCCGGGCTGGGCGGGCTACGCGTGGGCCTTCCCGCGCCTCGACCACATCTCCTTCGGCATCGCCACGGCGCAGGACGCCTTCGAGCACAAGACGCTCGACCGCATGCTCTGGGACTTCATGGTCGGCTACTACCGCGCGCGCGAAGGGCCGGGCGAGGTCGAAGAGAGGCTGCGCCGGGTGGCGGAGCGTTACGCGGCGCGCATCCCGGGTCTCGCGCCCGAGACGCTAGACGCGCGGCGCGCGGCCGGCGCGGACTGGGCGCTCTTAGGCGACGCCGCCGGCTTCGCAGACCCGGTGACGGGCGAGGGGATTTACTACGCGCTGCGCTCGGCGGAGCTTTTCGCCGAAGCCTTCCTCGCGGGCGACGTTGGGTCTTACGAGACGAGGTGGCGCGAAGACTTCGGGCGCGAGCTGCGCCGCGCGTCGAAGATGCGCCGCAGATTCTACGGCGAGTTCTGGGGCGGCCCCTTCACCGACCGGATGATTAAGCTCGCGCGCGCCCACCCCGGCATACGCCGCACGCTGCGCGAACTCGTCGCCGGCGACCAGGGCTACGTCGGCCTCAAGCGCACGCTCGCGCGCCGCGCCCTCAAGCCCTTCTGAGTCGAACGCATACCCGAAGGATTGAACCACGGAGGTACGGAGGCACAGCTTGAAGCAGATTCTGTTTGAGCTGTGCCTCCGTGCCTCCGTGGTTATTTGTCTGACGCGGGTCGCGTGTAGGGGGCGAGGCGGCGTTTGAGTTCTTCGGGGACGGGCACGGACTCGAAGGTGTTGCGGCGGACGGCGACGAGGACGAAGTGCGCCTCCGCGACCAGCTCCTCGCCGCCGTTGCGGCGCACCTCGAAGTTGAGCCGAAGTGATTTCGAGCCGACGCGGCCGACATAGGCCGAGACTTCGAGCAGGTCGTCGAGCTGAGCCGCGCGGCGGAAGTCGCATTCGAGGTGCGCGCGCGGCAGCCAGATGTCCAGCTCGTCGAACATCACGCCGTAGGGCAGGCCGACCGCGCGGAACAACTCCGTCTCGGCGAACTCGAAGAAGCGTATATACGCGCCGTAGAAGATGATGCGCGCCGCGTCCACATCGCCCCAGCGGACGCGCTCCTCGATGCTGAATTTCCAGGGTTCGTTCACGTCTACACACTCTCACGAATCGGCGCGGGCCGGGCCCCGACTTCAGGAAGGCAGACCCCGTAAAAAATCCCCGAGCGCGCGGTTGAACTCCTCCGGCCGCTCGACGTTCGACAGGTGCCCCGCGCCTTCGATTATACGGAGGCGCGCGCCCTTTATCTTCGCGGCCATCGCCTCGGCGTCGGAAGGCGGCGTGATGGAGTCTTCGCCGCCGACGATTATCAGCGTCGGCACCCCGAGCGACGGCAGCAGGTCGGCCTGATCTCTGCGCGCCGCCATCGCGCGCACCGCCGCCGCCGCGCCCTCGGGGTTCGTGCCGAGAATCATCGCGCGCGCGCGCCCGACTAACTCGGGTCTGCGTTCGCGCGCGTCGTCGGTGAAGAGCTTGGAAAGCATCGCGTCCGAGACGGCGGCCATCCCGCCCTTCAGAATCTTCTGTGCCGTCTCCTCACGCGTGCGCCGGCCCTCGTCCGTCTCGGCCTGCGCGCGCGTGTCGGCGAGGACGAGCGCGCGCACGCGTTCGGGGAAGAGGCGCAGGAACTCGAACGCGACGTAGCCCCCCATCGAGAGCCCGCAGAGCACGACGCTCCTCAAGTTCAACTCGTCGAGGAGCGCCGCAACGTCTTCGGCCATCGCGCTCATCGTCACGTCCGCGCCGCCCGTCGGCGTCTCCCCGAGCCCGCGCAGGTCGGGCGCGACGACGCGGAACTCGCCCGCGAGCGCCTCCGACTGCCCGCGCCACATCGAGCGGTCGAAGGGGAAGCCGTGCAGCAGCACGACCGGCGTCCCTTCGCCATCGTCGTCGTACGCCATCTCTATCCCGCGCACGCGCGCGACGTTTCTACTCATGCGCCTGGCCCCGCCGAAATCAATTTAAGGGAGTCTGCCTCCGGCCGGCATGATAGCTCCGCGGTCTTGATTCTTTAAATGCTCGGAACGCCGTCACGCGCCGAGCGCCTCTTCGTAGACCTTCTCCGTCGCCTCGACCATGCGCGCGAGGTCGAACCGTTCCCGCGCGACCTCGCGCGCGCGCGCGCCGAACGAGCGGCGGCGCTCACCGTCTTCGAGCAGCGAGGCGACGGCCTCGGCCATCGCGCGCACGTCGCCCGACGGTACGAGCAGTCCGGCCACGCCGTCCTCGACAATCTCTCGCGCGCCCTCCGTCTCGGTGGCGACGACGGGCACGCCGCAGGCCAGCGCCTCGACCATCGCCATGCCGAAGGCTTCGGAGCGCGAGGCCGAGACGAGCACGTCGAGCGAGGCGGTGAGGCGCGGCAGCTCGTCCTCGCCGAGACGGCCGAGCAGGCGCGCGCGATCTCTCAGCCCGAGGTCTTCGACCAGCCGCGCGACGTGCGCGCCGTACTCGCCGCCGCGCGAGGCGTCCGCGCCCGCGATGACGAACTCGACGCGCCTGCCGAACCGCTCGTCGAGGAGCGCCGCGGCGTGCAGGAAGTCCGCCTGGTTCTTGACCGCGCTCAGCTCGCCGACGATGCCGACGCGAAAAGGTAGCGCCGCCGAGCCGCGCGCCCGTGCGGAGGCGGCGGACGAAAGCTCAAACGCCTCCCTCTCACGCGCGAAGCGCGCGAGGTCTACGCCGTTCCTGACGACGCGAATCTTCTCTTCGTCGAAAATCTTCTGCGCGCGGAGCGAGCGCGCGACCGCCTCCGAGACGGCGATGACGCGCGCCGCGTTCGAGAGCACGACGCGGTGCGCGCGCGAGAGCGGGAAGAGGACGTGGCGCGTGACGACGAGCCGGGCGCGCGGTGCGCCGCGCGCGGCGAAGGAGGCGGGCGTGTAGTCGCGCGCGACGTGCGCGTGGATGACCCCGACTTCGTGCTCGCGCGCGAGGGCCGCGAGCAGGACGGCGCCGCGCAGGTCGAGCGCGTTGCGGAGCGGCAGCGTGCGGACGCGGCGCAGGGGCAGGAAGGGAAGTCTCTCGCGCAGCGGCGACCCTTCGGCGAGCGCGGCGAAGACTTCGTGCCCGCGCCCCGCGAGCCCGCGCGCGAGGTCTAAGAGGTGGCGCTCGCCCCCGCCGAACGCGCGCGCCGAGCTGACGAGGAGGACTCTCATGAAGGCGAAAGGCGAAAGGCGAAAGGCAAAAGGCAGAGGTCGAGAACGAGAGCCGTCGCGTCCGTCATTCTCCCTGCGCCTTTCGCCCCCGGCCTTCCGCGCCCGTATCCGGCGCGGGCCGCTCAGCCGCTCGCGTCGTCGTCGTTTGAAGCCCGCGCGAGCGGCGAGGAGTCGTAGCGGGCGAGGAGGTCTGCGGCGTCGCGGTAGACGCGCACGCAGCCTGCGGCGCGCAGGTCTTCTTCGGGGAAGCCGCCGCAGAGCAGGCCGACGGTCCTGAGCCCGGCCTTGCCCGCCGCCTCCGCGTCGTAGGGCGTGTCGCCGACGACGACGGCCTCGGAAGGTTCGACGCCTCCGAGGCGTTCGAGTGCGGCCTCGAAGATGTCCGGGTGCGGCTTCGACCTCTCCGCGTCGTCCGAAGAGGTCTCCTCTTCGACGAGGTCTTCGATGTCGGCGATCTTCTTGTAGGTCTTCAGCTCGTCGCCCTTCGCGGACGAGGCCAGCGCTACCCGGAGCCCTTCGCGCCTGACCCTCTCGAACAGCCCGCGCACGCCGGGGAAGCCCTTGACGCGCGGCATGTACTCGCGCTTGAAGAGGTCGCCGCGGTACTCCTCAAGCTCCTCGCCGAACTCGTCCAACTCCTCCCGCGAGAGGAAGACGGGCATCAGTTGGTCGCCGCCCTTGCCTATCTGGTAGCGCACGCGCTCGTAGTCGAAGTGCTTGCCGAAGTGCGCGAACGCCTCCTGCCACGCGCGCGCGTGCAGGTCTACGGAGTCAACGAGCGTCCCGTCTATGTCGAAGATGACGGCCTTGAGCAAAGAGGCACCCTGCGAGACCGAAGTCTTGAAAGCTTCCGAGGGGCGCATTATACCAGCGGGCGCGGGCGCGAGTCGCGGCCGTGCGCGACCGCCCGGCCGGCCCGACGCCGACCCGCGCGTCCCTGACGCCGAACAGAACAGGCTCCGCGCACTCTCGTTCCGCTTTGGTACGCGCCCGCTCGTAACTTCGGGTGGGAGGCGGCGCCCCGTTGGTTCCATCGCCTTGCGTTTACGCGGCGGGCCGCGCGCGGGCGGAGTCGGCACAAGGCTTGCCGTTATGGCGGGCGGATAAGTCTCTTCGGCGCGCGGCGGGCTCGAACGAGTCCGCGCCGCGGCGCCCGCTCGAAGCGGTCGGAGGATTCTTTTATGGCAAAGCTTGTGACGGGAGTTTTCAAGACGCGCGTGGCCGCGGAGGCCGCCGTTGACGCGATACTCAAGCGCGGGTACACGCGCGACGACATCTCGGTGCTGATGTCGGACGCGACCAAGTCGAAGGAGTTCGCCATCGAGACGCGCACGCACGCGGCCGACGGGCTCGGCTACGGCGCGGCCGTGGGCGGGACGGTGGGCGCGGTGGTGGCGGCCATCGTCGCCGTCGGCACTAACGTCGTGCTGCCCGGCCTGGGGCTCGTCGTGGCGGGGCCGCTGGCGGCGGCGCTCGCGGGCGCGGGGGCCGGCGGCGCGGCCGGCGGGCTCATCGGCGCGCTCGTCGGCGCTGGGATACCGGAGCACCGCGCGAGGGTCTACGACTCTTCCCTGCGCGCCGGAGGCATCCTCATCGGCGTCGAGGCGAAGGCCGACGACGAGGCCGACAAGCTCGAAGAGCTGCTGAGGGATTTGGGCGCGGAGCACATACGGCAGGAGTAAGGAAGAGTAGACAGTAGACAGTAGACAGTAGACAGTAGAAAAACTTTCGGCAGGCGGGTCGTCCGCGTGTCGGCGTCAACAGCAGGGAGGCGGAGCCCTACTGACTACTGGCTACTGACTACTGACTACTGTCTACTGTCTACCTGGTGTTCTTATGCGAAGGTACGAGCGTTTCGTCGAGATAGACGCGCCGCTGGGGCGCGTCTTCGACCTGTTCGCGGACTTCGAGGCAGCGCCGCTCTGGGCGGGCGGGGTGCTCGAAGTGCGGCGCACGGGGCGGCGCACCTTCCGCTGGGTGGCGGCGACGGCGCTCGACCTCGACGTGGAGTGGGAGGCAGAGGTCGTCGTCTTCGCGCCCGACCGTCGCGTCGTCTGGCGCTCGGTCAGAGGCGACGTGCGCGCGGACTGCGAGGCGGTCTTCTCCGTGACGCCCGAGGGGACGACGCTCGTGCGCGTCGTGCGCGGCTACGAGACGCCGGGCGGGCGCGCGACGGGGCGCGCCGTCGCGCGCTTCTTCGGCAGGCACCCGGAGGAGCAGTTGGAGGAAGACCTCGCTCGGCTGAAGCGTCTGGCCGAGCGCTCGCGCCGCGTGGGGGGCTCGGCCGCGCGCGCGAGGCGCGACCCGGCGCCGCGCCGCGAGTACGAACGGCCGCCGCGCGAACGGCTCGAAGGGCCGCCGCCTCGCCACGCCCTGACCCCGCGCGAGAGGCAGCGCGAGCGCGACGAGCGCGAGAGGGAGTGGGAGGAGCGGCGGGCGGCCGACGAGATGCGCGCCGCCGGATGGTATTTGAGGAGGGGCGTTGACCGCCTGATGGAGCCCCCGCGCGACGCGAGGCCGCGTCGCGGTCGCGGTTGACGGGAGCCGGATTTGAAAATGAAGAGGCCCGCGGCAGGGTTACCCGCCGCGGGCCTCTTCTATGGTGTTAATGCGCGTGAGCGGGGCTCACCGCTTGATGGCGTCGCCCGCGTCTTCGAGCGCGTCGCCGACCTTGCGCTTGGCGCCGCCCCAGCCCTCCTGCACGTCGCCCTTGAGCTTGTCGGCCGAGCCCTCGGCCTGCATGTCGTCGTCGCCGGTCAGGCGGCCGAAGCCCTCTTTGACTGAGCCCTTGGCCTGCTCGTATTTGCCTTCCATCTCGTCCCTGTTCGGAGCACCCATTTCGTCAAATCCTCCTCGATGAATTTAAGCGCGGGAGAGCGCACGTCCTCACGTTTCAAGGGGTGGAGGTGGCAACACACATGCCAGCGGCGCGTCGAGGCGGGGCGCGGGTGAAAGGCGTTGTCAATAAGTGAGATGCGGGCGCGCACCGGCCGCGGCGCCGGGACGCGGCCTGCCGGGGCGAGTTCGTTTCCGTACGCCGCCGGCGCCGCGCGGCCTGTCTTGAGACAAGACTTGCGGGGCAAAAAAGAGGGCGCGCCCGGTGGCGGGCGCGCCCTCGCGTCAAGCTCCTAACCCGCGGGTTAGAACTGGTAGCGGATGCCGAGCTGCATCTGGAACACCTGGCTTCCGGGGTTGACGTTGTTGGTCAGGAGGTTGCCGTTGGCCGCGTCCCGAATCTGTAGGAAGTTCGGGTTGAAGGCGGGGCCGCCCGCCAGGCCGCAGATCTGGCTCGCGGACAGGCAGAAGTTGCCGCCGCTGCCGAACGACGTGTTCGTGCTCGGGGCCGCCGAGGTGCCGACCAGGATGTTCGGGCGGTTGAGGACGTTGAAGAACTCGGACGAGAAAGACAGGCGCTGGTTCTCACCGAACTTGAAGCTCTTCTGCACCCTCATGTCGATGTCGAAGACGCCGCGGTTCCTCCAGAAGTTGCGCGGGTATTCGACGCCGGGGACGAGCAGCGGGCGGTCGTTGTTCTGCCCGTCGCCGTTCAGGTCGGCGCCGGCCGTGGCGTTGAAGGGCTGGCCGGAGCGCAGGCGGAGGGCGCTCGAAACTTCGAAGCCGTAAGGCAGGAAGAAGATCGGGTTCGCCATGAACTGGCTCTCGCGGTCGAGCCGGCTGCGGTAGTACTCGCCGCGCAGGTCGTAGGGGTTGGCGTAGGCGACGCCGCCCGAGTCGCGCTCGTTGTCGTCGTCGGCCAGCAGCCTGGAGAAGGTGTAGTAGGCGTTAAGCTGCATCCGCTTGCGGACGAGGCGGGCGCGGAAGGTCAGGGCGCGGTAGAGCGACCTCGCCGTGGACTCGCGCACCTGCACCTGGCCGAGCGCGAAGCCCTGCTGCACCTGCGTCGGGCGCTGGCGGGTCGTGACCGAGCCGGTCGGGAAGCTGAGCGTCGTGCCCGTCGCGGGGTTGATGAACCCGGAGGGCGTGGAGGTGGCGATGTAGGTGCGGCCCGAGGCGATTATCTGGTCGAAGATGCCGCCGGGCGCGGACATCGTGGCCACGTTGGCCGCCGTGTTGTTGGCGCGCAGGAACGCGACGTACTGCTCGGCGCTCAGCGGGCCCGGGATGTTGATGTCGCGGTTGCGCTGGTTGCGGGTCGTGTGGACGTAGTCGAAGTTGATGCCCACGACGAGGCCGCGGCTGACCTGGTGCTCGAACGCCGTGCCGTACTGAACCGAGCGCGGGTTCTTGAAGTCCTCGGCCATCCCGAGGAGCTGCGCGCCGACGAAGGGGCTGGGGTTCAGCCCGAGCCCGGCCGCGATGGTGGAAATCTGGTCGGGCGAGAGTATGGGCAGCTGGTCGAGCGGCGAGCTGTTGAGGTTGATGCCGGCGATGGCGAACTGGCGGAAGACCGTGTTCGGCGTGCAGCGGTTGCGCGCGTCAGAGCCCGTCGCGGCCGACGGGTTGCAGCCCGTGATGGCGATGTACTGCGCCCCGGCCGGCGTGGCGAGGAACGAGTTGAAGTTCGTCTGGCTGAAGCCGGCGAACGGCAGCTGCACGCTCACGTCGCCCGGCGGGTTACGGTAGTTGTTGACGGGCGCGGCGAAGAGGATGAGCGGCGTGCGGGCGTAGTAGACGCCGCCGTAGCCGCGGATGACGGAGAGGCCCTTGCCGGTCGGGTCCCAGGCGAAGCCCGCGCGCGGGCCCCACTGCCAGCCGCTGTCGGGAATCTGCGTCGCGTCGTAGCCCGAGCCGCGGATGGGGAAGATGGTGTTCTTGACGACGTTGATGATCTGCGTGTTGTTGGCCTCGGGCTCGGGGTTGTACTGCTGCTCGGCGCGCAGGCCGTAGTTGAGCGTGAGCCGCGGCGTGACGCGCCACGAGTCCTGGCCGAAGAAGGCCAGCTCCTGCGAGGTCAGGTCGGCGACGCGGTTGCCGATCTGACGGTTGTAGGAGGCGCGCGTGTCGTCGAAGCGGCCGAGGATGGCGTTGGTCGTGCCAGCCTGCGGGGTGACGGTGTTCGAGAGGCGGAGGAGCGCGTCGGCGATGTTCTGGTTCGTGCCGCCGATGCTCATGTTGAAGCGGCCGAACTGGTTGAAGCCGAAGGTCTGGGCGGCGTTGATGTGGCTGTACTCGCCGCCGACCTTGAAGTTGTGGTTGCCCTTGATGTAGTTGAGCGAGTCCGCCACCTGGTAGCGCATGTCGTGCTCCTCGTTCGGCAGGAAGGAGGAGGTGGCGCTGCCCGCGGCGCCGAAGACGGCGAAGCTGGTGACGACGTTCGGGATCTCGGAGTTGGAGAGGCGGGGGCGGGTCTCGCGCGCGATCTGGCCGCGCAGCTCGTTGACCGTGCTCGACCCGAAGGTGGTGATGAGCTGCCCGACGCCGATGCGGGTCGTGTTCTGCTCGATGCCGTTGGCGGAGAGCGCCACGTTGGTCGTCGGGTCGACGGAGGTCTCGCCCCGGGCGGCGGCGTTGAGCGCGTCGTTCTTGCTGGCGCTGAAGCGGACGTTAAAGTTGTTGCTGCGGTTCACGTTCCAGTCGAGGCGCGCGAGGCCGGCGAAGGCGTCGTTGGTCTGCTCGTAGCTCGTCTGGATGCCCTGGTAGAAGCTGAGCACCTCCTGCTGGGCCGCGTTCAGGGTGGTGGTGCCGGGGAAGCCCACGGGGAAGTTGAAGAGTATCTGGCGCGGGGCGCGGAAGCGCTGCTGCTCGTAGGCGCCGAAGTAGAAGAGCTTGTCGTGCACGATGGGGCCGCCGATGGAGCCGCCGAACTGGTGCTGCGTGGGCGCGAGCGTCGGGGCGACGCCGAGCGCCGTCAGCCTCTGCTCGACCAGCGCGTCGGTGAACTCGTTGCCGCGCGCGAGGCGGCTCGGGCGGAAGAGCCAGAAGGCGGAGCCGCGCACGTCGTTGTTGCCGGACTTCGTCACGGCGTTGACGATGCCGCCCGTCGAGCGGCCGAACTCGGCCGAGTAGCCGGTGGGGACGACCTGGAACTCCTTGATGGCCTCCTGCGGGATGGTGAAGGCGAGGTTCGAGCGCTCGCCGCCGCGGATGCCGCCGAAGAAGGGCTGGTTGTAGTCCATGCCGTCGATGTTGACGTTGCCGTTGACGCCCTTCTGGCCGGCGAGCGAAATCTGGCCGCGCGAGGGGTCGACCTGCGCCGTCGGCGTCAGCGTCACGAAGTCCTGGAAGCGGCGGCCGTTGGTGGGCAGCTCCCTGATGGCCGTCTCGTTGACGACGGCGTCGGTCTCGTTGCGCGTGACCTGGATGGTGGACTCGGCCGTGACGAGGACGGTCTCCTGCACGCCGCTCACGCCGAGCGTGAGCTTCACCTCGACGGAGCGCCCGACGTTGACGACGACGTTGGAGGCCGAGGCCTCGGCGAAGCCGCTCGCCTGCGCCACCACGCCGTAGGTCCCCGGGGGGAGCAGGACGATGGTGTAGTTGCCGTCGTCGCTCGAATTCGCCGTGCGCGTGAGCCCCGTATCCTTGCTGGTGACGGTCACCGTCGCGTTGGGGATGGCGGCCCCGGCGGCGTCGGTCACGGTGCCGGTAATCTGCCCGGTGTTGGCCTGCGACTGTGCCGCGACGTGACCAGCGCCAAAGGCGAGGCAGAGAATGAGCAAGGCCAGCGCCCGGGCTGACTTGCTGAGGGGATTGTTCGGCATGTTTCTTCCTTTTCCTGCTAGGGTTGTTGCTGGTGGTTCGGGGCTCGGGCGCCGTGCTCTCGAACGTCCCCCGAAGGCTTCGGCCGACCTGTCTGATTGAAAGATGGCTAGAAGAGAACGGAAACTCGAATCTTACGGAAAGAAGGTTTCGCCGGCGCCGACGGCCGCGGAAACGCGATGTTAAATACTACATTTCAGGCCGCGCGCGCAAGGCTAAACGGGCGCGCCCGCCGACCCCCGCCGACGCCGCGCCGGCCGACCCTCGGGAGGGGCGCGGGCGCACCGTCTGCGGGAGTCGGCGGGCGGGCGTAAACGTCACGCGGCGTAAAGGTTTCCGTCCAAAAACCTGAATCCTAAAGTCCAAAAAATCGGATGCGAGCGCGCCCCTTTTCAGCCACCCGTTGGGCTCCTCTCGGGGGTCGGCATCTTAACTAGAACGGCGCGAAGGGTTTCAAAGAACCCGCGCCGTGCCCTCCTCAGATGCGGGGCGCGCTCGCTCTCCTACGACCTCAAAAGTAACAAAAAGTATGCCAGCAAGGGGGCTCACGTGGGGCGCAGGAAGGGGGCGCTGCGGGGGCTGACACCGGCCGAAAGAGTCGGGGGCGCTTCAGGTCTCGACGACGCGCGTGGAGACGCCGAGCCAGTTCCCGCCCGCGCTCCTGCCGAGCACGTAGACGGCGATGTTGACCTCGCCGACGCGGTAGACCTTCACCTCCGAGAGGTTCCCCAGCAGAGCGCGCGACAGCCCTTCGACCCGCGCCGCGGGCGCCGGCCCGAAGGCGCCGCCGCCGGACGACTCGATGAAGGCGGCCGGCCGGAAGAATGTTTCCGGCGCGTCCGCCGTGACGCCGGCGTCGTCGGCCGCCCCCGCGGCGCGGCGCAGGGTCGCGTGGTCGGGCGCCTGCCCCGCG
Source organism: Pyrinomonadaceae bacterium (assembly GCA_036389815.1). Classification (GTDB taxonomy): domain Bacteria; phylum Acidobacteriota; class Blastocatellia; order Pyrinomonadales; family Pyrinomonadaceae; genus QHXN01. The sequence goes on along the minus strand of DASVWB010000192.1, from coordinate 17,958 downwards.
CCGAGGCCGAACGGCTCGACCGCGTAGTCGCCCTCGCTCATGCGGAAGAGGCCGCGCGCCGCCTCCCCGATCTCTTCCAAAATCTGTTCGTCGCTTTTCATACGAGACCCCGGACGCCCCCGCAGGCGCGCGAAAAAAATTTCGGGCGGCCCCGTAAACGCCGGTCGGGGCCGCCCGAGAGTTGTGAGCCCCGCGCGGGGCTTGAAGAAGAACCCCGCGCGGGGGCCCGCTACCTGAGCGAGATGTTGACCACGCGCGACACGCCGTCGCCCATGTCAACCCTCAACTGGTACGTGCCCGCCGTCAACCCCTTCGTGTTGAGGTTGAAGACGTACTGGCCGTCCGCGTAGCGGAAGAGGTTGCCTTCCGTCGCCGCCGAGGTCGAGTCGGCCGGCTTCTCGTCCGTGCCGATGACGTTGTCGGTGAGCTTCGTCAGGTAGAGCCGCGCGGCGGCGTCGGCGACGCCGGCGCTCGCGCCCGTCAGCTGGAACTTGACGGGGACGGTCTGCCCGAGCTTGAAGACGGACGTGCCGTCCTGGTTGATGGGCTGGAGCAGGCCCGACCACGTGTGGCCGACGCCGACCTTGAACGACTGCTGGGCGGAGGCGAGGCCGTCGCTCACCGAGACGGTGAACGTGTAGACCTGGCCGGCCTGCGCGACCGTCGGCGTCCACGTGAAGGCGCCGTTCGCCGGGTTGATCGTCGCGCCGTAGGACGGGCCGACGAGGCCGTAGGTCAGCGTCTGCGCCGGCATGTCGCCGTCCGCGGCCGAGGCCGCGAGCGAGACGGTGCCGCCGACGAGCACCGCCGTGTCGTTGATGGCCGCCAGCGTCGGCGCCTGGTTGACCTCGGCGACGGTGATGCTCACGGGCGAGTCGGCCGTCGCGTTGTTGGCGTCCGTGACCCTGACCGTGAAGTTGTAGGGCGAGCCCACGCCGCCCTGCGCCTCGGACGGCGTCCAGTTGAACTCGCCGGTCGCCGGGTTGATGGTCGCGCCCGCGGGGGCGTCCACGAGCGTGTAGGTCAGCGCGTCGCCGTCAACGTCGCTGCCGGCCGCCTTGAACGTGTAGTTCGACAGCTCCGGGATAGTCTTCGAGGCCGGGACGTTCGAGAGCGTCGGCGCGTCGTTGACGGCGCCGACGGTGACGTTGACCGTGCCCGTCGCCGTCCCGCCGGTGTGGCCGTCGGAGACGATGTAGGTGAACGAGTCCGGCCCGTTGTAGTCGGCCGCGGGCGCGTACTTCACGACGCCGCCGACGAGCGAGGCCGTGCCGTGCGCCGCCGTGCCGACGTTCGTGACCGCGAGCGCGTCGTGCTCGACGTCCGTGTCGTTGCCGAGGACGTCGACCTCGGCGGCCGCCGCGTCCTCGTTCGTGTCGAACGAGTCGTCGCCCGCCACGGGCGCGTCGTTGACCGGCGTGACGCTGACCGAGACGGTCGCGGTGTTCGACTCCTTGCCGCCGTCGCTCACCTTGAAGGTGAACGAGTCGGTGCCGTTGTAGTCCTCTTCCGGCGTGTAGGTCAGGTCGGGCGCGTCGCCCGAGAGCGTGCCGTGCGACGGGCCGGAGACGACCGTGTAGGAGAGCACGCTGTTGACGTTGGCGTCGGACGCCGTGAGCGTCACGCCCTTCTGCGCGTCCTCGGCCGTCGTGACCGACTGGGCGTCGGCGACGGGCGCGGTGTTGGCGGCCTCGTCCACGCGCGCCTCGATGACGTTCTCGACGTCGTCGGGCACGTTCGAGAAGAAGTCGTAGCCGGTGAGCGCCTCGACCTGGTCGACCGTGACGAGGTACTTCTGCCACTGGTCGCTGCCGATGCCCTGCTTGTTGGGCATGATGACGCCGAAGGCGCGGGTCTCCTTCGTGACGTGGGTGGTGTCGTCGCCCGCCTGGTTGGGCAGGATGAGGATGACCTTCCACGTCGCGCTCGGGACGGTGACGTTACCGCCGAGGATGGTGTCGAACTTCCCCTTGTCGCTCGTGCCGCCGACGCCGTGCGGGCCGGAGACGATGTAAATCTCGTTGGCGGAGTTGCCGAGGAAGGTGCGGATGTCTGACTCGAACTTCTCCCACGGGCCCGTGTTGTTGTCGGGCGTCTGCGGCACCATGTTCGTCATGAAGAAGGTGGCCGAGTTGTCGGGGACGGACGAGGTGCGGTCGGCCGACGGCGTCATGTGGCCGCGCTGGAAGCCGTAGGTGCCGAACTCGTAGTCGCTGCCGACCTGGTAGCAGCCGGCGGGGACGGCCGGGTCGGGGCGGAAGTCGTCCTGGCGCCGCGCGGTGCCGATCCAGGACGAGTCGAGGTGCCAGCTCACCCAGTTGGGCGTGCCCTTCGCGCAGTTGTACGAGGAGACGTACTGCGCCTTCGGCATCAGGTAGTTGTTCAGGTCGGCCGCGGCCGCGCCCGACGGGTTGCCCATCACGAGGTGCTCGGCCGGGTCGCGCGGGATGAGCGTCCGGAAGCTGAAGACCTTGTTCGCCGCCATGTTGTCGGGCGGGTCGGCCGAGTCCTGGTCGGAGACGTTGGAGGCGAAGACCGTCACCGTGCACAGCTCGTTGCCGCCGAAGTCGGTGTCGGGGTCGAGCGTGAAGTCGGTCGAGTTGGTGGTCGTGGCGGTCGCCGTGTGGATGCCGGTCGTGCCGCAGTTGATCTCGAACCAGCTCCCGGTGACGTTCACCAACTGGTCGAACCTGACGGTGACGTTCGACGTGAGCGAGACGTTGAGCGTGCCGTCGACGGGCGTCGTGCTGAAGACCTCGGGCGCCTCGTCGCCGAGGGGGCAGACGTTGGCCGGCGACAAGGTGTTGCGCGGGCTCGGCGGCTCCGCGGTGAAGTTGACGGCGTCGTAGTCGGTGTCCTTGCAGCCGTTGCGCGAGCGCAGCACGGCCGTGGTGTTGACCGTGCCGGGGGCGGGGGCGGGGCCGTCGAAGCAGTTCGCGCCGCCGTAGCCGACGAAGTCCACGAGGCTCGGGTTGCCGATGGGGCACTGGCCGTTGAAGGCGGTCTGGGTGCGCATCAGCGCGACCTTGCCCTCCTGGCTGCCGACGCCGATGGTGCCGCCGGCGAAGTCGGGCGTGACGGGGAGATCGGCGCCGCAGGGGCCGTTGCAGCTAGTGCCCGCGGCCTCCCTGACCAGGTAGTACTGGCCGGGCGCGAGCGTGATGGTGGGCAGGTCGGTGTGGAACCACGCCCCGCTGGTGCTGCCCGCCGAGGCGTACTGCACCGACCAGCCGGTCAGCGTGACGGTCTCGGTGCTGCGGTTGAAGAGCTCGATGAAGTCGTTCTTGTAAGGCGCGTTGGCGTTGCCGCCGCCGCCGTAGACCTGGCTGATGACGACCGCGCCCGCGGGCACGGGGGTCGGCGTCGGGGAGGGCGAGGGCGTCGGGGAGGGGCTGGGCGTCGGGCTCGGGCTCGGGGTGGGCGAGGGCGTCGGGGTCGGCGAAGGGGTGGGCGAAGGGGTCGCGGTCACCGTGCTGAAGGTCTGGCCGGTGTTAGGCAAGCCGAAGGTGTTGGAGGTCGTGGCCGCCCACGTGAAGCTGCCGTAGGTGCCGCCGCTGCCCGTCAACTGGAGCGAGCTTCCGATGGGCTCCGTGCCGGCCTGCGAGACTCCGATGTCGGTGCTCGTCAGCCCGCTCGCGACGCCGTTGGCGGCGACGAAGACGCCCTCGTAGCTCAGGAATTGAATGACGGTCGTGCCCTGCGCGAGCACGATGCCGTCGGGCGCGCCGTTCTGGAGCCCGAGGATGTCGAATTTGATCGCGCCGTAGCCGTTCTGCTGGTTCGGGATGACGCCTGATAGTGTGACGGTCGGCGAATAGGATTTCCCGTCCGCGCCGTTGTAGGGGATGAGGCTGTAGCCGCTCAGGTTCGTCCCGGCCGGCCCCGCGACTTCGACCGCCTCGCCGGTGTCCCCGCCGGTATTGTCGTAATGAATTTCGTTAATAAAGATAGTAGACCCGGAGCCCGTCGCGAAAGTCGCGGCGTGGGCCGACGGGATGAGCTTAACGAATCGGGTCGGGGTGGCCAGGGCTAGGAGCGAGAAGACGAGGAGCAGGGAGACGTGGCGGAAGCGCGCAGGCGCATACTTCTGCCCACTGGCGGGTGGGTACATCGAGATTCCTTTCGTGAATCAGGGGTTAAAGGTCGGCACCATCCGGGGCAGCCGGGAAGGCGCGTAAGCGCGAAGGATCGAGGCGATGCTTTTACTCGATTTTCGCCACAAGGTCAACCCGCTGGACAGGAGCGCGCATAAGATGCGCGCCCCGCAGACCCGGTTGCTCGCGGGGCGGCGTTAAATGGCAGTTAAATCAGCATTACCCGCGCTTATCCAGAAACCGAACGGGCCGCCCCGGCCGAGTCGTGCACGACTCGGCCGGGGCGGCCCGTTTTGCGTCCCCTCGGGGGCGGTTCGGGTCACTACTGCGCGAAGCGCCGGCGGTACTCGTCAGACGAGATGAACGCCTTGACCATCTCGGCGCGGACGAAGTTGCCGCCGAACTCGTCGAGCTTCGAGAGCCAGAAGTCGTAGCCAGCGAAGCTCAGGGTCGGCTCCGGCGGGTCGAACGGGTTGCGGCGGAGGTAGCCGAAGTACTCCATCAGCACGAAGGCGCGGTTGGTCTCCGTCCGCTTGAAGTCCGGGTCTTCGACGACGTGCCGGAAGACGAGGCCGCGCATGCCCGGCCCCGACTTCAGGAGCGCCACCTCGGCGTCGCGCTCGGCGGGCGAGAGCGCGCCCCCTGTGTTCGCGTTCAGGGCGTCGACGAACGCCTCGGGGGTCATCGAGTCGGGGTAGCGGAGCTGGAACTCGGGTCGGAGGGTGAAGTCCACGGCGTAGGCCGCCTTGTTCGCCGTGAGCTGCTGCTGCCAGTCGCCCTGCCCGACGATGACGCCGCCCGCGATGACCTGCGCGTCGCGCCACAGCTCGCGGTAGAGCGGGAAGCCGCGCAGCCGCGAGGGGTTGTCGGGGAACGCGGCCTTGTAGGCGCGGTAGGCGAAGTAGCCCGTCTCCTGGAACTCGATGGCGAGGAAGAAGGCCGCCGAGACGTTGATGCGCTTGACCTCGCGGCACTGGGCGTCCGCGCCGCACTGCTCGATCTCGTTCGTCCAGAACTGGAAGCCGGGCGCGTCGGGCTCGCGCGAGAGGAAGTCGGCGTAGTGCTGGCGGACGAAGAAGTCGGTCGAGTCGATGGGGTTGGAGCCGGACGGCGCGGCGTCGTTGTCGTTGATGCTCAGGCGCATGACGTGCGTCGCGCCGAGCGAGAGGCCGCTCGGGAAGAAGGGTTGCAGGTTGAGCGAGACGAAGAGGGTCTCGGTGCCCTCCTGCCGCGCGTCGTCGGTGATGGGGATGCGGAAGCTCGTCCGCGTCTCGTCCTGCGCGAAGGTGGCGACGCCGAGCGTGGTCGTGTAGTCGGAGCGCTCGCTCGCCGTGTCGTCGCCGGTGGCGTACTGGAACTTGGCGACGCCCGAGCTGCCCGTGCGCGTGACGAAGATTTCGGCGAAGCCCGCGCCCTCGTTGACGGTGGCGCTCGCGACCTCGAACTGCACGGTGCTGGCGAGCGGGGTCAGGTTGCAGAGGTGCGCGGCCGCCGTCGAGTTGCGCGGGAGCGGCGCGGCCGTCGCGAAGTCGGCGGCGTTGCTGTTCGTGTCGGCGCAGCCGTCCTGGTTCCTCAGCGCGGCGGTCGTCGGCGACGGGGCGGGGAAGTTCGCGTCGCCCTCGACGCAGGTCGAAGGGCCGTAGGCGAAGAAGTCGGCGAGCGCCGCGTCCGCGCCGACGCCGCAGCCGTACTGCGCGTAGGGGTGGAAGGCCATGCCCTTGACGAGCGCGACGCGGCCGGCGCCGGAGGGCAGGTTGAAGTTGTTCGCGCCGGCCGGGGCCTCGGGCGTGACGGGCAGCGGCGCGCCGTTGTTGCCGCTGCTGCCGAACTGGTAGAGGACGTACTTGCCCGGCGCGACGGGGAAGCCGCCGCCCGTGGAGACGAACCTGATGGTGACGGGGGTGGAGATGGGGGTTGTCCCGCCCGGGGGCGTCACGTTGACGAGCACCTGGAGCGAGTAGTCGGCGAGGTTCACGGTCGCGTTGCCGCGGTTGAAGATTTCGACGAAGTCGTTGCGGAAGGTCGCGCCCGGCTCGCCGCCGCGCGTGTAGACCTGGCTGATGACGAGGTCGGGCGAGACGGGAGTCTGCGCCGAGGCGTCGCGCGCCCCGGCCGCCACGGCGGCGAGGCAGAGTGCGGCGAAGAGCGCCGGCGCGAAGAGCCTGCGCGGCGCGGTCGCGCGGGCCCCCCTGTGGAAAGTGTTGCGAGACATTGCGAGGGTCCTTTCTGTTCGGGGCGCAGGGTGGGCCGGGGTTCGGCCGGGTCGCGCCGGATCGGGAAGACGTGCCGCGGGCCGTAGTGCCGTGCGGGGCGGGAGTCACCGCGCGGGCGTGTGCTGAGTCGGCTTTTCAGTCCTGTTTGGTGCGGGAGGAGAGAGAGCGGGCGCGCCGGGAAGTCCTGGCGCGCCCGCGGAAACTTCGGCCGCCGAAATCTTACACGCGCTCGAAGATGATGGCAATGCCCTGGCCGCCGCCGATGCAGGCCGAGGCCAGCCCGTAGCGGCCGCCGCGGCGCCCGAGTTCGTTCAGCGCCGTGAGGATGAGCCGCGTGCCCGACGCGCCGAGCGGGTGGCCGAGGGCGATGGCGCCGCCGTTGACGTTCGTCTTCGAGCGGTCGAGCCCCAGCTCCTTCTCGACGGCGAGGTACTGGCAGGCGAAAGCCTCGTTGACCTCGACGAGGTCGATGTCTGAGAGCTTGAGGCCGGCCTTGTCGAGCGCCTTGCGGATGGCCGGGACGGGGCCGATGCCCATCACGTCGGGCTCGACGCCCGCGTAGGCCCAAGAGACGACGCGCCCGGCCGGGTTCAGATTTCGCTCCTTCACGTAATCCCCGCCCGCGACGACGAGGGCCGCCGCGCCGTCCACGATGCCGGAGGCGTTGCCGGCCGTGACGAAGCCGTCCTTGCTGAACGCCGTCGGGAGCTTCGCCAGCACTTCGAGCGTCGTGTCGGGGCGCAGGTGGTCGTCCTTGTCCACGACGCGCGTGCCCTTGCGCGTCTTGACCTCGACGGGGACTATCTCTTCGGCGAAGACGCCGGCGTCCTGCGCGCGCTTGGCCTGCTGCTGCGAGCGCAGCGCGTAGGCGTCCTGCTCCTCGCGCGAAATCTCGTAGCGGCGCGCGAGGTTCTCGGCCGTGCCGGCCATCGTCGTGTTGCAGTAGGTGTCCAGGAGCGCCACCATCAGCGAGTCTTCCAGCTTGCCCTGCCCGAGCCCGAAGCCGGAGCGCGCGCCGTAGATGACGTGCGGCGCCATCGACATCGACTCCATCCCACCGACGAGCGCGGTGCGCGCCTCTTCGAGCAGAATCATGTGCGCGCCCGAGACGACCGACTGGATGCCGCTGCCGCAGAGGCGGTTGACGGTCAGGGCGGGGCGGTCGGCCGGGACGCCGGCCTTGAGCGCGACGTGGCGCGCGCCGTAGATGGCGTCGCCCGAGGTCTGCAAGGCGTTGCCGAAGACCGTGTGGTCTATCTCTTCGGCCGCGACGCCCGTGGCTTCGAGCGCGCCGCGCGCCGCCGCGGCGCCGAGGTCCAGTGCCTTCACGTCCTTGAGCGCGCCGACGTATTCCGTCATCGGCGTGCGCTTGCCGCCGAGGATGAAGATATCTTTACTCATGTCTTCTTAGATGTGCCTCTCTGTAGAAAAACTGCCCGCCGAAATAACCCGACAGTGTAGGCGAGCGACCCCGCGCGCGTCAATTTAGCCGGGAATTGGCTTCACAACCCGCGGCTCATTCCGAGAAGCGGTGCGCGGCGCGGTAGCGGTGGAGTAGTTCTTCGAGGAAGCCTTCGTAGGTGAACTGCGCGGGGTCGTAGTCGGGGCGGAGCTTGTAGAGGACGGGCGTGGCGATGCGCCAGGCCATCCACTGGCGCGGCATCTCCTCCATGTCCCAGCGGCGGCGCAGGAACGCCTCGACCACCTCGACCTCCGGCTCCGTGAGCGTGTTCAGGTCGGCGCGGAAGGCGACGGGCTTGAACGAGCGGCGCAGCGCCGCGTCCGAGGTCGGCGCGGAGAAGACCTGCTCGAAGGTGGGCGCCTGCGCCTCGCGCTCGCGCACGACGACGGTGCCGGCGACGAGGTCGCCCAAGCGCTGGTCGCGGCGGCTGACGAAGACCGAGACGAGCCCGACCGAGTAGAAGGGGAACGGCTCCATGTCGAGTATGCGGACGAGGTTTCGGGCGGCGGCCTCCCAGAAGGTGACGGGGCGCCCGTCCTCGCGTATCACCCTCAGCCGCAGCCAGCGCTTGCCCGGCGTCTGCCCCGACCACGCCCACTCGAAGAGCACGAAGTAGCCCGACCACAGCAGGAAGACCGCGACGACGAGCAGCGCCACCGCCCACTTCGGCGCGCCCGCCGCCCAGCTCTCCAGCCCCGAAAACCCTATCCACCAGAGGACGCCGAAGACCACGACGGCGATGACGAGCGCTTGCAGGAAGTGGTCGAAGGCGCAGGCGAGGAAGCGGTTGCCCGTCGAGGCCAGCGCGAAGTGCAGCGGCACGCGCTCCGGCGTCTCGATGACCAGCGTCTCGTCGGTGTGGACGGCTGCGGACATTTTAAGAGTAGGCAGTAGGCAGTAGGCAGTAGACAGTAGAAAACCCTTCGTCGATGAACCGCCCGGGCATCATCGTCAACGTCCGCCACGCGGAGCGCTACTGTCTACTGTCTACTGTCTACTGTCTACTGTCTACTATCTACTTCAATCAAGCGAGGGCAGCGCCTCGTCGGCGCCGGGCGCGTCGGGCGGTTCGGCGGCGACGAGGCGGAGCGCGCCGAGCTGGCCGTACATGGACATGAAGTCGAAGTTGTTCCACGCCTCGACTATCTTGCCGCCGCGGACGCGCGCGAAGGTCATCCCGGTGAACTCGACGGGGCGCCGCGTGGCGGCGAAGCCGAGCGAGTCGCCCTCGTGGCGTGCGCGCACGGTGCAGCGCGCCGCGACCCTGTCGCCCTCCGAGATGGCGTCCTCCACGACGACCTCCACGCCGGGGAAGGCTTCGCGGAACCGGCCGTGGAAGGCGCGGAAGTGCGCGGGGCCGCGCAGCTCCGCGCCGCTCTCGTCGGCGAGGCCGTGCGCGACGCCCTCCTCGTCGAACATCTCCTCAATCGCCTCGGCGCGCCCCTTGTTCCAGACCTCCTCGAACCAGCGGCGGACGAGCGCCACGTTCTCACCGGACATAACTACGTGCCTCCTTCCGGCTCCGCGCCCCTACTTCGACGCCTGTGCGGCCTGCGCCGCCTGGACGGCCTGCGCCGCCGGCTGATGTATCCGCTCCCAGGTGAGGTCAATGCCGGCCTGGTCGCTGTTCATGAACAGCTCCGTGATGTACCTCAGCGTCAGCGTGTAGCTGTATTCGCCCGACCTGAAGGAGACGGACTCGTTGACGAGCAGGTCGACCGGCTGGACGACTACGTTCCCCGTGGAGTCCTGAATCTTCAGCCCCAACAGCTCCTTGGAGGAGACGCGCTTGACGCGCACCGTGAGCGGGTTTCGCACGCCGTCGGCGAGCGGTGGGTTGAGCTGCGTGGGGGACTTTTCGTTGATGACGAAGGTGCCGCCGCCGAGGAGCTTCTGTTCGAGCGAGCTTACGTTTTTGTCCACGGTGTTGCGCCAGTCCGCCTCGCTCTTCGTAAACCGGTCGAAGTCCGAGACCCGCGAGGTCTTGAAGCTCTTGTAGTCTTCGTTCATCCCTTCCTTGAAGGCGGTGTAGTCCCTGCGCATGCCTTCCTGCTCCTTGCGCGCGTCTTCGAGCGCCCGGTTGGCCTGGGAGAGCATGTGGTCGGCGTCCTTGAACCTATCGCCGGCGGCGGTCAGCGACCTGTCCACGTTCTCGCGATCCCTCCTGAAGCCCTCCTCGAAGGTGCCGAACCTCTGGGCGAACTCGCCGGCGCGGTCGGCCGCGCCGCTCATGAAGTCGGCCACCTGCCTCCTGTTCTCGTCGAGGCCGGCCTGCACCTGCTCGGTGGTCTTCCGGAACGAGGAGACATCGTCCTTGGCGTGGCTCACCAGCTCGTTGACCTCCAGCGAGCGGGACGAGACGGCCTTCGCGACCTCCTCGGCCTTGCCGGCGGCGTCGTTGAGGGACATGTAAGCCTTGATGCCGAAGGCGCCGATGACGGCGGTGATGACGGCGGCGGTCGCGACCATCCGCTTCCACCATATGTTCAGCTCCGTTTGGGTGCGCTGCCGGACTGCTTCCTCGACCTTTAGCCTGAAGTAATCGTTCTCGAACAGGGCCGCGAGCGCAGCGGCTTCGGTCGGGGGGGGGGCGTCTTTTTTGGGGGATTCGTCTGACATTATCTCCTCCGTGAGATCGTTTTGGGGTTGAAGTGAAGGGTCGAAGGTTCGGGGAACCGCTACAGATGAGGCGCGGAGTCTAGCACAGGCGGCCCGGGATTCAAAAGCGCGACGCACGGGCCGGGGGAGGGCCGGCCTTCCGAAGGCTTACGCGCCGCGGACGCGGAGGAAGCGGCGCTTGCCGACCTGGATGAGCGCGGCGCGGCCGGCGCTCAGCTCGACCTCGGCCTCGGCCTGCGAGAGCCGCTCGCCGTCCACGCGCACGCCTCCCTGCTCGACGAGGCGGCGCGCCTCGGCCATCGAGGGCGCGAGGCCGGTCTCGACGAGCAGGCGCGGGAGCCTCCAACGCTGCGAGGCGACGGCGCGCTCCTCCACCTCGTCGGGCGCCTCCTTGTTGCGGAAGCGGCGGACGAACTCGGCCTCGGCGGCGTCGGCCGCCTCCTGCGAGTGGAAGTCGGCGATGACGCGCCGGGCGAGGCCGGCCTTGAAGTCGCGCGGGTTGTCCTCGCCGTACTGGGCGCGCTCGCGCATCCAGCGGATGTCGCCCACGCCGAGGTCGGTCAGCAGCTCGTAGTAGCGCCACATCAGGTCGTCCGAGACCGACATCAGCTTGCCGAACATCTCGGCGGGCGGCTCGTCTATGCCGACGTAGTTGCCCAGAGACTTCGACATCTTCTGCACGCCGTCCGTGCCTTCGAGCAGCGGCGTGATCATCGCCACCTGCGGCTCCTGTCCGTACTCGCGCTGGAGGTTGCGCCCCATCAGCAGGTTGAACTTCTGGTCGGTGCCGCCCAGCTCCACGTCCGCTTCGAGCGCCACGGAGTCGTAAGCCTGCGTGAGCGGGTAGAGCAGCTCGTGCAGCGCGACGGGGCGCTCCTCCGAGAGCCGCTTCTGGAAGTCGTCGCGCTCCAGAATCTGTTTGACCGTGACGTGCGAGGCGAGGCGGACGAAGCCGTCGGAGCCGAGCGCGCCCATCCACTCGGAGTTGAAGCGGATCTCCGTCCGGTCGGGGTCGAGGAGTTTGAAGATCTGCTTCTTGTAGGTCTCGGCGTTGGCGTCTATCTCCTCGCGCGTGAGCTGGGGGCGGGTGGCCGACTTGCCCGAGGGGTCGCCGATGAGCCCGGTGAAGTCGCCGATGAGGAAGATGACCGTGTGCCCCAGCTCCTGGAAGTGGCGGAGCTTGCGGATGACGACCGTGTGGCCGAGGTGTATGTCGGGCGCGGTCGGGTCGGCCCCGAGCTTGACGCGCAAGGGGCGCCCCTCCTTCGCGCTCCGCTCAAGCTTCGCGCGCAGGTCTGCCTCGCGGATGACCTCGACCGTCCCCTTGCGCAGGAACTCCAACTGCTCGTCCGTGTTCATGCGCGAGAGTTTAAGGTCGGCGGGTTGAAAGTTCAAAGACAGTAGGCAGTAGACAGTAGACAGTAGACAGTAGGAAAACCTTTATGAGTCGGGCGGCGAGTATGTCAACGTCAACCCCGGCGGAGCGGAGCCTACTGTCTACTGTCTACTGCCTACTGCTTTTTCACCACCCGGCGGCCGACGACCTCGTAGCGGCCGGAGCAGACGAGCGCGAGCGCCTCGGGGTAGGCGACGTGCTCCTCGCGCAGTATGCGCGCGGCGAGAGTGTCGGGCGTGTCGGAGTCTTCGACGGGGACGACGCGCTGCGCGACGATGGGGCCGCCGTCCAGTGTCTCGTCCACGAAGTGGACGGTGCAGCCGGAGAAGCGCACGCCGTGCTCGACGGCCTGGCGCTGCGCGTCGAGGCCGGGGAAGGCCGGCAGCAGCGAGGGGTGTATGTTGAGGACGCGGCCGCGGAACTCGCCGACGAAGCAGGGCGAGAGCAGGCGCATGTAGCCGGCGAGGCAGACCAGCTCGACGCCGCGCCCGTTCAGGACGGCGACCAGCTCGCGCTCGTGCTCCTCGCGCGTGCGCCCGCGGCGCTCGACGACGGCCGTCTCCAGCCCGCGCGCGCGCGCGGCGTCGAGGCCGCCGGCCCGCGGCCTGTCGCTGAGGACGAGCGCGACGCGCGCGCCGGGGACGCGCCCCGCGGCCACCGCGTCGGCCAGCGCCGCCATGTTCGACCCGCGCCCCGAGATGAGAATCCCTACGCGGCGGGCGTTATCGGTTGGGTGGTTCATCGTCGGGCGGACGCCCGCGCGGCCCGCACGCGCGTGCGGGCCGCGCGGGTCGCTTCGGGGTCAGGGCTTCGCGCAGATGTGGAACACGTCCACGAGCCTCGGCCTGAGGTCTTGGCCGTCCCTCTTCGGGTAGTCGACGGCGATGACGTAGCCGGTCAGGCCGTCACGGTTGATGCGGAAGCGGACGAACTGCTTGAAGCGCTCGATGCGCGCCGCGCCGGCGATCTCGTTGTTGTGGCCGTGGTAGGCCAGCGAGACGGCGAAGTACCAGCCGAGCCAGACGCAGCAGAGCACCGCGCCGAGGAGCCCCGCCATCACGGCCGGCAGGAGCCCCCACCAGCCCTCGTTGTAGACCCCGGGCAGCAGCCCCTGGTGGTCTACGAACTCCCCCCCGGCCGGGCCGGCGAACACGCGCCACGTGAGCCACGGCAGCAGGAGCATGACGACGCCGTGCGCGACCCAGGTGACGGCGAGCAGCACGCGATGGTTGTCCCTCATCCACAGCCAGCCGAGCAGCCCGAAGGCCGCGACGACGGCGAGCAGTATCAAGGCGATGACGACCAGCCTCGCGGCGGCGAGGGCCAGCGCCTCGCCGCCGAGGAGCAGCGTACCCGGCGCCTGCCCGCCCGTCCCGGAGGCCGCCGGCAGCACGGGCAGCCCGAACAGCCAGGACGGCAGCGCGCCCTTGCGCACGACGAGGTAGGCGGTGGCCAGTTGCAGGACGGCGTGGAAGAGCCCCAGCAGCCCGTAGGGAATCTTCCGCAGGTAGCCGTCCCTCAGCTCGCCCGCCTTGAAGTAGCCGAGCGCGACGACGCCGAGGAAGCCCCCGAGCACGACGAGGGCGAAGACGATGTCGGCCACGAGGTTGGCCGCGCGGTTGTTCTGGCCGAAGACCCAGAGCCCCGCGGCGAGGCTGACCACGGCGAAGACGCCGAGCACCCACGTCACGACCCAGTCGAAGCGCGAGAGCTTCCTCACCGAGGACTTCCAGAAGAGCCACTCGCTGTAGCGCACGTTGAGCGCGACGGCCCCGGCCGCCCAGATCAGAGTGACGAGCACCATCATGCTGTTGCCGAACGGCGTGATGTGCGGGCGGAACGGCCTCAGTACGAGCAGCGCGAGGAACGCGATTATTATCGTCGGCACCGCGAGCCACGCGACCCTCCGGAAGGGGCGCTCCTCGTACCAGTGCAGCTTCCCGGGCTCCCGCCGCCCCTTATCCTGCTCCCTCTCGCGGGCGCCCTCCTTCGTCTCGGCGGGCATGCCCTGCGCCTGCTCGACGAGCTCCCTGTCGGGGTCGTCGAAGAGCCAGCCCAGCTTGGCGAGGATGAAGGCCGCGACGACGAGCGCGAGCGAGGCCAGCGTCAGCGCGACGCCGAGCCAGTACGAGCCGGGCTTCTCGACGGCGCACGCCCCGAGGAAGTAGCGCGGCGGGTAGCAGCCGCGCGCGCAGGCGGGCGCCGTCTTCTCGACGTCGCCGCAGATGCCGTCCGTGCGCGCCTTCGGCACGGGCCACTCGCCGGCCAGGAACTGCTGCACCGTCTCGCCCTGGTCTATGACGGGGACGGTCGGCGTGACCGCCTCTTGCCGGGAGATGCCGGCCCACTCCCAGAAGTAGAAGGAGTGTACGAACTGGCGGCTGCTCTGCGAGAAGGTCAGGCCGGAGTAGATGATGAAGGCCAGGAGGAAGCCGACGAGCCAGACGCCGCCCCCGTTGATGAGGTTCCAGAAGCGGAAGACCTGCCGCGCCACCTCCCTGCGCGAGACCCTCTCGGACGGGTAGAGCGTGTGCTCCTCGATCTCGCCCTTGTAGGTCTGCGAGGGGTGGTGGAACGCGCCGCCGATGCCCGACACGACCGAGGCGTAGTTCGGCCGCGGCCGCGGCCGCCTGTCGGGGCCGTGCTCGCGCACGCGCGGCTCGCCCTCACGGGCCGGCCCCCAGTAGCGCGCGTAGTGGTGCACGTCGCCCGAGATGTCGAGCCGGCACTGGTCGGGCCGCAGCGTCGGCTCCGGCGTGCCGTCGCCCCTCTTCTCCAGCTTGTCGGGTTCGAGGAAGGGGCGCGAGAGGCCAAGCTGGTAGAAGGCGCGCGCCGACTTCTCGTCGTCGCGGTCGGGGAACTTGCCGAAGACCGTGGTGGGCGCGCAGGTGGCGACGATGAGCCTGTCGAGCGCGGCCGGCGCCCGGTCTTCGGGGAGCCCCGTGGCCTCGCTCGCGAGCTTCTGGAAGAACTTCCGCTGCCGCACGTCGATGGTGCCGACCTCGGTGTCGAGCCCCCACAGCCACCACCCGTGCGGGAGTTCGAGCGCGACGTAGCTGGCCTCCTGGCAGCGGACGAAGCCTGAGACGAGCAGTTGCGGGTTGCGGTAGTCGCCGAGGTCCGCCGGCTCGGCCGCCGGCTCGGGCCTGACCGTCCGGCGGAACTGGCGGCGGAACCCGTCGAGCTGGTCGTAGTAGTCGTGGTTGCCGGGGATGCCGAAGATGGGGCGGCGCGCCTCGTCGAAGCGGCCTTTGAGGTTCCTCCTGAGGTCTTCGAACGCCCAGCGGAAGGGGAGCTGGAAGCGCTCGTGCAGCGTCGCGTAGTCGGACATGTGGTAGGCCGTGTCGCCGCCCACCATGAGGAAGGAGCCGCGCGGCAGTCGCGTCAGACCCGGCTTCGGCTCCTTCTCAAGGAAGGAGTCCTGCGGGGCGGGCGGCCCGTCGCCGGGCGCGTCGGCCCAGAGGTCGCTCATGCAGAGGTAGGCGAGGCTGTAGACGGCCTTCGTGCCGTCGCCCGTGTCGGACAGGTAGTCGAACCAGAAGTCGCCGTCGCCGCCTCCGCCCGGCGCGGCGGCCGGGTCGGCGGTGCGCGGCCTCCAGGGCGGCGGGCAGGATTCGGCCGCCGCGCCCTCGTCGGCGGAGGCGGCCGACGCGTCGCCTTCGACGCCGGCGCCGCCCCCGGCGAAGGTGTACGCGCGCGGGTTCATCCAGTCGCGCGGGTCGAGCTTCTCGCCGAAGGCCGTGTAGACGAGCGTGTACTTGAGGCTCCGGACGAGCTGGCGGCCGAAGAGCCAGGCGACGGGGCTCTGGTGAGCCCTTTCCGGGTGCACGGCCTCCTCCTGCTTGGTCGGCGGCTGTTCTTCGAAGTCCAGGGGGTCGGTCATAGTCGTCTTCCTTCCGTCCGATGAGGGTTGAAAACGGGCGGCCCGCAGAGGGGACAGCTCGAAGCGCGGGACGCAGAAAGTTCTCGCACGGGCGCGCGAAGCCTCAGAGCAGGGTGACTTCGCGCGCCCCCTGCCTGACGGTGCCGATCTGGTATGAAGGCTGTTTGACGGAGTCGAAGTGTGCGCGGACGGCGGCGGCGTCCGGCGGCGAGCAGATGACGACCATGCCCACGCCCATGTTGAAGGTGCGGTGCATCTCGGCGTCCGAGACGTTGCCCAGCTCCCGCATGACCCGGAAGACGGGCGGCACGGGCCACGACCCCGTCTCGATCTCCGCGGCCGTCCCCTCGGGCAGGACGCGCGGCACGTTCTCGACGAGCCCGCCGCCCGTGACGTGCGCGAGCGCCTTGACGGCGCCCGTGTCGAGCAGCCCTTCGAGCGGGCGGAGGTAGCTCAGGTGCGGGCGCAGGAGCGCCTCGCCGACCGTCTCGCCGAGCGCGTCGAGGCGCGTGTCAACCTCGTAGCCGGCGACCTCGAAGAAGAGCTTGCGCGCGAGCGAGTAGCCGTTGGTGTGCAGCCCCGCCGAGGGCAGGCCCAGCAGCACGTCGCCGGCCCTGACCCGCCCGCCGTCGATGACCTTCGCGCGGTCGACGACGCCGACGATGAAGCCGGCCACGTCGTACTCGCCCTCGGCGTAGAAGCCGGGCATCTCGGCCGTCTCGCCGCCGAGCAGGACGCACCCGTTCTCGCGGCAGCCGCGCGCGATGCCGTCCACCACCGAGACGACCGTCTCGGGCGCGAGCACGCCCGTCGCCACGTAGTCGAGGAAGAAGAGCGGGCGCGCGCCCTGCACGAGGATGTCGTTCGTGCAGTGGTTGACGAGGTCGCGCCCGACCGTCTCGTGGACGCCCGTCATGAAGGCCACCTTCAGCTTCGTCCCCACGCCGTCGGCCGAGGCGACGAGCACCGGCTCGCGCATGTGCGGGAACGCGCCGTCGAACATCCCGCCGAACGAGCCTATCTCGGAGAGCGCCCGCGCGTTGAAGGTCGAGCGCGCCAGCCCCTTGATCTTCTCGACCGCCGCGTTCGCCGCGTCTATCGAGACGCCCGCGTCGGAGTAGGTGATTGATTTCGTCATGGGTCAGCGGGCGGCCGGGGCGCCGGGCGTTCTCGAATCTATATGACGGAAAGCGGCGGAATGTTTCAGAGCTTGAAGTCCTTCCGCCCCTCGCCGCCGCGCTTCTCAAGCTTCTCTTGCAGGGCGCGGACGCGGCCTTCGGCCGCGCGGCGCGACTCCTCATCGAGCGAGAGGTCGATGAGGAGGTGGCTCCCGCCCTCGGCGCCTTCTGGCAGGAGCGAGGCGGGCAGCTCGACCTTGAGTTCTTCGTCGCCGACGAGCAGGACGGCCGTCCCGCCGTCCTCGACGCGGTCTACGACGGCGCGCGTGCGTTTCGACCTGCCGGGCTTCTGATGCTCAGACACGGCGCGTCACCTCCCGCCCCTCTTCGCGTTCGAGTTCGCGTTCGAGTTCGAGCGCGCCTCGTCGCGCGGCTTCGGCGCGGGCGGGAGGTCGCCGAAGTCTATGAAGCCGCGCTTGGCCGAGTCGTCCCGGAGCGCCTGGCGCCCCGCCCACATGTTCTCGGAGGGCTTCGGCTCGCGCGCCGTCGTGATCTTCACGTCGCCCTCCTGGCCGCGCGTCGAGATGACTATCTCGCCCTGGAAGTCGGTGCGGAAGACTTTGACGCCGGCCGCCTTCAGGCGGTCGAGCGCCTCCTGCGAGGGGTGGCCGTAGCGGTTGTCCGGGCCGGCGGAGATGACCGCATACTTGAACTCGCCGCGCTTGAGGAAGTCCTCCGAGGTCGCGTACTTCGAGCCGTGGTGGCCGACCTTGAGCACCGTGGCGCGGAAGTTCGCGCCATTCTTGATGAGGCGCTCGCGCTCGGTCTGCTCCTCGGCATCGCCCGTCAGGAGCATCGAGAACGCGCCGTAGTCGAGCCGCGCGACGACCGAGTTGGCGTTCGGCTCGTTGCCGCCCGAGCGCAGGTCCTCCTTCTTGAAGAAGGGCTCGATGGGCGCGAGCACGCGGAGGACTGCGCCGCCGCCGAGCGTGAACTGCTGGCCGGGCGCGGCGCGGATGAGGTCGATCTTCTTCTCGTCCACGGCCTTGAGGAAGTCCTCGTAGTTCTTCGTCGTGTTCGGCACGCCGGAGTAGAGGACGTGCGCGACGTTGGTGCCGCGGATGACCTCGTCGGCCGCGCCGATGTGGTCGGCGTGCGCGTGCGTGGCGACGA
>DASVWB010000191.1:0-4974 GCA_036389815.1 Pyrinomonadaceae bacterium | reverse complement strand
CGCGACTGCCGCTCGAAGTCGGCGACGCCGCGCTCAAGCATTTTGGCGAACTCCTGCTGGCGCTCGCGCTCGCGGCGCTCGGCCTCGGCGTCGAGCGAGTTGTAGCGCTCGGCGACGGCGCGGCGCTCCTCTTCGAGCGCGCGGCGCTGGGCCTCGGCCTCCTCGGCCTCGCGCTGGATGCGGCGCAGGTACCGTTCGGCGGCGAGCGTCCGCTCGTCCACGCGGCCCCGGGCCGCCTCGATGATCTCTTCGGGCAGGCGGAAGCGGCGCGCGATCTCGAGCCCGGCGGACGAGCCGGCGACGCCGACCAGCAGGCGGTAGGTCGGCTGGAGCGTGCGCTCGTCGAACTCGACGGACGCGTTCTGCACGCCCTCCTCGTTCGAGGCGTACATCTTCAGGCCCGAGTAGTGGGTCGTCGCGATGACGTGCGCGCCGCAGGCGCGGCGGAAGTGGTCAACCACCGCGACGCCGAGGGCCGAGCCCTCCTCGGGGTCGGTGCCCGTGCCGACCTCGTCCAGGAGGACGAGCGCGGGCGCGCGGCACTCCTCGACCATGCGGCGTATGTTCGAGACGTGCGAGGTGAAGGTCGAGAGGTTGGCGGCGAGCGACTGGCGGTCGCCGATGTCTGCGAGCACCGAGCGGTAGGGCGGCACCCGCGCCGCGCGCGCCGGGACGTGGAGGCCCGAGAGCGCCATCAGGGAGAGCAGCCCGGCCGTCTTGAGCACGACGGTCTTGCCGCCCGCGTTCGCGCCCGAGATGACCATCACGGGGCGCGCGGGGTCGAGCCGCAGCGAGACGGGGACGACTTCGAGCCCCTGCCCGCGCAGGTTCTCTTCGAGCAGCGGGTGGCGCGCCTCGACGAGTTCGAGGGCGTTCTCTTCGTCGATCAAAGGCTCGACGGCGCGCAGGTGCGCGGCGAGCGCGGCCTTCGCGCCCACGAAGTCCAGCTCGGCGACCGCCGCCGCGGCCGTCCCCAGAGCCGGCAGCTCGGCGCGCAGCTCTTCGGTGAGCGTGGAGAGGATGCGCGCGACCTCGCGCTCCTCCGTCTCGCGCAGGGCTTGCAGCTCGTTGTTGGCCTCGATGGTCTCCAGCGGCTCGACGAAGACGGTCGCGCCCGAGGAGGAGAAGCCGTGCGCGACGCCCGCGACGCGGCCGCGGTGGTCGCTGCGGACGGGGATGACGAAGCGGTCGTTCCTGAGCGTGACGAGCTGGTCTTGAATCGCCTCCTCGGAGCGGCGCATCAGGGTTTCGAGCGAGCGCGTGATGGTCGAGCGCATGCGCACGATGTCGGCGCGGATGCGCGCAAGCTCCGGCGACGCGCGGTCGTCCAGCTCGCCCGACGGCAGTATCTTCGAGAAGACGCGCGCGGCCAGTCCCGGCAGCGTGCGCGGCAGGGCTTCGACCGCCTCCCACAGCACGGGCGCGGCCTCGCGCTCGGCCGAGACGGCGGCGCGCGCGTCCGAAGCCTGCTCGCAGAGCCGCGCGAGTTCGAGCAGCGTGAGCGGCTCCAGTATCGTGCCCTCTATCCTCAAACGCGCGACGGCCTCGGCCGGGTCGCTCAGCTCCGAGAACGACCAGCGCGCCCCGCGCGCGCGCATCTCCACGCACTCCGACACCGCGCGCAGCGCGCGCCTCACCTCCGCGGCCGACGCGAGCGGCGCGAGCGCGTCCGCCCGCTCCCGCCCCATCGGCGTCTGCGCGTACCGCCGCACGAGCGCGCGCGCCCCCTCGTACTCCAAAGTCCCGAAAGCCTGGTCGTTCATGGTTAGTAAATAGTAAATGGTGAATGGTAAATAGTGAATGGTGGAGGGCGAATCGAAACCGCCTCGCACCATTCACCATTCACCATTCACTATTCACTATTGACCGACCTTCGCCTTCTGCGCTCGGTGCCGGCCATGGCGGCGTCGAAGAGGCGTGCGGGGTCGAGGAGGCGGACGGTCTCACCGCCTTCGTGGAAGGTCGCGCGCAAGGGGAGCGCGGGCGAGTCGGGCGCGGGGCGGAGGTCCGCGTCGGCCACGCGCGCGTCGGCGTGCGACTCGCAGGCGAGCGCCAGTTGTTCGTCGCCGGCGAGCGAGGCGAGGAAGTTGTAGGCGCGGGGGCCCGGGGCGGGGGCGAGCCCGGCGGCCTCGAACAGCCGCGCGGGGTCGAGGACGGTACGCATCCGCCCGCGCACCGGCGCGACGCCGAGCACCGCGGCGGGCGCGTGCGGCAGCGGGGCGGGCTCCGCCCACGGCGTCACGCCCTCGCACTCCTCCGCGTAGACAGCGAAGGCGAGCCCGCCCGCGCGCAGCACTAAAAGGTCGCGCGCCTCGGCGCGCGGCGCGTCGCCGGCGGTCGTCTCTGCGTGCTCCTTCATCTCTTTCCGCGCGGGGCAAGGGGGAATGCCCCGGTTCTAGCACGTCTGGTAAACTGTCGGCAAACCTACAGAGTCGAAGGGGAGGGGACGATGGACGAATTCGACCGCTACCGGGCGGAGATGAACGAGCGCCTGTTGGGCTCGGGGCACCTCGGCATCAAGCGCTTCTTCGCGCTCGACACGCAGGCGTACGAGCAGGGCGCGCTCGACAAGAAGACGAAGGAGCTGATGGGGCTCGTCGCCTCGGCCGTGCTGCGCTGCGACGACTGCGTGACCTACCACATCAAGCAGTGCGTCGAGGTCGGCGTCAGCCGCGCCGAGTTCCTCGACGCCTTCAACGTCGCGCTCGTCGTCGGCGGCTCCATCACCATCCCGCACCTGCGCCGCGCCGTCGACCGCCTCGACCAGCTCCTGGGGGAGAAATAGCATCCCTTCGTGACCTTCGCGGAAACCTTCGTGACCTCCGCGGTCAAGTCAGAGCATCTAACCACAAAGTACGCGAGGGTATTCGCGGAGGTCATGAAGGGCTGAAGGGGGCTTATGAGGAAGAGAATGTTGGTGGCGGCCGTTTCGCTCTGCCTGCTGCTGGCGGCGGGCGCGAGGGCGCAGGACGAGAAGGGCGGTGACGACGTGTCTTCGACGCGCGAGAGGGGGCGCGTGCGCGCGCCGGAACTCGAAGGCGGGCGCGGGTGGCTCAACACCGACGCGCCGCTCCGGCTCGCGGGCCTGCGCGGCAAGGTCGTGCTCCTCGACTTCTGGACGTACGGCTGCGTCAACTGCATGCACGTCATCCCGGACCTCAAGCGGCTGGAGGAGAAGTACCCGAAGGAGCTGGTCGTCATCGGGGTGCATTCGGCCAAGTTCGAGAACGAGAAGGAGACGGAGAACATACGCCGCATCATCCTCCGCTACGGGCTGGAGCACGCCGTCGTCAACGACGCCGACTTCCGCATCTGGCAGGCGTACGCCGTGCGCGCGTGGCCGACGCTCGTCCTCATAGACCCGGCCGGCTACGTCGTCGGCTACGCCTCGGGCGAGGGCAACTACAACGTGCTTGACGAGGCCGTCGGCAAGCTCGTCGAGGAGGCGCGCAGGGGCGGCACGCTCGACGAGCGCCCTTTGAGGTTCGCCCTTGAGCGCGCGAAGGTGGGCGACCTGCCGCTCGCCTTCCCCGGCAAGGTGCTGGCCGACGAGCGCGGCGACCGCCTCTTCGTCTCCGACTCGAACCACAACCGCGTCGTCGTGACGCGCCTCGACGGGACGCTCCTCTACACGGTCGGCTCGGGCGCGCGCGGCCTGAAGGACGGCGACTTCGCGTCGGCCGCCTTCGACGGGCCGCAGGGGCTCGCGCTCGACGGCGAGACGCTCTACGTCGCCGACACGCGCAACCACTCGGTGCGCCGCGTTGACCTGAAGGCGCGCATGGTCTCGACGCTCGCGGGCACGGGCGAGCAGTTGCTCGACTACCGCACGCCGCTGGAGTCTCTGCCGAGAGTCCCGCTCAGCTCGCCGTGGGACTTGTACTTAGACGGCGGCGTGCTCTACGTGGCGATGGCCGGGCCGCACCAGCTCTGGGCCATCGACCCGAAGACGGGGCGGCCTACGGTCTACGCCGGCTCGGGGCGCGAGGCTCGGGCGGACGGGGCGCGGGACGAGGCGGCCTTCGCGCAGCCTTCGGGGCTGGCCGGCGACGGCCGGACGCTCTTCGTCGCCGACGCCGAGTCGAACATCGTCCGCGCCGTCAGCGCGGGCGAGGGCGTGCTGACGCTCGCGGGCGGCGACCTCTTCGAGTTCGGCGACCGCGACGGCACGGGCGACGACGCGCGCTTCCAGCACCCGCTCGGCCTCGCGCTCCACGAAGGCCGGCTCTACGTCGCCGACACATACAACCACAAGGTCAGGGTGCTCGACCCGCGCACGCGTAAGGTCTCGACCTTCGCCGGCACGGGCAAGGCCGGGCAGGCCGACGGCGCGCGCGCCGAGTTCTACGAGCCGGGCGGGCTCTCGGTCGCGCGCGGGAAACTTTACGTCGCCGACACGAACAACCACGCCGTCCGCGTCGTCGACCTCGCGACGAAGCAGACTTCCACCCTCGTCATACGCGGGTTGGAGCCGCCGCGCGCCGCGGAGCCGCCCGCGGAAGAGGCGGGCGTCGGCGCGGGGCCGAACGCGGAGGAGTTCAAGACGCCCGCGCAGCGCCTCGGCCTCGGCGCGGCAGCCGAGCTGGTGCTGGACGCGGCGCTGCCGGCGGGCTACCACCTCAACCCGTCGGCGCCGAACCGCTACTCGGTCGAGGTCGTCGGCGCGAAGGCCGGCGCGGCGCCCCTCGCGCTGCTGCCCGGGCTGATACCGTCCGAAGCCGTCGCCTCCCGCAAGTCGAAACTGGCGGGGCTGCCCCTGCGCGTCGGGCTCCGAACGTCGTCGGCCGGCGCGGCGCAACTGCGCGCGCAGCTCACGCTCTACTACTGCCGCGAGGACAACACGGGCACCTGCCGCGTCAAGACGCTCGTCTGGAACGTCCCCGTCGAGGTGACGGCCGACGCGGGCGCGCCGCGCGAGGTGAGGCTGCAAGGGAAGGTGGAGTGAGAGTAGACAGTAGACAGTAGACAGTAGAC
>DASVWB010000190.1:0-6599 GCA_036389815.1 Pyrinomonadaceae bacterium | reverse complement strand
GGCCTTCGAGCCGGGGCGCGCCGCCTTTTACCTACTGTCTACTGTCTACTGTCTACTGTCTACTGTCTACTCCCCCTCAGGGTCTTGACGGCGTCGCGGATGGCGGGGGCGTTCGGGGCGGCGGGGTTCTCGCGCAGGTACTGTTCGAGCCGGTCGGCGGCGCGGGCCGGCTCGCCGCGCTTCTCGTAGACGCGCGCGAGCTGGAGGAGCGCGGCCGGGAGCCGCCTGCCGCCCAGCCGGTACGCCTCGGAGAGCGCCCGCTCGGCGTCGTCGAGCGCGGCGCGGCGCTCGACGGCCGCCTTCTTCGAGGCGGCGGCGTCGATGAGCGAGGCGTACTCGACGAGCGCCGTGCCGCGCTGGAGGAGCGGCTGCGGCGCCGCCGGGTTCAGGCGCGCGGCCTCGGCGAAGACGGCGGCCGCCACCGCGAAGTTGCGCTTCATCATGAGGAGCTGGCCGAAGGAGAGGTAGACGCGCTCGTCCTTCGGGTTCACGCGGCGCGCGACTTCGAGGTGCTCGACGGCCGCGTCGGGTCGGTTCGTGCGGATCAGCTCGTTGGCGAGCCAGAAGCGCGCGTCGAAGTAGTCGGGGAAGGCGGCGACGGCCCCGCGCACCGCGGCCTCGGCGTCGGGGGCGCGCCCCTCGCGCGCGAGCCTCATGCCGCGGTCGAACGCCTCGCGCGCCGCCGCCGGGACGGACTGCGCGAAGGCCGTGCGCGGGTGCTCCGGCGGCGGCGTCACGTCGGAGCGCGGCCGGAGCGTCAGCTCGACGTTGCGCGTCTCGCCCGGCGTGTTCTCGTCCACGCGGCCGACGAACTCTACCCCCTCGGCCGCGGGCGCGTGGTCGGGCGAGCGGACGATGACGGTGTAGCTCGAATCGGTGAGCCCGCGGAAGGCGAAGTCGCCCTCGGTGCCGGTGGTCGTCTGGTCGACGCGCGCGCCGCTGCCGTTCTCCAGCTCGACGATGACGCGCGCCACGCCGTTGCCCGCCGGGTCGCGCACCTTGCCGCGGATGCTGTGCCCCTGCTGCGCGCGCGCGCGGGGCGCGAGCGGGAGGGCGAGCAGGAGGAGTGGGAGGAGGAAGGCCGCCGCCGCCTTCAGGGGTCGCGCGCGGTTGGGTGTCATGGCGTCAGACCTCGGACTTCTGAAGGCGCGAGCCTCCGGGAAGAAAGACGTGCGGGGCGTCGCCCTGCGGACGGCGCCCCGCACGTAAAGGGTTTCAGGTGGCCCGGGGCGGCCGGCGCTAGAAGCGGAACTTGGCCCCGAACTGGAAGGCGCGCGGGCCGCCCGTGCCGAAGACGCTCGTCGCGCGCGAGGCCGGCGCGAGGAACGAGCGCGTGCCGGTGAAGCCGCCGCCGACCGAGCTGGCCACGTCGAGCACCTGCACGACGTTGGCCTCGTCGCGGTAGTTGGCGACGTTGAAGAGGTTGAAGACCTCGCCGATCAGGTCGAGGCTCGTGTTCTCGGTGAACCGGATGCGCTTGGTCACGCGCAGGTCCTGCGAGATGAGCGAGTCGCCGCCGACGGGCGTGTTGAGCGGCAGCAGCGCGATGGGCTCGATGGGGTCGCCGAAGGCGTCGCAGCGCCCCGTCGAGCTGTCCTCGCCGCAGTCGAAGCCGAAGTGCGTGATGTTGGCGTTGTAGCTCAGGATGTGCGTGTTCAGGTCCTCGGCGCTCTTGATGGTGCGGCCGAGGGCGCCGGGGCCGGTGCCCGGCAGGTAGGTCAGGAACGTGCCCGTCCCCGAGAGGTCGACGTCGTTGGGCAGGAAGGCGCTGAAGGGCACGCCGCTGAACGCCGTCGAGATGAACGACAGGTTCCAGTTGCCCAGGACGTTGCGCTTGGCCCAGCTCTCGCTCTTCTGGAAGAAGGGCACGTCCCAGACGGCGCTCACCACGAGGCGGTGCGTGCGGTCGAGGCCGGCCGGGCCGAACTCGCGGCGCAGGTCGTTGAGGTCGGTGCCGATGGCGCCGAGGCCCAGCACGTCCGAGCCGAACGCGTTGAAGCGCGAGAGGCTGTAGCTGGCCGTCATCTGGAAGCCCTGGCGGAAGCGGCGGTCGAGGCGGAACAGGAGCGCCTTGTAGGTCGAGTAGGCGGACGAGTCGGCGTAGGGCACCGCGTTGTCCCACTGCGCCGGGTTCAGGCGCGGCCCCGAGATGGCGTTGTCGTGCTGGTTGATGTCGTAGACGATGACCTCGTGCACGCCCTTCCGGTAGTTGAAGTCGGCCTGGAGCACCATGTCCCAGGGCAGCTCGCGCTGGACGCCGAAGTTGTACTGGAGCGAGTAGGGCACCTCGAACTCGGTCGAGAAGAGCGGCCCGGAGATGGCCCCCGAGCACTCGACCGAGGTCGGCAGCGAGCAGTTGAACTGGCGCGACTCGACGTCGGCGCGCAGCGCCGGCACGATGGCGAGCGCCTGCGCGAGCGTGAAGTTCTGGCCGGCCGTGAAGCGGGCGTCGCCGCCGAAGGGGGCGAGCAGCGGGCTCTGGATGTCGGGGCCGACGAGGAACAGCTCCGCGCCCGCCGGCCCGAGGTCGGCGCGCTCGAAGAGGCGGAGGTTGTCAATCGTCGTGTCGTAGTACATGCCGAAGCCGCCGCGCAGCACCGTGCGGCCGTTGCCGGCCACGTCCCAGGCGAAGCCGACGCGCGGGCTGAAGTTGTTCTTGTCGCGCGGCGGCGCCTGCGTGCCCTTGCCGAAGAGCGGGGCGATGACGGCCGGCCGCGGCTGGTCGTGGTTCCAGAGGTTGGTGTCGTAGCGGTAGGCCAGGCCCCAGTTGAAGGTGAAGCGGTTCGTCAGCTTCCAGTTGTCGTTGACGTAGTACTGGTGGCGGTAGTTGATGGTCTTGCCCTCGGGCGTGTTGAAGGGCAGGACGGGGCTGCCGATGCCCATCGAGATGTCACGCACCGGCGAGTTAAGGAAGTCGGCCTCGGTCTCGAGCTGCTGGCCGACGTCGAAGATGCGGATGCGCGCCGGGAAGGCGAACTGGAAGGTGCCCGTGATGGACGTGCGCTCCAGGTTGCCGCCGAAGCGCCACGTGTGGTCGCCGCGCGTGTAGGTCACGTCGTCCTTGAACTGGTTGCGGTTCTGGAAGGTGGACTGCGGCGCGATGGCGTTCTGCCCCGAGCGGAAGATCTGGTCGGGGAAGGTGCGGATCTCGGGGATGCCCTCGGCGCCGGGCTCCGGCGTGATGACGTTGCCGAAGTCGTTGAAGTTGTAGATGAACTGGTTCGTGAGGCGCGACGTGATGGTCGTCGTCAGGCCGGCGACGACGCCGTGCGTGTCGTTGGTCACGATCTGGTCGTTCGACGAGAAGATGCCGGAGGCCGACTCGCGCGGCACGATGCCGGTGCCGGGCGCGAAGGGCACCTGCTGGTTGTTGTCGTTGAAGGAGTAGCGCGCGAAGAAGGAGTTCGAGTTGTTGACGATCCAGTCGCCCTTGACGGTGAACTGCCGCTCGTCGAACGGGTTGGGCGTGAAGCCGCTGAAGGCGGGCGAGGTCGGGACGACGTGCAGCGCGACGGCGTCCTGGTTGTTCCCCTCGTAGTTGGTGAAGAAGAACAGCTTGTCGCGCTTGATGGGGCCGCCGAAGGTGCCGCCGTACTGCTCGCGGTCGAACGGGACCTTCTCGGCGCGGGCGATGGCCGGGATGCCGTTGGCCGCGTCGAGGCGCGAGAGGCCGGGGAAGGCCGCGAAGCGGTCGTCGCGCCAGTAGGTGTAGAGGTTGCCGTGGTACTCGTTCGACCCCGAGCGCGAGACGATGTTGACGCTCCCGGTGCCGGAGGCGCCGACCGACACGTCGTTGTTCGAGATGCCGAGCTGGAACTCCTGTATGATCTCGGGCGAGAAGTTCTGCGTCGTCGTGCCGACGATGTTGTCGACGACGGAGCCGCCGTCCACGGTGATCTGCGTGGAGCGGCCGGCTTGGCCGCCGATGGAGATGCCGGTGTAGTTGGCCTTCGTCGGGTCGAAGCCGCCGCCGGGCACGGTCTCGACGCCGGGCTGGAGCTGCGCGAGGTCGAGGAAGTTGCGGCCGTTCAGGGGCAGGTTCTGAATCTGCATGGTGCCGACGACGCCCTTGACCTGGTTGTCTACGCGGTCGATCTCGGCCTCGGTCGAGCCGACGACCGTCACCTCTTCGGACGCGCCGCCGACTTCGAGCTTGAAGTCGAGGGGCACGTTGGAGCCGACGGCGACGGCGACCTCGTGGGCCACGGAGGTCTTGAAGTTGGCGGCGGCGACGCGCACCTCGTAGACGTCGGGCGGCAGTTGGGAAATCTGGTACTGACCCTCGTCGTTCGTGTTGACGGTGCGCGTGAGCCCCGTCGAGCGGGACTTGGCCGTGACGGCGGCGTTCGGGACGACCGCGCCCTGCGGGTCGGTCACGCCGCCCTGGATGGAGCCCGTGGGCGTCTGCGCGAGGGCGAGGGGCGAAAGGCTCAGGGAGAGCAGGGTCAGCGAGAGGAGGCTCGCCAGCCATCTCTTGTAGTTGTTTCTCATCGCAACCTCCGTTTCGGTGTGTGGGCGGGCGCGGGGCTCGCGGCGAGGCGAATGGAAACCCCGGGTCCCGCCCGCGTGGCAGTGCATGGTGTCAGAGAGCTAACCGGCCCGGCGGGCGGGCCGCGTGGAACGTGCTGGGCTGAAAATTACTTCCGGCCTAAGGGAACGGCGGCCGGCGTCGCGGTGCGTCGAGCGTCGCCTGCGGGGTCTCGGTGACGCCCCGCGCGGGCACAGATAAAGCTCGACGGCTTCGTGCGAGGCAAGAAATATTCCACCTCCGCGCGGGCGCGGCCGACTCCCGGAATGTGCGAATTTTTGCAGAGGAACGCGCGGGGCGCGGGCCGGGGCGGCGGTCTGGGCCGCCCTATAATTTAAATTTTCGTGAATACCCGTCCATTTTTTTGAAGACGTGAGGGGCGGCGCGCGGGCCGCGGAGGTCGCCGGAAGGAACCGCGTGCGTGCCGGCGGGGGGCGGCCCGAGGTCTCCTGCGCGCGCTCCCCGAGGGGCGCTACCGCCTACGGCCTACGGCCTACTTCCCCCCTCAAGCCTCGACGCCGCGGCGGCCGAAGAACTGTTTGAGGGCCGGGTAGACGTCCTCCTTGTCGTCGATGCGCACGCCGATGAAGCGCTCCTTCTGGCGCAGGCGGTCGTTGAAGATCGAGAGCAGCGCGCCGGAGCTTCGCCGGTAGCCCCCGCCGCCCTCCTCGCCGATCTCGCCGTAGCCGAAGAGGTTGCAGGTCTTGATTAGCTCGTCGGCGAGGCGGACGGCCTCCTCGTTGTCCGAGTAGTAGTTGTCGCCGTCCGAGAAGTGGAACGGGTAGATGTTCCAGTCCGAGGGGCGGTAGCGCGCGGCGATGATGTCGAGCGCGAGCTGGTAGGCCGAGGAGACGACCGTGCCGCCCGACTCGCCCTGCGTGAAGAACTGCTCCTCGGTGACCTCCTTCGCCTCGGTGTGGTGCGAGATGAAGACGATCTCCACGTTGTCGTACTTCGTGCGCAGGAACCTGACCATCCAGAAGAAGAAGCTGCGCGCGATGTACTTCTTGAACTCGCCCATCGAGCCCGAAACGTCCATCAGCGCGAGCACGACGGCGTTGGACTCGTAGCGGTGGTCCTCCTCCCAGGTCTTGAAGCGCAGGTCCTCCTTGCGGACGTTGCCGAAGCGCGGCTCGCGCGCCTCGCGCGCGTTGCGCTTGATGTTCTCCAGGATCATCCGGCGCTTGTCGAGGTTCGAGAAGACGCCCGTGCGGCGGATCTCGTTGAAGCGCGTCGTCTTGGCGGGGACGGCCTTCTTCGCCTTGTCTTCGAGGAACGGGAGCCGGAGGTCTTCGAAGATGAGGGCGGCCAGCTCGTCGATGTCCACCTCGGCCTCGTAGTAGTCGGCGCCGGCGTCCTGCCCGGCCGGCCCCTGGCCGCGCCCCGGCCCCTGGCCGCCGGGCTGGCCCTCGCGCGCGATCACGTCGCCGACCTTGGTCTTGCCGTCGCCCTGCCCGACGTGCTTGCGCTTGCGGTGGTCGAAGCGGAACTTGTACTCGTCGAGCGAGCGGATGGGGACTTTGACGGTGCGCTTGCCGTCCGAGAGGATGATCGCCTCGTTCGAGACGATGGAGCCGAGGTTCTTGCGGACGGCCTCCTTCACGCGCTCCTTGTGCCGCTCCTGGTCGATGATGCCCTTGCGCTGCAAAGACCAGTCGTTGCGCTGGATCGTCCCCGAAATCTGCGAGTCGTTCGTCATCAATCTCACGTCACGAACTTGGTTAAGAAGTACGCCCGCGCTTCCGTCGAGAAGCGCGGGCGACTTCGACGCCGCTCTTCGGTCGCCCGCGTCAGCGCGAGAGGAGCGTGCCGACGTAGGTCAGCAGCTCGTTGGCGCAGCCGGGGCAGTAGCCGCCGTCGCGCACCAGCCGGTCGACGACCTCGTTGATGCGGCGGAGCTGGTCGGGGTCGGGCGTCTTGGCCGAGGTCGTGATCTTCACCACGTCCTTGAGGTCGGCGAAGATCTTCTTTTCGATCGCCTCCTTCAAACGCTCGTGCGAATTGTATTCGAAGGAGCGCCCCTTTCGCGCGTAGGAGCTGATGCGAATCAGTATCTCCTGGCGGAAAGTAT
>DASVWB010000189.1:0-26050 GCA_036389815.1 Pyrinomonadaceae bacterium | reverse complement strand
GCCCGCCGCCTTCAGCTCCCCGTTCAGCGTTGGGCCTGGCGGACGGCCGCGAGCACTTCGTCGTCCTTCGGGCGGAAGAGCGACAGGGGCTGCGCGCGGTTGTGGCGGACGCGCCCGTCGGCGTCGATGACGACGACGGCGCGCGCGGCGCGTCCGGGCAGCCAGGACTTCGCGCCGAACATCGCGGCGACGCGCCGGTCGGGGTCAGAGAGCAGGCGCAGCGGAAGCCCGTGGTGCTCGGCGAACTTGCGGTGCGACTCGACCGAGTCGGTCGAGACGCCGACGACCTCCGCGCCCGTCTCCCTGTACTGCTCCCAGTTGTCGCGCACCGAGCACATCTGGCGCGTGCAGACGGGCGTCTCGTCGCCCGGGTAGAAGAGCAGCACGACGACGCGGCCGCGCTGTTCCGAGAGGCGCCAGTCGCGGCCCTCGCCGTCCTTCAGGGTGAAGTCGGGCGCCTGCGCTTCGCTGTTGGTGCTCACCTGCGGGGGCTCCTCATTGCGTTTGAAAGTCTCGGATGTCTTTGAAGGGCGTCTCGGGGTTGGTGAAGTCCGGGCGGTAGTAGTGCGAGGCGCCGTCGTACTCCTGCATCCAGCCCTCCTCCATGCCGAGCCGTTCGAGCAGGGAGACGGCGCGCCACCACTCGCCCTCCGTGATGCGTCGCCCGAGCAGCACGTAGCGCTCGTCGGTCGCGGCCCTGTTCGTCGCGTAGTACTGCGCCATGAGCGAGACGGCGACGCGCGGGCTCAGCTCGTCCCTGATCCATTCGAGCGACTCGCGAATCCCCGCCACGTCGTTCGGGAGCACCAGCAGGCGCACGACCAAGCCCCGCGCGAGCGTCCCGTCCTCCCGGAAGACGAGTTCGTCGCCCGTCTGCCGGTACATCTCCTTGAGCGCCGCCCGCGCCCGCTCCGCGTAGTGCGGGACTTTGGAGAAGGCGTAGCCCTCCGCCGAGTCGGCGTACTTCAGGTCGGGCAGGTAGACGCCGACGACGCCTTCGAGCAGGCGCAGCACCTCGACCGAATCGTAGGCGTTAGTGTTGTAGACGACCGGCAGTCGCAGGCCGCGCCCGGCGGCGATGAGGACGGCGCGCGCCAACTGCGGCGCGAAGTGCGTGGGCGAGACGAAGTTGACGTTGTGGCAGCCGCGCGCCTGAAGCTCCAACATCATCTCGGCCAAGCGCTCGTGCGTGACCTCGTTCTTGATCTGCTCCTTGTGCGCCTGCGAAATCTGGTAGTTCTGGCAGTAGACGCAGCGCAGGTTGCAGTTGCCGAAGAAGATGTTGCCGGCGCCGCGGGTGCCCGTGAGCGCCGGCTCCTCGCCGAAGTGCGGCGTGTAGGAGGAGACGACGGGCAGCGCGCCCGAGTAGCAGCGCGCCAGCTCGCCCCGCAGGCGGTTGTTGCCGCAGTCGAGCGGGCAGACCGTGCAGGCTTCGAGCAGCCCTTCGAGCGCCCGCACCCTCTCGGCCAGCTCGCCCGACTCGTACATGGCCAGGTACTTCGGTTGGTAATCTGTCGTCATGGCTTCACCGGCGCTAGTCTAAACGACCGCCGTCTCCGGCGCTAACGCGCGGGCGGCGTCAGGGCTTTCTCCGCCTGAGCGTGAGCGGGTTGTGGTGCGGGCTGCCGGTCTGGCGCAGGTCGGGCGGGGCGAGCGCGCGCCCGAGCTTCCAGATGAAATCCATCTCGGCGTTCAAAGCCTCCTGCGCGACGCGCGACTCGCGTATGAGCAGGACGCTCCCGTAGAAGAGGCCGCAGGCGCCCGAGAGCCCGAGCACTACGGGGAGCCACGCGAGCCCCGGGTGCGAGGGGAGCCCGACGGCGGCGACGAGCCCGATGGCGACGCTGGTGCCGACGAAGACGCCGAGCGCGAGGTAGAAGACGCGCATGCTCCTCTGCAAAAGGCGCGTGCGCGTCGTCAGCTTGTCGAGCTGGTTGAAGACGACGGCGCGGCGCTCCTCGAAGAGGTCGTCGCTCTCGCCGCCCTGCGCCTTGGCGATCTCCTCGAAGCGGTCTATGAGCAGGCGCACGCGGTCTACGACGCGCCCCAAGCGCGTCGAGGTCGAGAGTATGAGCGCGCCGCAGGCCGAGATGAGAACGGCGGGCGTGATCATCGCCGTCAGCACGGCGACCGCTGAAGAGAAGGCTTCCATCCGTCCGTTATGGAGCTTTAGTCTGTCCGTTATGGAGCTTTAGTCTTGCCGGCGGCACTCATTATGGAGGCGCGCGCGGCGCGCGGCAAATTTTTTGTCGCCGCGCGCGAAAGTAGTGGTTCGCGTGCCCGAAAGTTGTGCTATCCTCCGCCGCAAAGCTGACAACCGTTCTTGCGCTGCACTTATAACGCTAGGCACGGCCCCGCCGCGCGCGGGGCGAGACTTCTCACAAAGGAGCAGACCATAGATGTCGAGTGAAAGAGACGACAGGGACGACGTGGGCGGCGGTGCGGACGCCGGCGGCGGCGAGGGCGGCGGCGCGGAAGGTGGCGGCACGCACGGCGGCGCGGCCATAGGACGGACGACCGGCATGGGCGCGGGCGTCGCGGGCGGCGGCACGCCCGGCGCGGGCGAGGCGTCGGGCGGCGGCGCGACCGGCGGCGAGGGCGGCGGCGCGACAGGTGGCGGCGGCGCGACAGGTGGTGATGCCGGCGGCGGCGTTGGTGGTACCAGCGGCGGCGGAACAGGCGGCGGAGGCGGTGCCGCTGGCGGCGGCGCGGGAGGTGGCGGCGGCGCGACCGGCGGTGGCGCGGCCGGGGCCGGCGGCGGGCTGACCGGCGGCGGGACTTCCAACCGCGGCTCGTCGGCGCGCGCGGGCGCGGGCGGCACGTCGAAGTCCGGCGGAGGAGCGGGCGGTGGCACAGGGGCCTCCACGCGCGGCGGCGGCGGAGCAGGCGGCGGGGCCTCTAAGGGCGGCGCGACGAAAGGCGGCGCGACGAAAGGTGGCGGCGGCGGCGCGGCCAGGGGCGGCGCGAAGGGCGCGGGTGGTGGCGGCGGCGCTTCCAGGAAGGGCGGCGGCGGCGGTGCCGGCGGTGGCCGCATAGGGAGAGGCAGCGCGGCCGAAGGCTCCGAGCGCGGTGGTGCCAATAAAGGCGCGTCTAAGGGCGGCGGCAGGGGCGGCGCTGCCAAAGGCGGCACGTCGAAGTCCGGCGGCGGCGCGGCCGGCAAGGGCGGCGCGAAAGGCACGGGCAAGGGTGGCACCAAGGGTGCCGGCAGGGGCGGCGCCGGCGGTAAGAAGGGCGCGGGCGCTAAGGGCTCTGCCAAAGGCGGGTCGAAGAAAGGCGGCGGCGGCGGCAGCACGAAGGGCGCTACGTGGAGCGGCGCGCGCGGCGGCTCGAAGGGCGCTTCCAAAGGCGGCGCGAAGGGCGGCGCTTCCAAGAAGGGCGGAGCCTCGAAGGGCGGAGCCCGCGGCGGGGCCGCTAAAGGCGGCGCCTCGAAGGGCGGCGCGACGAAGGGCGGCGGCAAGCGCGGCTCGGCCGGCGGCGGCACCTCGCGCGGCGGCGGCAGCAAGGGCGGCGGCAAGGGCGGCGGCGGCCGGAAAGGCGGGGGCAGTAGGTAGCCCGAACAACCTCCTGAACTCCGTCGCGGAGACCGCGGGGCGCACGGCCGCGAGGGTGGTCAGCGTCATCGAAAGCCTGACCGGCTCCGCGCGCAAGACGAAGCGCTGAAGAGAATCGCGCGGGCAGTCCATCCTTCCGGCGACCGCCGCGCATCACAGCCCGAGGATGGAAGGCGACAAAAGGCAAAAGGCGGAAGGCAGAAGGCGAAGGTTGAAGACGAAGGCCACGCTGTCCCTCGTCCTCGCTTTTGCCTTCTGCCTTCCGCCTTTTGCCTTGCGCGCGAGCGCCGGCGCGCAGGCGGGGCGCAGGCTCCCTCCCGTCAACGAGAAGAAGGAGCCGCAGGAGAAGCCCGCCGCGCCGAGGCCGTCCGAGACGCCCGCGCCCGCCCGGCAGGCCGGGGACGAGCCGCAGGACGCGGACGACGAGGAGGCCGTCAAGGTCGAGACGAACCTCGTCACGCTCACCGTCGTCGCCAACGACCGCCCCGGCCTCTACGTCCCCGACATGCGGGCCGAGGAGTTCGCCGTCTTCGAGGACGGGGTCGAGCAGAAGGTCGCCTTCTTCGCCCCCGCGGCCGAGCCCTTCAGCGTCGTCCTCCTCATAGACACCAGCGCCTCCACCACCGTCGAGAAGATGCGGCAGGTGCAGGAGGCGGCCGTCGCCTTCACGCGCGAGCTGCGCGAGGGCGACCGCGCGAAGGTCGTCTCCTTCGACGACGAGGTGCGCGACCTCTGCGACTTCACCTCCGACCCGGACGCGCTCGCCTCCGCCATACGCGCCACGCGCCCCGGCAAGGGCACGCGGCTCTACGACGCCTTCGACCTCGCCTACCGCTCGCTGCGTCGCATCACGAAGGGGCGCAAGGCCGTCGTCATGCTCACGGACGGCGTGGACTACACGAGCGAGCGCCGCACGTTCGACGACAACCGCCGCGCCGTCGAAGAGTCGGACGTGGTCGTCTACCCCGTGCGCTTCGACACGCGCGCCGAGACCGAGGAACTGCTGCGCGCGCAGGCGCGCGGCGGCACGGGCCCCGTAGACCTCGGCACCATCCTCGGCGGCCGCGTGCCGGGACTCCCGAACGGCGGCATCGTCATCAACCCGCGCGGCGGCGGCGGCACGCGCACCGACCCGCGGCAGACGCGCCGCCCCGACGGGCTGCCCGACATCACGCAGCCATACCCCGGCGACCGCTCGCCCGGCACGTCCGGCCCCCCGCGCACGCGCGAGGAGGCGGAGGAGGCCAACATCAGGGTGCTGCTCGACGGCCTCTACCGCACGGCCGACGACTACCTCCGGCAGATGGCGCAGACCTCGGGCGGGAGCCTCCTCGCGGCCGACAACCCCTCGATGCTGCCCCACGCCTTCCGCAAGCTCGCCGACGAGCTGCGCACGCAGTACAGCCTTGGCTACTACCCGACCAACGCGGCGCGCGACGGCAAGTACCGCAAGATACGCGTCCGCACCACGCGCAAGAACGTCGCCCTCCGCACGCGCCCCGGCTACCGCGCGCGCAGAGCCCTCTGACCCCCGTGAAATAAAAGGCTTCCAACTTGAGGCTCCGGACTTTAAACTCCGGACGCCCTTATGCGCCTCTGGCTCTCGAAGAACAGCGACGTGCCCCTGCGCGAGCAGCTCGTGCGGCAGATCATGCTCGGCGTCGTGAGCGACGACCTGAAGCCGGGGCAGCGCCTGCCCTCGACGCGCGAGCTGGCGCGCCGCTTCCGCATCCACTCGAACACCGTGAGCGCCGCCTACCGCGACCTTGAGCGCGCCGGCTGGCTCGAAGTCCGCAAGGGGAGCGGCGTCTACGTCCGCCAGCTCGGCGGCCTGCCGGGCGACGCCCGGCTCGACTCGCGGCTCGAACTCGACCGGCTCGTCAACGCCTTCCTCACGCTCGCACGGGGCCAGGGGCACACGCTCGCCGACGTGCAGGAGCGGCTCAAGCACTGGCTGAGCCTTGAGCCGCCCGACCACTTCCTCGTCGTCGAGCCGGACGAGGGCTTGCGCGAAATCCTGACGGCCGAGATAGAGGAGGCGACCTCGTTCCGCGCGCGCGGCTGCGGCTACGAGGAGTGCGCCGACCCGCGGCGGCTCGCGGGCGGCGCGGTCGTGGCGCTCTACAGCAAGGCCGAGGAGGTGCGCCGCGCGCTCCCCGGAGAGGTCGAGCCCATCTTCCTCAACCTGCGCTCCATCCCCGAGTCGCTGGCGGGCGAGCGCGTGCCGCCGCCGGACGCGCTCGTCTCGGTCGTCTCGCGCTGGCCGAAGTTCCTTGAGTGGGCGCGCGTCTTCCTCGTCGCCGCCGGGGTCGAAGCGGACGCGCTCGACCTGCGCGACGCGCGCGAGGCGGGCTGGGAGCGCGGACTGCGCGCGAGCGCACACGTCATCACCGACGTGCTCACCGCGCGCCAACTGCCCGGGGGCTTGAGCCCCCGCGTCTACCGCTTCGTCGCCGACTCCTCGCTCGAAGAGCTGCGCGCCTACGTCGAACGCTTCCTGACGGGGGGGAGAAGAGGGTAGACAGTAGACAGTAGACAGTAGAAAACCCTCGTTAGTGAATCGTTCGGGTGTCAGAGTCAACGACCGCGGCGCGGAGTGCTACTGCCTACTGTCTACTGTCTACCGTCTACTTGGAGAGCACATGGCCGAAGACCAGGACGCGCGAGAGATTCTGAGCCAGCTCGTCGAGCGGCTCGACCGCCTGGAGCGGCTGCTTCAGGCGCAGACCGTCAGGCTCTACGCGGTCGAGCGCCGCCTCGGCATCGAGGGCGAGGCCGCGCCGCCCGCGCGCAGGCAGCCGCTCTACGAGTCGCTCAAGGACGAGCGCGTGGAGGCGAGCCCCGCGCCGCCGCCCGCGCCGCGCGCCGCCGCCCCCGCGCCGCCCGACGTGCAGCCGACGCGCGCGGCCGAGAAGCCGCGCGACCTCGAATCGACCATCGGCGGCGTCTGGTTCGCGTGGGCCGGCATACTCGCCGTCGTCTTCACCGTCGCCTTCGTCCTCAAGTCGGCCTTCGAGAACAACTGGGTGGGGCCGGGCGCGCGCGTCGCGCTCGGGGGGCTTGCGGGCGCGGGGCTGCTCGGCGCGGGCGAGTACCTGCGCCGCCGGGGCTTGAGGCTCTACGCCTACATCCTCTCGGGCGGCGGCGTGCTCAGCCTCTACCTCTCCGTTTACGCCGCCTACGACTTCTACGGGATGCTTTCGCAGCCCGCGGCCTTCCTGCTGATGACGGCTGTCACGGCCGGGGCCGTCCTGCTCTCGGTGCGACTGGGCGCGCTGCCCGTCGCAGTGCTCGGGCTGGTCGGCGGCTTCCTGACGCCGCTGCTGCTCACGACGGGGCAGGACAACCAGTCGGCGCTCTTCACATACGTCTCGCTGCTCGACGCGGGCGTGCTCGCCGTCGGCTACTTCAAGCGCTGGCGCAGCCTCGACTTCCTCTCGTTCGCCGCGACCGTCCTGATGACGTTCGTCTGGGCCGTCGGCTATTACGACGCGTCGAAGCTCTGGACGACGCTCCTCTTCGTCACGCTCTTCTTCGTCCTCTACTCGCTGCTCGCCGTCTTCCACAACGTGCTGCCGCGCCGCCGCTCGCGCTGGTTCGACGTGGCGCTGCTCTCCGCGAACGCGACCCTCTACTTCGGCGCGAGCTACGGGATGCTCTCCGGCGCGGGCTACGAGCGCGTGCTGCCGGCGGGGCTCGCCGTCGCGGTCGCGGCCTTCTTCGCGGCGCTCTTCTTCTTCGCGCGCGGGCGCTGGGCGGAAGACCGGCTGCTCGCATACGCCTACGTCGGCGCGGCCGTGACGTTCCTGACGGCGGCCGCCGCGATACAGCTCGAACTACAGTGGGTGACGATTGTGTGGGCGGTCGAGGGGCTGATGCTGACGTGGGTCGGCCTGCGCTCGGGCGAGGGCGCGGCGCGGCGCGCCGGCCTCGCCGTCTTCGCCGTGGCCGCCGTCCACTGGTTCGCGTTCGACGTGCCGCGCTTCGCGCTGGCGGCCGGCGCGGCGGCCCCCGACGCCGTCGGGGAGTTCGTGCCGCTCGTCAACGCGCGCGCCCTCTCGTGCCTCGTGCTCGTGGTCGCTTTAGCGTCCGCCGCGCGGCTCTACCTCGGCGCGCCCGTCGCGGCCGCCCGCGGCGCGCTGCCCGAGGGCGAGCGCGACGGGGCCGCGGCGCTCTGCACGCTCGCCGCCAACGGGCTGGCGGTTACGCTGCTGACTCTGGATTTGAGCGACTACTACGGGCGGCGGAAGGCGCTTTCGCAGGGGCTCGACGCCGAGCGCGCGGAGAACGCGCGGCAGTTCTCCCTGACGGCGCTGTGGTCTATCTACGGCGCGGGGCTCGTCGCCTACGGCGCGCGGCGCGGGACGTTCTGGGCGCGGGCGGCGGGGCTGCTCCTGCTCGGGGTCGCGGTGGCGAAGGTGCTCGCCATTGACCTGCGCTACTACGACGCGGTGTGGCACGCGCCCCTGCTCAACCACACCTTCATGGCCTTCGCGCTCGTCGCCGCGGGTTGCGGCGCGGCGGCGCGGCTGCTGGCGCGCGAGCCGGGCGTCGGGCCGGACGGCGCGGCCGCGCCCGCGCTGGTCGTCGTCGCGAACCTCCTCGCGCTGGTCGCGCTGAGCGCGGAGGCGGTCGGCTACTTCGAGGCGCGCAGCCCCGCGGGCGCCGACGCCGACGCCCTGCGCGACCTCGCGCTCGCCAAGCAGTTGTCGCTGTCGGTCGTGTGGGCGCTCTACGGGGCGGGGCTCCTGCTGGCGGGGCGCGCGTGGCGCGCGCGGCTGCTGCGGCTGCTGGGGCTCGGGCTGCTCGCCCTGACGACGCTCAAGGTCTTCCTCCTCGACCTCTCCGCGCTCAACCGCGCCTACCGCATCGTCTCCTTCCTCGTCCTCGGCGCCATCCTGCTCGCCGTCTCATACCTCTACCAGCGGAGCCAGCAGCGCGCCGCCTCCGAAGACGTGTGACGCGACCGCGCCGGCCGGCCGTTCGCGCCGGCCTCAGGCGATAATCAGGTCCTCGATCCCACTCAGGGCGCTGAGGTCACGCACCTGCGTCCCTTCCAGCATCAGGCTGCGCAAATTCTTGAGCCCCTTGAGGGCGGAAACATCGGTGACCTTGCGGCAGTTGTACAGATGTAGGGTGGAGAGGTTTTCGAGCGCGGCCAGGGGCGAAACGTCCTCCAAATTTTCGCAGTATGCCAGCGCCAGGCTCCTGAGGCCGGTCATTCGCGATAGCGCGTCCATGTCTATCACGACATCCGTGTTGGTGAATGCCAGATTGGTGAGCTTCGGCAGCCTTGTGAGTGGCGAGAGGTCACTCGCAGACTTGAAGCCTACCAACTCCAGATGTTTGAGATTCTGAAGCTGCGAGAGCGGGCCGAGGTCCGAGACCTGCCTGAACCCGAAAGCAAGGTACAAGCGGGTGAGGTTTTTCAGTTTCGCCAGGGGGGTTAAATCCGCCGCGGGCTCTATGGTGTCATAGATGATAAGTTCGGTGAGAAAGGGCAGCTCGGCGAGGCGTTCGACTTCGCCTAAGTCAGGTTTGATCAGCGAAACTTGAGTTACCGCGGAGAGGTACTCACCGCCCTCCCAGCCGGACAGGTTCAGCAGGAATAGCGACTTGCTCTGCGACAGGACCCGGCGCGCGTACTCGCGGCGGTCGAAGTTGCCCCACGCGCGCCCGAGCACCCCCATGACCTTATACCGGTTGTCCGCGCCGTAAGCCTCCAGCGCCGAGAGTGCTTTGTCCGACCCGATAAGCGCGAGCGCCTCCACGCAGGCCGCGGCCTCGGAGTCGGAGTGATCCGGACGCGGCTGCATGAAGTCGATGGCGAGGTCGCCGGCCGCGGAAACCATCTTTGCCTCCTCGCTATTCTTCGGGGGCATGAGCGAGGCGGCCTGTGTGACGACGTACTCCCGCACGGCCGAGCTGAGTTCGACGGCGGTTTCGAGGCAGGCGAGGGCGAGCAGGTGGAGCTTGTACCGCAGCTCCTTCGCCTTCCGCCTCTTGAAGACCCTGTCCAGCAGCGTCTCGTTGCCCCTCGCGATGAGACCCTTGAGTAGTTCCTCGCCGTCGCTCCGGCTGGCGTGCCCCGCGGCCAGAATGATCGTCTCGTGCCACTGGTCGTTGTGGGCGTTCTGGATGAGGAACCCGATGTGCCGCTCGCTGACGGCCTGCCTGGCCGCGAGGAACTCCTGAAAGGTGCGGTGCGTGAAGTCTATCCGGCCCTGCACGGGCTCGCGCAGCAGGCTGCTGCGCTCGACGAAGTACCTCCTGACCTTCTCGCCCGTCGCGCCGGGGATGTTCATCAGCTCCAGCCGCTGCGCGAAGTGTGCGTCGGCCCGCTCGGTCTCCACGTCCGACAGGCCGTTGAGCATGAGGAAGTATGCGAAGCCCTGCATCAGCGCGTGCTTCTGCGGGTCGCTCATGGCGGGGTAATCCATGATGGCACCGACGCGCCGGACGCCTTCGCGGAGTGTGAGCAGCATCTCGCAGCAGTCGCGGTAGAGCGTGATGCGGTCGGACGGGAGGATGTCGCCGCGCTCGCGGTGCAGCGCGCAGATCATCGCGCACAGCAGTGGGCTCTTGGCGAGCCTGCGCAGCGGGGGGCGGAGCCGCAGCAGGCGCTTCAGGCCGGCCGGGCGTAGCTCGAACTCCGCGACCTCCGAGGCGTCAATGAGCGGCCTGACGGCGGCGTGCCAGTTGTCGATGAAGCTGTCTATCTGCGGCAGCTCCATCGGCTGCAAGGCC
Organism: Pyrinomonadaceae bacterium; assembly: GCA_036389815.1. Lineage (GTDB taxonomy): Bacteria > Acidobacteriota > Blastocatellia > Pyrinomonadales > Pyrinomonadaceae > QHXN01. The sequence goes on along the minus strand of DASVWB010000189.1, from coordinate 15,752 downwards.
ACCTCGGTAAACCCCTCTTTATCAATCCAGCGCTGCCACTCGGGGAAGTCGGCGGCGTTGAGCGCCGATGGGCGCGAGCTGACGACGTAGCGGGCGAGCGGGTAGGCCGCGACCATCTCGGCGAGGCTCTGGCGCATCTGCTCGCGCTTCTCGCGGGGCAGCTCGTCAACGCCGTCCACCAGGACGAGCGCCAACCCCCTGTCCAGCATGTCGTGCACCCACCTCGGGCTCGGGACGCTGCCGGCGATCATGGGGGCGACGAGCCCCGGCAGCTCTTCCGGGGTGGGGAAGCCCTCCTTCACGCGCTCGCGCAGGCGTATGAAGAAGGGCACGGCCGTGTTCCAGCTCACCAGCCCCGGCGAGAAGTCCTGCGCCGCCGACCGCACGGCCATCCAGTGCAGCAGCGTCGTTTTGCCCGACCCCGCGTCGCCGCGGACGACGAGCCGGCGCGACTTCATCAGCATCTCGTCAACGGGGCCCGGGCGCGTCGCCTCGCGCGCGCCGTCGCCGGGCGGGGGCGCCTCCGCCCCGCGCGTGGGCGGCTCGCGCTTCGCCGCCCGGCCCGTGAAGCGCTCGACCTGAAGCGCGATGTACGAGAGCGTGAGGCTCTGACTCCGCTGGAGCTTGTCAACCCGGACGACGCCGAACAGGTCCATGCGGTCGAAACGCTCCCTGACCACGTCGCGGTAACGCGCCTCGAACCTGGCCGACGCGTCCTCCGTGTCCCCGACTATTTTTTCGAGCAGGCCGAGCAGTTTGTCCTGACCCTCCAAAACTTCCCCGAAGGCGCTCCCGACGAACCCCGTGAGCTGGGTCCCGACCTTCAGGATGTGCCGGCTCGCCTCGCGCAGCGTCTCCCCGTAGAGCGCGGCCTCTTCCGGCGAGAAGCCCTTCGCGGCGTGGGGCCGGGAGTGCAGCAGGTAGTCACACAGTTGCTCTTCTTTGCGGTTGAATTTGACCACCAGGTCGGCGTCGATTTCGACCTTCGCCAGCGTCGTCACCGCCTCCCTGACGACGGCCTTCTTCCGCGCCTCGTCGAGCAGCCCGAACCGCGTGTCCAGCCGCGGGCGCATTTTCTCGGCGACGCGCCGCCCGAGGTTCCCGAGTTCCTTCTCGGCCGCGCGCCGGGTCGCCTTATCCTTGCCCCAATCCTCGAACGGCCCGACCAGCTCGGGCAGCACCTCCGCGGCGAATCCTTCGCCCACGAGGGACTTGGCCAGCGCCTTCGCGACCGAAGAGCCGAGCTTGACGATCAGTGATTCGGCGAGGACCACGTGGCACCTCTCAGGAGTAGAAGATGAGGCGGCTGGTAAAGCCCGCGCGGTGTTAAGGCGGGCGCTAAGATAGCACGGGTTTGGGCCGGCTGTAGACTATTTTGTGGGAGGAACGAGGCGCTTACGCCGTTAACTTCGACGCCCGCCCGGCGTGGCGCGCGACCTCGCGCCCCATGCGGCCGGCGAGCATGAGCGCGACCATCTTGTAGTCGCCGGCGAGCGACCAGAGCGGGTGTTTGAAGGTGGCGGGGCGGTTGTGCTCGACGAAGAAGTGGCCGACCCACGCGGCGGCGTAGCCGGGCACGAGCGCCGCGGGCAGCCAGCGCCAGCGCCCCGTCGCCGCCAGGCCCAAGACGAGCGCCGTGCCCGCCAGCGTCCCCGCGGCGTGCAGCGCGCGCGTCGCCGGCCGGCTGTGCTCACGCACGTAAAAGGGCCAGAACTCCGCGAACGTCTTCATCTCACGCTCTGACATGATCCCTCCCGCGGTGTTAAGTGATAAGTGATGAGTGGTCAGGTCAGTACCAACCACGGTAGCGTGTGGGCCTCGGCGACGCGGCTCTCACGCGTCGCACCCGTCTGCACGCCGCTGCAGGAGTGAAGGAGGCCGCGTCTTCACTCTCATCACTCATCACTCATCACTCCCCCTCCGTGAACAGGCGCGCGTAGTCGTCGGCCGAGGCGGGCGGGAGGCGCGCGAGCTGTAGGTTCTCCTCGACGTGCTCGCGGCGGCTCATGCCGACGAGCGCCGTGGTGATGCCGGGCGTCGAGCGCGTGAACTGGATGGCCGTCTGCGCGTCGGTCGCCAGCGACCCGAGCGGCCGGCGGATGTGCTCGGGGAGGTCGCGCGCGACCTCGCCCTGCTTGATGGAGGCGGAGGCGACGACCGTCACGCCGAGCGCCTTCGCCGCTTCGAGCAGCGAGACCTGCGCGCCGCGCAAGGGCTGGTTCTCCGAGACGAGCGCCTCGGGCATGGCGAGGTTGAAGGGGAGCTGCACGAAGCGGAAGCCGTGCTCCTCGCCGCCCGCCCCGCGCGCCAGCTCCCACATCCTCTCCAGCGAGTGGTGCCCGCGCGAGTTCAGCTTCGCGCGGAAGCCGTTCCACGTCGCCACGCCGTAGAAGCGCAGCCGCCCCTCGGCGCGCTCGCGTTCGAGCTGCCCGAAGGCCGCGCCGAGGCGCGCGTAGAACTCTTCGCGCTCGACGACCTGCAACTGCGTCTCGGGGTTGTGGACGTAGTAGACGTCAATCGTCTCAAGCCCCATGTTGCGGAGCGACTGCGCGACCTGGTGCGCGAGGTAGCGCGGAGTCATGCAGTGGCTCCCGGCCACGATGTCGGAGTAGTCCGCGACGCCCGGCCTGACGAACGTCTCTTCGACGTAGGCGCGCACGCCGGCCTGCCCCGCGGGCGGGCGCGAGTCGAAGGGCAGGTAGCCGCCCTTCGTGCAGACGACCAGCTCCCCGCGCGCGAAGCCCGAGGCCGCGAGGCGCTTGAGAGCCTCGCCGACCGAGCGCTCGCTGCGCTGGAAGCGGTAGTTGGCGGCCGTGTCGATGACGTTCGCGCCCAGCTCGACGGCGCGCGCGACCGACTCCGCGTACGAGCGGTCGGTCTCCTCGTCCCAGCCGCCGAGGTAGGTGCCCGTGCCGACGGAGGAGAGCCAGAGGTGCTGCTCGAAGCGGAAGTGCCCCTCGGCGGCCGTCTCGCGGAAGCGGTCGCGGTAGAGGGCCGTCCCCTCTCGCGTGGCGAAGCCGGGCAGAGTCATAAGCCCTTCGAGTCCTCCCGTCGTCAACGTCTGTGCGGTGTTCGCGCGCGAGTTTAGCACAAGCTTCGACTAAGCAGGACGGGTGTGGTAGGGTTGGACAAAACCCATGAGCGAGGAGAATCAAGAAGGGCGACGCGCCTCGACGCTCGACCTGCCGCGGGGCGAGCTTGACGAGCTGGCGCGCGAGTTCTGCCGGATGGCGGCGGAGTACCTGTCGGAGCCCTCGGCGCTGCCCGTCTTCCCGGAGACCTCCGCCGCCGCGCTCGCCGGACTGTTCCGCGGGCCGCTGCCGCGCGAGGGCGCGGGGCTCGCGGCGCTCTCGCGCGACTGCGCCGAGGTCGTGCGGCACAGCCGGCAGAACGGCCACCCGCGCATGTTCGGCTACGTGGCCTCGCCGGCCTCGCCCGTCGGCGCGTTCGCGTCGCTGCTGGCGGCGGCGCTCAACTCGAACGTCACTTCTTGGCGCTCCGCGCCGGGGCCGACCGAGGTGGAGCGGACGGTCGTCGGCTGGCTCGCCGAGCTGATCGGCTTCAAGGGCGCTGGTGTTAACGAGGGCTGCGGCGGGCTGCTCACGAGCGGCGGCTCGGCGGCGAACTTGAACGCGCTCTTCGTCGCGCACCGCGCGCACGCGCGCCGCGCCGCCGAAGACCCTTCGGGCGCGGGGCTGTGGCGGGCGGGCGCGCCCGCTACTCTTTACGCCTCGGATCAGATACACCTCTCGATACCGAAGGCCGCGGACATCCTCGGGCTCGGGCGCGGGCAGGTGCGCGCCGTCGCCTCGGACGAGGGCTTCCGCATCGACCTGCGCGACCTGCGTGAGCGGGTCGAGGCGGACGAGCGCGCCGGCGCGCGCCCCTTCTGCGTCGTGGCGAGCGCGGGCACGGTCTCGACCGGCGCGGTAGACCCCCTGCGCGAGCTTGCGCGCTTCGCGCGCGAGCGCTCGCTGTGGCTCCACGTTGACGGCGCCTACGGCGCGCTCGCCGCCAGCGCCCCGTCGAAGCGCGAACTCTTCGACGGGTTGGCGGAGGCCGACTCCGTCTCGCTCGACCCGCACAAGTGGCTCTACACGCCGCTCGGCTGCGGGTGCCTCCTCTTCCGCGAGCCGGCGCACGCGCGCGCCGCCTACGCCGGCACCGAAGAGGGCTACATCAAGGTCTTCGAGAGCGAGGAGGACGAGGCTTACGCCTTCTGGGACTACGGCACGGAGCTTTCGCGCCCCTTCCGCGCGCTGAAGGTCTGGGCCGCGCTCAAGTACTACGGCGCGTCGCGCGTCGCCGCGGCGATTGAGGAGGACTGCGCGCTCGCCGGCTACATGGCCGGGCGCGTCCGCGAGGCCGAAGACTTCGAACTGATGGCGCCCGCGACGCTCGGCATCTGCTGCTTCCGCTACACGCCCGCCGGCCCGCGGCGCGGCCTCGCGTCGGCCCCCGGCGAAGGCGAGCGCGAGCGCCTGAACCGCGCGCTCGACGAACTGAACGCGCGCGTCATGCACCGCGTACAGCGCGGGGGGCACGCCTACGTCTCGAACGCCGTCCTGCGCGGCCGCTTCGCGCTGCGCGCCTCCGTCACGAACTTCCGCACGACGCGCGCGGACATTGACTTGACGCTCGACGTTATTCGCCGCGCGGCGCGCGAGGAAGGGGAGACGAGCAACGACGGGTGATGAGTGATGGGTGATGAATTGAAGACGCCATGCTCTTCATTCATCACCCATCACCCATCGCCCATCACTCATCGAAATGGGAGTATCGGGGGGCGAGTTCGAGCGTGAGTTGGGCGTGTGCGTCAGTCTGGCGCGGCGCGCGGGCGAGGCGGCGCTCGCCTTCTACGGGAAGCCTTTGCGCGTCGAGCACAAGGAGGAGTTCGACGAGCCGGTGACGCAGGCCGACCGCTCCGTCAACGAGCTGATCGTCCGGCACCTGCGCGAGGAGTTCCCCGGCGACGGCATCCTCGCCGAAGAGTCCGTAGACACCACCCGGCGGATGGGGCGCGAGCGCGTGTGGATGATAGACCCCATCGACGGCACGAAGGGCTTCATCGCCGGCACGGGCGACTTCTGCGTGCAGATCGGGCTGGCCGTCGAGGGGCGCGCCGCGCTCGGCGTCCTCTACGCGCCCGCGACCGACGTGCTCTACTGGGCGGCGCGCGGCCGCGGCGCGTGGGTCGTCAGGCCGACCTCGGAGGCGGACAAGAGCGTGACGGCCGAGCGGCTGAGCGTGACGGCCGAGGCCGACCTCGCGCGGACGCGCCTGGCCGAGAGCCGCTCGCACCGCGGCCCGCGGATGGAGTCGGCCGTGCGCGCGCTCGGCGTGCGCGCAGAGGTGCGCAGCCACTCGGTCGGCATCAAGGTCGGGCTGCTCGTCGAGCGCCAGGCCGACCTCTACATACACCTCTCGCCGAAGACGAAGCAGTGGGACACGTGCGCGCCCGAGGCCGTGCTGACGGAAGCCGGCGGCCGCATGACCGACCTCTGGGGCGGGCGGCTCAGCTACAACACGCCCGACGTTCTGAACCGCAACGGGCTCGTCGCCTCGAACGGCGCGGCGCACGACGCGGTGGTCGCGCGCCTGCGTCCGCTCCTCGAAGAGTGGGGGCGCGCCCGCGCGTGAGGTTTTCCGACGCCCTGAAATTTCAGACCGCATTCAAGAAGGAGAAGAGAAGGGGATGAAGCGAACAGGTTCCGCCGTCTGGCGGGGTGGCATCCGGGACGGCCGCGGCGCGGTCTCGACCGAGAGCGGCGTGCTCGACGGCGCGCAGTACTCTTTCAGCACGCGCTTCGAGGATGGCAAGGGCACGAACCCCGAGGAGTTGCTCGCCGCGGCGCACGCCGGCTGCTTCTCGATGGCGCTCTCGAAGCAGATAGAGGACGCCGGCTTCAAGGCCGACTCCATCAACACGACGGCCGCCGTCCGCCTGGAGAAGACCGACGCCGGCTTCACCATCACGAAGGTGCACCTCGACGTGACGGCGCGCGTCCCCGGCGCCGACGCCGCCGCCTTCGCGCGGGCCGCCGACAACGCCAAGGCCGGCTGCCCCGTCTCCCGCCTCTTCAACGCCGAGATCACGATGGAGGCCAAGCTGGAGTAGGAAGTAGACAGTAAGCAGTAGACAGTAGTCAGTAGACAGTAGACAGTAGCGCTCCGCGTCGCGGTTGTTGACTCTGACACCCGAACGATTCACTAACGAAGGTTTTTCTACTGTCTACTGTCTACTGTCTACTTCCTACTCGGAGGACTCATGTCCGACACGCGGAAGCGGGTTTCGAGCGGGTCGCCGTACGAGCCGATTGTCGGCATCTCGCGGGCGGTGCGCGCCGGCGCCTTCGTCGCGGTGGCGGGGACGGCGCCGCTCGACGCCGGTGGGCGGACGGTCGCGCCGGGCGACGCCGCCGCGCAGGCGCGCCGCTGCTTCGAGATAGTCGCGCGCGCTCTCGCAGAGGCGGGCGCGAGCCTGTCGGACGTGGTGCGCACGCGCATCCTGCTCACGCGCATCGAGGACTGGGAGGCGGTGGCGCGCGTCCACGGCGAGTTCTTCCGCGACGTGCGCCCCGCCAACACGGTCATGCAGGTCACGCGCTTCATAGACCCCGACTGGCTCGTCGAGGTCGAGGCCGACGCCGTCATCGAAGATTGAATCATCGGTTCATCGGTTGATTGGTTAAATGAACCGATGAACCGATGATTCAATGACTCAATGACTCAATCCCGAGGTTTCCAACCGCGCCGCTTGCCGTTATACTTGCCGACCCTGCGACCGTAGCGCGCGCGGGCCGCCGCCCGCGTGAGGACGCCCGACTCGCACTTCAGCCTACGCAAGGTGGTGGCAGCCTTGAACCTCCGCACTAAGCTGGTCGTCGTCTTCGCCGCGCTCGCGCTCCTGCCGCTCCTCGCCGTCGTCCTCGTCCAGTATCGCGCGGGCGCGTCGGCCGTCGAGGCGCTGCTGCGCGAGAGGGCTTCGTCGCGCGCCTCCCGCGCGGCGCGCGACGTGGATCACGTCCTCTCCGTGCAGGGGTCGCTCCTGTCGGAGCTGGCGCGCGCCGACGCCGTCCGCCTGTACGTCGGCGAGCGCGCCCCGCGCGCCGACGCGGGGCCCCCGCCGGGCGACGCGCCCGCCCCGGCCGCCGCGCCCACGCCGGCCGACGGCGCCGGCCCCGCCGCGCGCGAGGCCGCGTCCGCGTCGGTCGCGGAACTCCTCGACGCCTACACCTCCCACGAGCGCGAATACCTGCAATCGCTCACCGTCTTCGACTCTTCGCGGCAGCCCGTCTTCCGCCTGAACAGGTCGGGGAACGGCGAGCGCTTCGAGCGGCAGACCTCTAACTTCCTCACCGGGCAGGGGCGCCACGACGAGCGCGTCTGGGAGGCGCGCGGCGGCGGCGCCCTGCGCTCGCCCTTGAGCGGCGAGTCCTTCGGCGCGGCGGTGCGGCTGACCGCGCCCGTCTTCTCGCCCGCGGCCGCGGGGGAGGGCGGCGCCGTCGCCGGCGCGCTCGTCGCGGAGGTCAGGCTGGGCGAGGTCGTCCGGGATGCGGGGCAGGCCGAAGGCGAGAAGGGGGGCGCGCGGGCGCGCCGCAGCCTCGTCGCGCTCGACAACACGGGCGGCACGGTCGTCTACCACACCAACGAGGCGCTCTGCCACCAGACCGCGTCGAACGCGATGCCCTACTTCGAGCGCGTCGCCGCGCGGATGAAGGCCGGCGAGGCGGGCGCCGACTTCTACGACGAGCCCGACGGCGGGCTGGAGCTGACCGCCTTCCGGCAGGCCGAGGGGCTGGGGCTCTCGCTGGCCGCGTCGGAGGACTACGCGGGGGCGGTCGCGCCCGTCAGGCGCGCGGCCCTCCTGGGCGGGGGGCTGGCCGTCGCCGCCGGGCTCGGGGGCTTGGGGCTGCTCTCCTTCATCGCCGGGCGCGACCGGCGCGGCGTCGGCCGCGTGGCGCGCGGCGCGTCGGCCATCGCCGCCGGCGACCTCGACCAGCGCATCGAGATCAGCTCCAGCGGCGAGACGCGCGAGCTGGCCGAGAACTTCAACGCGATGACCGAGCGGCTGCGCGAGATGATCGCGCGCGAGGCCGAGTCGCGGCAGTTCGCCTCCTTCATGCGCATCTCGGCGATGGTCTCGCACGACCTGAAGAACGCCATCGCCGGCCTCTCGATGCTCGTCTCTAACATGGAGAAGCAGTTCCACCGCGAGGAGTTCCGCGCCGACGCCATCGAGTCTCTGCGCGAGGCGACCGAGAAGCTCAAGCGCACGGTCGCGCGCCTGAGCGAGCCGGCGAAGTCCCTGAGCGGCGAGTACCGCATCGCCGCGCGCCCGACCGACCTCGTCCCCGTCATCCGCCGCGTGCTCGCCACCAACGCCGAGCCGACGCGCCCGCTCAACGAGGTCGAGGCCCGCCTGCCCGAGCGGCTCGTCGCCACGGTCGAGCCCGGGCGCATCGAGAACGTCGTCGAGAACCTCGTCATCAACGCCCTGGAGGCGATGGGGGCGAAGGGCGGCCGCCTCACGGTCGAGGCCGGCGAGATGAGCGGCGAGACGGGCGAATACGTCTTCTTCAGCGTCGCCGACACGGGCGTCGGGATGGAGGAGGAGTTCGTCAGGAGGAAGCTCTTCCGCCCCTTCGCGACGACGAAGAACAAGGGCATCGGCCTCGGGCTCTTCACCTGCAAGGAGGTCGTCGAGGCGCACGGCGGCCGTCTCGAAGTGCAGTCGGCCCCCGGGGCTGGCACGCGCTTTCGCGTCGTGTTACCATCCCGCCTGTTTCATTCGGGCGAGAGGCGCGAGCGGCCGTTGAAGGCGGCGGCCGCGGCCGAGAGCGCGCCGCCCGGCTCGTCCCGATAAACCCTTCAGCTCTTCCAGACCGATAACTTCGACCGTGCCGCGGACGCGCGCAGGCCGCGCCGCGACGAGCTATGAACGCCGAACGCCGGACTTGAAAACGGGAAGCCTCTCTTCTTCCGGTTCATAGTTCGTCGCCCCGGATGCATCGTTCCCGAACCCCCCGAGCCCATGACCGAACAGGCGGAACAGAAGACTACGGTGCTGGTCGTGGACGACGACCGCCTGCTGCGCAGGCAGCTCCACTGGGCGCTCGTCGAGCGCCACCGCGTGCTCGAAGCCGAGACGCGCGCCGACGCCGTAGACCTCCTCCAGAGCGAGCGCGTGGACGTGGTCATCTGCGACCTCCACCTGCCGCCCGACCTCGAAGGCATCGAGGAGGGGCTGGCCGTCGTCGAGGCCGCGCGCGGCGAGCGGCCGTCCGTCCCCGTCGTCGTCATCACGGGCAGCGACAGCAAGCAGGCCGCGCTCGAAGCCGTGCGCCGCGGCGCCTACGGCTTCTTCGAGAAGCCCTTCGACGAGGAGGAGGTCTCGCACATCGTCGCGCAGGCCGCGCGCGTCCGCTGCCTCGAAACGGAAGTCCTGAAGCTGCGCTCGGAGCTGAAGGCGATGCGCGGCTTCGGCCGCTTCGTCGGCACGAGCGCCGCGCTCGAACGCACGCTCAAGCAGGCGCGAGCCGTCGCCGACACCTCGGCCACCGTCCTCATCTCGGGCGAGAACGGCACGGGCAAGGAGGTGCTCGCGCGCGCCATCCACGAGGAGAGCGCGCGCCGCGACCGCCCCTTCGTCGCCGTCAGTTGCGCGGCGCTGCCCGAGTCGCTCATCGAGTCGGAGCTGTTCGGCCACGTCAAGGGCGCCTTCACCGACGCGAAGGCCGACCGCGTCGGCCGCTTCGGCCTCGCCGACGGCGGCACGCTCTTCCTCGACGAGGTGGGCGAGCTGCAACCCGCCGTCCAGGTCAAGCTCCTGCGCGTCCTCCAAGAGCGCGTCATCGAGCGCGTCGGGAGCAACCAGCCCGTCAAGATCAACATCCGCCTCGTCGCCGCCTCGAACCGCGACCTCGAACAGGAGGTCAAGGAGGGGCGCTTCCGCGAAGACCTCTTCTTCCGCCTCAACGTCGTGCCGCTCCACATGCCGGCGCTCAGGGAGCGGCGCGAGGACGTGCCCGTGCTCGCCGCGCACTTCGCCGCCAAGGCCGCCGAGAAGCACGAGCGCACGCTGCCCGAGCTTGAGCCCGCGCTCGTCGAGGCGCTACAGGAGTACGACTGGCCGGGGAACGTCCGCGAGCTTGAGAACATCGTCGAGCGGCTCGTCCTGCTGACGAAGGGCGGGCGGCTGGGGCTTGAGTTCCTGCCGGAGAAGATGCTGCGCGCGGCGCCCGCGGGCGCGGCCGCCGTCGGCGGCGCCGCCTCGCCGTGCGACGAGACGACGCTCGAAGGGGCGACGGTGGCGCTCAGGCGGCGCATGGTCATCTCGGCGCTCCAGGCCGAGGGCGGCAACCGCGTCGCCGCCGCCCGCCGCCTCGGCATCAGCCGCTCCTACCTCCACCGCCTCATCAGCGAACTCGCCATCACGGGGGTTTGAAGAAGGCAGGGGTAAAAAGGCAAAAGGCGAAAGTGAAGAGGGGGGACGGCCTGCCTTTCGTCGTCAACGGATGACGGGGGCGCCGCTTTTATCCCCCGCTTACTTTCGCCTTTTGCCTTTTTACCCCTGCCTCCCCCGCCGGGTGCTGTTCTCACTTGTGCACACATTGAGCCGCCTGCCTGTCCACTGGTGTCTACATGCCGGAATGTCGGCTACGGCCGGCGGCCGCGTTTTCCGCGGGATTTTGTAATCCCGCGGCGGTGGCATGGGCGTTGCGATTGGCCACGCCGGTCGAGGGGGCTTTTAGACCTGGCATCCGCCGGAAGGGTGATGGACGTAGATGAATACGCGAGACATCGCCGGAGCCATTTTGGTGAATGACGGGGAAGAAGACGATGACGAAGCCGAAAGTTCTCATAGTTGACGACGACGTGGCGATCACGCAGCAGCTCTTCTGGACGCTGTGTGACGAGTTCGAGGTGATGACGGCCAACGGGCTGTCGTCGGCCATCCGCCGCGCGACTATCTACGAGCCGGACGTCGCCATCCTCGACCTGCACCTGCCGCCGACTCTGGACGCGCCGGACACGGGGCTCAGGATACTCGACTACGTCAAGAGCCACCTGCCCGCGTCGAAGGTCTTCGTGGCCAGCTCCGACCCCTCGGGCGAGATGCGGCGCGAGTGCATCCGCCGCGGCGCGGACGGCTTCTTCGACAAGCCGCTCGACGTCGAGCGCCTGCTCGCCACCGTCCGCCGCACGGCGCTCGCGCGCCGGCTGGCCGCGGCCTGAGCCCGGGGGTTTGATAAAGACCTCACGGGGAGTTTCACCCCGGCAGGCGGCCGGCAAGCGGGCCGCCGTTGGAACGACAGGGCGCTTCATTTTCGCCCTGCCTCGCAGGCAATAATGCTCTTTGAGCTTTAAGCATCGGCCCTCGCCTACCCCAACACCGAGTGGCCGTGAAGCGTCCGCGCGTTAAGGCATCCCTTCTGCCTTGCGCGGCCGCAAAGCCCCCGTTTCCAAATAGACTCCTGCCCAGAGTCGCGGGGGCTTTATTTTTTTACCGGAAGACCTCACCTTCCGGGCCTCCCCCGCCTCCGCCCCTCCGACCCTAAACGCGCGCCTTGCCCGCCAGTTGACGCCCGAGGCTGCCGGCGTCGAAGTAGGCGCGGAAGCGCCTGATGAGCCCGCCGTCAATTTCGAGGATGCTGACGCCGTCGTAGCTGACGGGCGTCCCGTCGTTCGCAGTCCCCTCGGTCGTCCATTCGAGCACGGCGCCGCCCTCGGTAGCCGAGACGTTGCGGAAGGCGGAGCGCACCTCGCCGAAGGTGTCGCGGTACTTCGCGCCCCAGAACTCGCGCGCGCCTTCGCGGCCGCGAAACTTCTCCGGCGAGACGACGTTCCCGACCTCGCAGTCCTCACTGAAGAGCCCGACGATGGGCTCCAGCTCCCGGCCGGCTTCGAGCCTGCCGAGCGCCTCGACGAACCTCCGCGCCGTCTGTTCCGACATCTTTAATTCTCCCCCTGTTGAATCAGCCCGTCCGCCGCCAGCGCGCCGGCGAACCCTTCCAGCCGGCGGAAGCTCTCCGCGTGGAGGTCCGCGGGCAGGCGCCTGCGCACGCCCTCGCCGGCGAAGCCCGCCCCGCCCAGCACGACCGCGGCGCCCGCGCGCCCGGCCGCCCTGTGAAACTCCGCGTACTCGCGCGCCGCGCGGTCGAGCCCCGCGAGCACGGTCGCGGAGACGCAGACCAGCTCGGGCCGGAACCTCTCGACCGCCTCGGCCAGCGCCGAGAAGGGCGTGCTGGGGCCGAGGTTGAAGACCTCCAGCCCCGACGCTTCGAGCGTGAGCGCGGCGAGCCGCAGCGGGAGTTCGTGGAAGTCGTCTTCGACGCTGCAACAGAGCGCCCGCGCCCCGCCCCCCGCGGGCGCGCCGAGGGCCGCCCGCAGCCTTTCGAGCGCGACCGAGGCCGTGCGCGTCGCCACGTGCTCGCCGGCGACCGACAGCTCGCCCGCGTGCCAGAGGTCGCCGACGCGGCGCATCGCGGCGCACAGAAAACTGTCCGCGATGAAGGCGACGCTCCGCCCGCGCAGGTGCAGGCCCACGAGCATCGCCGAAAGCTCTTCGTCGTGCCCGCCCGTGAGCGCGCGAAAAGTCTCTTCGGCGAGCGCGCCCTCCTCTTCGGGGCCGAGTTCGGCCCCGGCCGCGGGGAGCGCGGGGGGCCTTTGCGCGCGCCTCTTCTTGAGGAGCGGCGAGTCGTCCCGGCCCAGCCCCGAGCGGCGGACGGCCGCCACGTCCTCCGGGCGGAACCGCCTGTGCCCGCCCGCGGTGCGTTCCATCGGGAGCAGCCCGCCGTCGGCCCAGCGCTTGACCGACGCCTCGCTCACGCCGAGCGCGCGCGCGACCTCCTTACTGGTCATTCTTCTGCCTCTGGCAGTCCTGTTCATCTTCCTCCGAAACGACCAAACCGCACACTAACAGAGTCGGACTATCGTGTAAAGAAGGAAACGCTCAATTCGCCCGAAAGAAAGATGATACGAAGTGAAGTCACAGCTTGACAGATTTCGACATCCATTCTAAAACGTTCAAAACGTTCAAAAGCGGCGAATGTAAAAACAGTCTCGGGCGGGGCGCGTCTTCGCGGTCTTGGAGTTTTACCGCGCGGGTAGGAAGATGAGGGAGGCGGGGTTTAAGGGGGCGCGCGCCGGCCGTGCGGAGGAGGGGGCGTGGGCGCGCGGGGCGAGTCGCCGGGCCGTCCGTCCGGCGCGAAGGGACGTGAAAGGATTCATGACGGCGGAGAGACTGATACTCGTTGACGCGCACGACCGCGCGCTGGGCACGGGCGACAAGCTGGAGGTCCACCGCGCGGGCGCGCTGCACAGGGCCTTCTCGGTCTTCGTCTTCGACACGCGCGGCCGCCTCCTGCTCCAGAAGCGCGCGGCCGGGAAGTACCACTCCGGGGGGCTCTGGTCGAACACGGCGTGCGGCCACCCGCGGCCGGGCGAGGCGACGGCGCGCGCGGCGCGGCGGCGGCTGCGCGAGGAGATGGGGCTCGACTGCGGGCTGCGCCGCGCCTTCGAGTTCGTCTACCGCGCCGAGCTGGACGGCGCGCTCGTCGAGCACGAGTACGACCACGTCTTCGTCGGCGTGCACGACGGCGACCCGGCGCCCGACCCTTCTGAGGTAGAGGACTGGCGCTGGGTCGGCATGCACGAGCTGCGGCGCGGGCTGCGCGAGGAGCCGCGGCGCTACAGCTACTGGCTGAAGCTCGCCGTCGAGGGCGACCACTGGCGCGACTTCTTCGAGAAGAAGTTCTGGTCGCCCGGGTTCAGGTCTTCCGACAAACGCGAAGCGTAGGGGAAGGGCTTGAGCGAGGCGGCGGGGGCGCACGGCGCGCGCCCCCTTTCTGCTATAATGCGGCTTACAAACAGCGACTTTTAAGAGTTTCCGTATCGGAAATTTAAAGGGCAAGCCGTATCAGATGATTAAGTTTTTACACATGTCGGACGTCCACCTGGGCTGCCGGCGCTACAACCTCGAAGAGCGGACGAAGGACTTCTTCCGGAGCTGGCACGACGTGATCGTGAACCACGCGCTGCCCGCCGAGGTGGACTTCGTGCTCATCGCGGGCGACTTCTTCGACCGGCGCAACATCGACCCGCAGACGATGAACCACGCGCTCGCCGGCCTCCAGCTTTTGAGGGACGCGGGCATCCCCGTCGTCGCCATCGAGGGCAACCACGACCGCCGCGACGCCGTCTCCGACTACAGTTGGATGCGCTCCTTCTCGCAGGCCGGCTTCTTCATCCTGCTGGAGCCGGCGCGCGCCGAGGAGTCCGCGGGGGAGAACGCGCTGCCGTGGCAGATGGTGCCGTGGGACGATGACGCGAAGGCCGGCTCTTACATCGACATCAAGGGCGCGCGCATCTTCGGCACGCACTGGTACGGCACCTCGGCGAACGCCGCGATGCCGATGCTCGCCGAGTCTCTGCGCGCCGCGCGCGGCGAGGGACTCTTCCACATCCTGCTGCTCCACACAGACGTCGAGGGGCAGCTCAACCGCCCCATCCCGGCTCTCTCGGTCGAGCGGCTGAAGGAGCTGCGCTCGCTGGTGGACTACGTCGCGCTCGGCCACACGCACAAGCGCTTCGAGCTGGAGAACTGGGCCTTCAACCCCGGCTCGCTCGAAGCCTGCTCGATAGACGAGTACCGCGAGGAGCGCGGCCTCTACCTCGTCGAGGTGGACGAAGGGAAGAATGTCAGCGCGTCTTTCATCAACGACTACGTGCAGCGCCCCTTCCAACGCCTGACCGTTGATGTCTCCGGCGCGGAAGACCAGCAGGCCGTTCACGACCGCGTCATGGACAAGGTCGAACTCGAAGCCCGGCCGCACGACCCCGAGTCCGGCGAGCCCGCGCCCATCGTCGAAATAAACCTGCGCGGCCACCTCGGCTTCAAGAACTCGCTGCTCGACATGCGGCGGATGCGCGAGGAGGCTCTGGAGAAGACCGGCGCGCTCCACGTCATGCTCAAGAACCAGAGCGTGCCGGTCGAGTACGCCGTCGCCGCCGGGCTCGACGCCGACACCTCTCGCGCGCACCGCGAGCGCCGGATCGTCGAAGACCTCATCGCGCGCGACAACCGCTTCCGCGACCGCGCGCGCGAGATGGCCGAACTCGTCCTCGAAGCCAAGCGCCGCGCGCTCGGCGACGAGCCCCCCGAAGCGATACTCGAACTCATCGAGCAGAAGGTCGAGCCGCGCGCGCAGTCGGCGGCGGCGGCCGCGCCCGAAGCGCCCTCCCCCTCGGCGCTCGGCGCGCTCGAACGCAGCGCGGAAAAGAGTCTGGAGTCTGGAGTCTGAAGTCCGGAGGCACGGCAGGCCGGCTCTCATGCTGCTTTGACTCCGGACTTCAGACTCCTGACTCCAGACTCCGGACTCCTGACTTTACAGACCAATGTCCGACGCCCTCGACAAAGTGCGCGGCGTGAGGGAGCTGCCGGTCTTCCCGCTGCCGCTCGTGCTCTTCCCGGGCGTGCCCCTGCCGCTCCACATCTTCGAGGAGCGGTACCGGCGCATGCTGGCCGACGTGCGCGCCGGCAACAACCTCTTCGGCCTCTCATACGCGGACTCGGGCGCGGGCGAGCGCCCGCCCGCGGGGCACGTCGGCTGCGCGACCGAGGTGGTCGAGGCGCAACAGCTTCCCGACGGGCGCTCGAACATCCTGACGGTGGGGGTGGCGCGCTACCGCGTCGAGGAGTACGTCGAGCGCGGCGACCCGTACCTGGTCGCGCGCGTCGAGTTCTTCGG
>DASVWB010000188.1:0-2987 GCA_036389815.1 Pyrinomonadaceae bacterium | reverse complement strand
CGCGCCGCGCCCGGCCCCTTGCGGGGCCGGGCGCGGCGGTGCGCGCGAGGGTCGCGCCCCGCGCCCCGTCTTACTGAAGCACGAAGTTGTAAGTGATGACGCCCGAGACCTTCACCGGCTGCCCCGAGAGCAGCGTCGGCGAGAAGCGCGCCTGGCGCGCCGCCGCCACCGCCGCCTGCTGCAGCAGCGGGTGCCCCGAGACGGCCGAGGCCGAGATGACGCGCCCCGACTCGTCGACCACGATCTGCACGGTCACCGTCCCCGAGGCGCGCGCGGCCTTCGCGATGGGCGGGTAGGCGGGCTGCGGCTTCGAGACGGCCTTGCCGTTGAGCACGCCGCCCGAGACTATCGTCTTCGGCTTGGGCGGCGGGGTCGGCTCCGGCTTCGGGGCCGGCGGGGGCGGCGGGGGCTCGTCGCTCACCTCGACCTTCGGCGCGCCGCCCGTGCCGCCGCCGCCGCCGCCCGTGCCGCCGACCACGCCCACGGGGCCGGTCGGGACGGCGTTGACGTCGCCGACGTCGCGGTCGCCGACCATCACGGCCAGCGACTTGTTGGTCGGCACGACCTTGGCGGTCGGCGGCGCCACCTCGTTGGTCTTGGTGACGGGCGCGATGACGGCCATGTCCTTCACCATGGCGACCGTCGGCTCGGCCTTGGCCGCGGGCTTCGGCTCATCCTGCGCCTTGGGCGTGTCGTCCTGCTGCATCGGGACGGGCGCGACCAGCGTCAGCAGCTCAAGGCTCGGGTCCGGAATGGAGTCGTTGTACAGGTAGATGCTGAGCACGGCGACGGCCGTGAGCACGACCCCGTAGAGCACCATCGTGCCCAGGAAAAAAGAGCCCTTCCTCGCGAGGTCGCCTGAGTGCGAGCCGGACTCAACCAGCGTGTCGAACATCTCTTGTGTCCTCCCTCTTCCGGTGCCAGGTGGATCAGGGGTTTCGAATCAAGTTAACCACATGACTCTCATAATAGAGTTGTGATTCTGAGACGATTTCTTTCAAAAAACGCCGCACTACCGACCGCTTTTTGCCTTAGGGGACTACGGGAACGGCCCGGCGCGCTCGCGGGGCACGACGGGCACTCGCCCGCGCCGCCCCTCCTTCTCGCGCGCCCGCCAGACGGGGAATGAAACGAACCTTGCCGGCCGCACGAACGCAACCGTTCACGACCAAACGTCCGCCCCACACTGCCGGCAGGACGGGCGCGTTCTTAAAATATTCGATTGGCCAGCAACGCGCTCAGTCTATGTCGCAATCCGCGGCGAAGTCAAGCGCAAAATGGGCCGACGCCGGCCGCGCGCGCGACTCTTCCCGTTCAATTATTTAGACACCACACGCCCGCGCGGGTTCACTTAATTTTCTCCCCCGGCAGAACGCGAAAACGGCCGGCCGCGGCGGCGTGCCCCCCCTTCGGGTTCGCACGGCGCGCGGCCGGCCGCCGCGGGTTTAAACGACTCGCCTGTAGCGCGCGGCGGCGCTGCTGGCCTTGGCGTCGCGCGTGCCCGCGGCCTGACGCCGGGGCTGGCCTCCGCCGCCGCCGCGCGCGCCCGCGGGCGGGGCCGAGGCGCGTCCGGCCGTGAGGCGCTGCTCCCACCAGACCATGATGGGGCTGGCGATGGCGACCGACGAGTAGGTGCCGAAGATGATGCCGATCAGGAGCGCCACCGAGAAGCCGCGCAGCACCTGCCCGCCGAAGACGACCATCGCCAGCACCGAGAGGAAGACGAGCCCCGAGGTGATGATGGTGCGCGAGAGCGTCTGGTTGATCGAGTCGTTCGTCAGGTCGTAGAGGTTCGAGCGCCGGTGCATCCGGAGGTTCTCGCGGATGCGGTCGAAGATGACGATGGTGTCGTTGACCGAGAAGCCGACGAGCGTGAGGAGCGCGGCGATGACCGTCAGGTTGACCTCGAACTGGAAGATGGAGAAGAAGCCGAGCGTGACGAGCACGTCGTGGAAGACGGCGATGACGGCGGCCGCGCCGTACGTCCACTCGAAGCGGAAGGCGATGTAGAGCAGGATGCCGACGAGCGCGAGCAGCGTGACGGCGACCGCCTGGTTGCGGAGCGCGGCGCCCGCGACGGCGCCGACGGCGTCCGTGCCGATGATGCGGAAGGCGTTGCCCTCGCCGGGGAAGCCCTGCGTCGGGTCGACCTGCACGCCGCCCGTGAGCGTCTTGAGCGCGGCGGCCACCTTCTCGCGCCCGATGTCGACCTGCGTCTTGCCCTGCTCCTCGATCTCTTTGGTGGTCTCGATCTGCGGCAGGCGGATGAGCACCTCGCCCGGCTTGTCGGTCACGGGCTGGATGATCGGGTCGGGGATGCCCTGGGCGGCGACGGCGTCGCGGATGGCCTCGGCCGCCGGGCGCTCCCTGAAGTCGGCGGTGACGACCGTGCCGCCCTTGAAGTCGATGCCGAGGTTGAAGGCGTCGGTGTCGCCCGGCACGGCGTGGCGCGCGAGCGCCGAGGCCAGCCCCGCCAGCATGATGGCCGTCGAGAGGACGATGAAGACCTTCCGGTACTTCAGCCAGTCGAGGTTTACGTTGTGCAGTATCTGAAACATGGCGTTTAGTGAATGGTGAATGGTGAATGGTGAATGGTGGAAAGCAGTCTCTATTTACTATTCACCATTCACCATTCACTGCCCTTAGATGCTGAGCGTCTCCATGCGCCCCTGCTTGCGCGACAGCTCCCACATGAAGATGGTGCGCGAGACGTAGACCGCCGTGAACAGGTTTGCGAGCAGCCCGAGCACGAGCGTGACGGCGAAGCCGCGGATGGGCCCCGTGCCGAAGACGAACAGGAAGAGCGACGAGATGATCGTCGTCACGTGCGTGTCGATGATGGTGACGAAGGCGCGGTCGAAGCCGGCGTCGATGGCCGAGGCGACGGTCTTGCCCGTCGCCAGCTCCTCGCGGATGCGCTCGAAGATGAGCACGTTCGAGTCCACGGCCATGCCGATGCCGAGGATGATGCCGGCGATGCCGGGCAG
>DASVWB010000187.1:0-9208 GCA_036389815.1 Pyrinomonadaceae bacterium | reverse complement strand
CGATGAACTGGGTGAATGGGAAGTGGTCTCCGGGGCACTCGGTGTTGGGGTTCACGTCGTGGT
Source organism: Pyrinomonadaceae bacterium (assembly GCA_036389815.1). GTDB lineage: Bacteria > Acidobacteriota > Blastocatellia > Pyrinomonadales > Pyrinomonadaceae > QHXN01. Next base: position 9,145 of record DASVWB010000187.1, on the reverse strand, counting down.
GCTGTATGACGTTGCCGAGCGGGATGTCGTACTGCGCGCGCAGCCGGTTCGTGAGTTCGATGAGCGAGCGCATCTGCGCGTAGGTCGGCTCGACGGCCCCGAGAGCGCCAGACGGGTTCTCGCGCGAGCTGAAATCGCCTATCAGGCAGATGCCTATGTAAGAGTTGAAGCCGGTCGCGTGCGCGCCCCGGCAGTGCTCGGGGCGGCCCGCCTGCACCGTGCCGTCAGGGAGAATGATGTAGTGGTAGCCCACGTGGTAGGAACGCCCCCAGTAGAACGCGCCGAAGCCGCGCTCGCGGTGGATTCGCTCGATGGTCGCGAGGTCAGCGGGGCGGCCGCCGGGCGTGGGCGGGAGTGCGGAGTGGTGTATGACGACGCCGGCCGGCCTGATCGTGTTGGCATACGAGACGCCGAAGAAGAGCCCCGCGGCGATGAGGAGGAGCGCGAGCGCCGCCGCGGCGCGTCCCGGGCGCACGAAGGGACGTTTCTTCTGCGGAATAGAGCCGTGAGTCATGGCAGAAGGTTACGGGGCGGGCGAGGGCGGCGCGGGGCGGCGCGGGGCGGCGCGGCGCGAGTAATACAGGTGATAGAACTTTGCGAGGTGCGGGTTGCCGCCGAGCAGTCGCCGCCTCGCGGGTTCGTCATCGCCTTCAAGGTATTGCCTGAGAAGCCTGTCGTCGAGGAGTATCGTGCCGGACGTGCCCTCGGACGATATGGCGACCGCGCCTGGAAGAGGTTCACTCGGCTCCTTGTAGTCGAGGAGCCAGTAGACGGGGCGCGCCGCGTTTTGCTCCGGCGGCTGCTGCTCGGCGGCGATGCCCGTCGCGGCCGTGACGACGAACTGGTCGCCGTGGCCGGCGACGACGACCGCCCCCGCACCCAACTCGTGCGCGCGGGACTTCAAGCCGCGGATCAGACCCTCGCGCCTCGCGAGGAACTCTTCGCGCAAACCGGTCGGCTCGCGAACCTGCGCGCTGAGGAGCAGGAGCGGCAGCAACGCCGCCAGCGCGTAAGGCACGAGGGCGGGGCGCGAGCGACGGATCAGCCAGACCACGCCGGGCACGAGCAGCGCCGCCTGAACGTAGGCGACGACCCGCAGCCTCCCCGCCGAACTCGACACGCCGCCGGGCGAGAACAGGAACGGGTTGAAGGTGACTAAGGCGGCGAAGGCCGTCGCCGCGCCGACGAGGTTGACGCCGGCCGAGTCTACGCCGGAGTCGCGCCGCTTGATTAACAGGAGCAGCGCGGCCGCCGCCGCGAGCAGCAGAAGAATCCCGTCCGCGAGGAACCATTCGGTAAACATCGAGCGCGGGCGCGCCGAGACTCCTTCCGCGAGCCAGGCGGGCAGACGCACGAGCCGCTGCGCCGCGAGCAGCGCGGGTACGACATAGGCGAAGGGGGCGAGGGCCAACGCGTACCAGTTGAACCTGCCGCGCTCGGCGCGGGCGGCGAACCAGCGGAAGAGCAGGTACGAGGCGAGCGCGGCCAGCGTCAGCGGCAGGGCGGAGCGGTGTGTCACGACCGCGAGCGCGAAGAGTGTCGCCGCGGCGACGGCGCAGCGCGCGGAGCGCGTCTGCCTCCGCCTGAGCGCGAAGTAGCCGGACCAGACGAGGGCGGTCAGCGCGCCGAGGTTGTTGATGAACTCCGAGACCATGAAGAGGTGCAGCCCCGAGAAGGCCGTGAGCGTCGCGGCGAGGACGCCGAGCCAAGGGCTACGGAGCGCGCGCCGGACGAGCGCCGCCACCCCCGCGCAGAGCAGTGCGTGCAGCAGCACGCCAGCGAGCTTGACGGCGGCTACGGGGCCGCCCGAGACGCCCGCGATGCCCGCTAGCGCGTAGAGCATCAGCGGCGTCCGCGTCGGGAAGAAGAGTCGCCCGGTCTTCGTGATCTGCGTTACCTGCAAGACGTAGTAGTAGCCGTCCACGCCCACGGCGAGCGGCGAGCCCCAAAGAAGCGATGCGTCGCGCGCGGCCCCGAGCGCCAGCACCGCGAAGAGAGCCGCCCAGGCGGCGAGGCCCCGCGCGGACGTTTCCGCGGAGTCTCGGCCGTCAGCAACAACTAACGTCTGTTCCAGTCCCGACATGGTTTTAATGTCTCGCGTCTGACGCAGCCGCGGCGCGCGGGGAGTCAGTTCGCCGCGGGGCGCGCCGGCGTCGCGGCGGAAGGGACGGTGAAGCCCGTCGCCTGCTGACAGGGGCGAAGCTCGACGGCGGTCTGTGCGGCGGCCGCGTCGCTCCGGAGTTTGGCGCGGCGCGCGGGGTCCCAGGCCGCGGGCAGGCCGTGCCGGGCGTCGGCCGCTCCGGGCTCTATCACGACCAGATAGTGCCCGGGCGCGACATTCTTGACGGCAAACGAGCCGTCGTCCTCGACCGTTGCTTCGGCGTAGCGCAGCACGTCGTCAGAGGCCCCTGCCTCTGCCGGCACGAGGTGGAGGCGCGCGCGCGCGTTCAGACCCGCCCTCGCCTCCGGCGCGACCTGCCCCCGGAGCGACGCGGCGCCGTAAGCGAAAGTCACCGTCAGGCCGCTGACGCGCTCGCCCGATTTGAGCGCGACGCCCTCGCGCCCGGCGTCAAGCGCCTTCGCCGGGGCGTGCGCGCGCGAGTCCGGGGGGGTGGGCTGCAACGTCATCGCCTTGACGTACCAGCCGTCGCCCGGCGGACGTGCCTCGACGCGGTAGGAGCCTGCGGGGAGGTTGGGCAGCGCGAACTCGCCCTTCTCGTCCGGCGAACTCTGGATGAGGCCGGCCGTCACCGCCCTGCCCGTCGTCTGCTCTCGCGCGCCCCCGGCCTGTCGCGCGGTGAAGAGGATGTCGCTCATCGCCGGCTCGGACGCGGCCCCGCACGCCGCCGCGTCCGAGCCGGTGGCGGCGGCGGGCGGCTCGATTCGCTCGATTCTGACTCGGCCGGCGATTGCCCCGAGCGGCGCGAGCGTGACGCGCAAGCCTTCGACGTTCCCGCCCTTCACGGAGACGTGCTGAGTCGCCGTCATGAGGCCGACGCCCAACCGGTCAACGCTGCGCGCGAGCAGTTCGTATTCGCCGTCACCGATGCCGTTGAAAGTGAAGCCGGCCCGGTCGCCGTTCGGCGCGGCCGTCGCGGAGGCCACCGCCGTGTTGAAGCCGGAATTGACGAGCGCCAGCGTGACGGGCGCGTGGTGGCCGGCGGGCAGGCCGGCGACAACGCCGCTCACCGTGTGTCCGCTGCCGCCGCGGAAACGTATGTCTACGGCGTTCGTCTCCAGGCCCGCCGCGACCTTGACCTCGGCGGCCGTGTCCCTCGTCTCAGAAGGGTAGTAGCTGAGGGCCGCGTTCCTGTAAGGGTCTCTCGGCGACGCCTGCCGGCCGCCGCCGGCCGCGACGATGTAAGTGCCGGGCTTCAGGCCGAAGAGTCTGTAGACGCCCCGGTCGTCCGTCTGCCGCGAAACCTCCGAGCCGGACGGCTCGGTCGCGCCCTCGGGGTCGCGCGTCCGTATGGCGCGCACGGTCAAGCCGACCACCGGCTCGCCGCGCGCGTCCAGGACCTTCCCAGTGATGACCCCGCCTCTGGCGAGCACGAGGCTGACCGTCTCGCCCGGCCGGTACGTCCCCGCACCCCCGCCGCCGGCGGGCGCGTCGGGTGTGAAGTAGCCGCGCGCGGACGCCGCGACTGTGTAGGCCCCTTCCGCGAGGTCTTCGACGGTGAAGCGGCCGTCCTCGTCAGTCGTCGCCGTGCGCGGCGGCGCGGAGGCGCCTCCGCGCCTGACGTAGACCGTCGCGCCTTCGAGCGGCTGACCCCCGTCGGCCGTGACGCGGCCGCTGATCGAGCCCGCGCGGCGGGCGGGGTCGCCAGACCGCGGCGCGGGCTCGGGCGCCTGCGAACTGGCCTGCTGCCGCGGCGTCGCAGCGACGGCCGCCAGCAGCACGAGAAGCGTCGCGCAGAGCGCGCGCCCGTAGTTGTTAGCTGAACGCGTCATGGCTGTGCCTGCTTCTGCTGCTGCGCCATGTCTATGACGACGGCGGCCTCGGTGTCTCTCCCGTTGACGACCGTGATCGGCTTCCTCACCGTCAGGCGCGTGGGCGCCGAGGTGCGGACGAGGAGTTCGTAGCTGCCGGCCGGGACGTTCGTGATGACGAAGCGCCCGTCGGGGTCGGCCTGCGCGGTGCCGAAGAGGCGGCCGGGCATGTTGGGGCGCACGACGTTGACTGTGACGCGCGTGCCCTCCGGCAGCGTGCCGTTCTGCAGCCTCACCTGCCCGGCGACGTTGCCCCTGCCGTAGGAGAGGACGAGCTTCACGTCGTTCAACTGCTCGCCGGCCGCCACCTGTAGCACGCCGGACGGCTGCGCGACGCCGCCCCGCTCGACGCGGCTCAGTGTGAAATCGCGTGACGGGTAGGCGCTCACGACGAGGCCGATCCTTCCGGGCGGCACGCCCGTCAGTCGAAAGCGTCCGTCGGGGCCGAGCGTCGCGCGCGCGCCCGCGAGTGCGCCCGGGTCGCCGACCTTCGTCGCGGAGACAGTGACGCCCGTGAGCTTCGCCAGCACGGCCGGGTCGCCGACTCCTTCGACCACGGCGACGCCGCTCACGGTGGTGCCGCGCCGCACGACGATCTGGAGCCCCCGCACGTCGTCGCCCGAGACCTCGAACGGCGCGGCCTCGCTGTAGGAGTCGCCCGCCGGGCCCGTGACGGCGTAGGCGACGTGCCGGCCGGGCGGCACGTTCTCGACGCGGAACTCGCCGGCCGCGTCCGTGCGAATCCCGGCCCCACGGCTCGGCAGAAACGGCCTGGACGCGTCAGCGTAGCCGACCTCAACGCCCGGCAGCGGCGCGCCCGTCTCGCCGTCTACGACGCGCCCGGCGACCGAGTGGCCCTCGGCGCGCCTGCCGCGCGAAATGTCAACGTCGGTCACTTCGGAGCCGAGCCCCACCTCGACGACCTTGGCCCGCGACTCGTCCGTGACGCCCGGGTAGTAAACCGGCGTGTAGAAAGCGCGCGAGCCGCCCGCGCCGGCCGACCCGCGCGGGGTGACGTTCGCGGGGCCGAGCGCGACGACGTAGCGGCCGGCCGGCAGCCCGTAGAGCCTGTAGACGCCGCGGTCGTCGCTGTCCGAGGGCTGGTTCGTCAACGCGACGGGGCGCCGGTTCCCGCTCTCGTCAACCGCCTGCAAGGAGACCACCACGCCGACAAGCGGGCGCCCTTCCGCGTCCGTCAGCCGGCCTGTAATCACGCCGCCGCGCCTCAGCGCCAGCTCAACGTCCTTGACCTCCTGGCCCTCGCCGACGGTCACGGTCTTTCCCGCACCCGCGCGGCCGTCGTCTTGCAAGATGTACGCGCCCGACGCGGCGCCCAGCGTGAACGTGCCAGCGGGCACGCCCGCGAGCCTGAAGTTGCCGGCGTCGTCCGTCTGCGTTTGGAGGCCGGGGTCGGACTGGCCCGCGGGCGCGCTGTTGCTGGCCGGGGCCAGTACGACTCTCAGGCCGCGGGCGGGCTCGCCGTCGACGGTGACCCGACCGGCGACGGCGCCCGCGCCCTGCCGCTGAGCCCTCGCCGCGCCCTGCGCGAGCGCCACGCCCGCCGAAGCGATGACGATGAGCGCCGCTCGCGCGAGCGGCGCGAGTCTCTTCGTCACGTTGCCGCGAAATCGCTGCCGCATACACACCTCATTCCGCACGACGGGAAGGGGCGCGCGCGGGCCCGTTCAGCGCCCCGGCGCGTAGTAAGACTTGCGCCCCCAGACGGTGTACTCGGGGTGGCCGCGCACCTCTATGCCGACCCTGTGGCGGCGGCCGTCGTGCGCCTTGTCGGTCGGCTGGAAGCCGAGCACGTACCTGTTGTTAACGTCGGACAGGATGCGCGCGTAGACCTGCGCGGCCTGCCCCGGCTCTTCGAGGAACTCCGTCCAGCCGCCCGTCAGCTTGGACAGCCCCTCAAGCGCGGTCTGCGCCTTGAGTAGTCGCTCGACGTACTCGTTGAACCACGCGGCGGGTACCCCCCTGCTGACAGGCGCCTGCGCGAGAGGGGCCGGGCGCGCAGGCGTGAACTGGTCTTTTAAGGAAGCCTTGGCCCGCTCGATCTGCGCGTCGGGCGGCAGCCCGAAGAGCCGCAGCCCCGGCACGATGTTGTAGACGGTGGCGTGCGCGCGCTCCGCGGCGGCGATCACGTCGGCGAGCCCGAACTCGACGGCCCTCGACTTAATGCCCCCGGGCGTGTCGGGCGCGAGCGGTCGGAGGAACGGGAACTCGTCGCCGTCGGTCTGGAAGATGACGATGGGCCTCTCGCGCCCGACGACCAACTCTCTCAGCACGGCCATCAGCGCGCTGTACTGGCGGCTCGCGCCGAAGCGGCGGTCGTCGTCGGCCCGTTTCACCAGCGAGTCGAGTGCCTCCTTGAGCCTCGCCTTGTCCCGCGTGAAGTCCGCGAGCAGCGAAACGTCGTCGGTGACGATGGCCATACTATCGGCCGGGTGGAGCTGGTCGACCAGGACCTTCGCAGCCTCGATGCTGGTGTTCAGGTAAGGGAGCTGGCTGCCGCTGTAGTCGATGACGAGGACGACCGAGCGCGGGCGCCGGGCGTCGTCGCCGGTGGCGAAGGTTGTGAGCGGCTGCGGCCGGCCCTCTTCGGTGACGACGAAGTCGTCCCGCGTCAGGCCGCGAACCGCCCGGCCGTCTTTGTCGAGCACGAGCACATCGGTCGTCACGAGCGTGCTCTGGACGCGCACGACTTCGTCCTCGCCGGCCTCGCCTGCCCCCGCGGCGGCGGCGGCCGCGCCCGTCTCCACGCTCGCCTTCTTCAGCGGATCCCACCTGAGCCGCCCGAGGCTCGATCCGAACTCGCCGCGCTTCGGATTCTCCTGCGCGTGAGGGCGCGCCGGCGCGAGCGCGCAGAGGGGGCAGAGGAGGGCGAGGAGGGCGGCGGCGCGCGCCCGCCGCGCGCGCCGCCTTAAGGCAGGCGGGCGGCAAGCGTCTTCCGCCCCACGGGCTCCGATCAGATGTGCGCGCATGCTACTCACTGCAGGCGCTCCAGCACTTCGCGCTCCCGGTTGCTGTCGAGCCTCCCCCTCCACGCGTTGACCACCGAGCCGTTATTATCGACCAACAGTAGCGTCGGGGTGCCGACTACGCCGAGGTTGTTCAGGGGGCTTTGCCTGACATTATCGATGGAAACCCCCAGCGTGTTCAAGTAGCCCTTGCCCTGCTCTACGGGCTGCGGCAGGACGGCGACCAGTTGCAGTCCCTGCCGTCCGGCCTGCCTCTTGACCAGCTCCTTATAGAACGGGGCGCTGTCGGTGCAGAAGTGGCAGCCCGTCTGTAGGGCCAGCACGAGCGTCCGCCCGTTCCCGGCCCAGTCCACGTCGGGCAGCGACACCTTCTTCCCGACGAGGTCCTGTTCGCCCGAACGCGACTTGCGCGCTGCCGCCGCGGCCGCGCCCGGCTCGGGGTCTGAGTAGCGCTTCGCCAGCGTGAAGACGAGCAGCACGCAGACGACGATTATCGCGATGTTTGAGAGGAGCTCGATCCGCTTGTCCAGTTTGAGCATCATATAGCCTCGACACAGGTCTGAAACCTTCAAGGCCGCCCGCGCGGGTGAAGGGCCCGCGCGGGCGGTATCCGTTAACCTACGGCCCCTGCGGCGGGCGAGCCGCGCGGGCAGTCGCGCCCCCTGGAGACGACGCCGCCCCGCCCCCGCGCGCTAAATGGGGCAGTGAATGATGCAGTCGTTGTACTCTTCGTCGCAGAAGCGGGTGGCCGAATACTCTTCCGAGGCGCACGACGACAAGTCGGAGTTGTACATCGCGTCGCAGAAGCCCACCTCGTCGTACACCTGGGCCGCGCACTGGTTGTAGCAGTCGTTGAGGTCGGAGTAGCCCCCGCCGTAGTAATAGTCGTAGTAGCAGTCCTGGTCGCAGGAATCCACGCCCTGGTATGCGTTCGACACGCACGCGTCGTGCTGCGACGCGGCCGTCTGGTCGCACTGGTCGCGGCTGTCATGAGCCCCGTCGTAGCAGGCGGTCCGGTCGTCGAGACAGCCGCAGGCGTCCTGCGACTGCGCGCTCACGCCGCCGCGCTCGCCGGCGAGCATGAAGGCGGAAGCGAGCAGCGCGAGGACGCAGATTCTCCTCAAGGTCTTCGTCACTCTCATTCGCGGGTTACCTCCTGAAGATGAGCGGGGAACCTTTCCCAGGCGGCCTTCGGGCTGCGAGGGGGATTCCCCGCCCACCGCGTTAGCCCGGGCGCCGCCGCCCTCCGCGCCGGATTACGACGGCGGGCAGTGGTTCACGCAGTAGTCGTAGTCCTCGCTGCAACTCTGCATGCCGTTGCTCCGGTCGCTGCTGCACGACCCGAGCGCGGAGTTGTACTCCTGCGCGCAGGACTGTATGTCGCTGTTGTACTGGTTGTTGCAACTGTCGTAGCAACTGTTGAGGTTGTTGCCCCAAAAGTACCAGTCCCACCAGCAGTCGTCCTCGCACGCCCCGACGTTCGACCCGGCGCCGTACTGGCACGAGTCGAGGCCGAGCGCGGCCTGCTGCTGGCACGCCTGGTTGAGCCAGTCCACGTTATCGTTGCAGGCGTCCCTGTTGGCGGCGCAGTTGTCCGTGCAGTCGTCGAAGGCGCGCGCCGCGGGCTTGGGGCTCGCGCCGGCGTCCCTCTCGACGGCGGCGAGCGCCAATACCAGTAGCGCAAGCAGACACACCCTCTTCAGAATGTTCAAACGCATACTCATTGACGGCCTCCTCCCGTTCAGGTCGGTTAGACAGTTTCCCCCGGTGCGCCGGCCCGCAGGCGGCGGCGAGGCAGACTACTGCCCACCCCGCCCCGTGCGGGCGGACGCTCTGCTGTAGCGTTGGAGAGAGATTGAGCGGCGAGACTCCGGTTTCGACCGTCCCGCCATCTCGACCGCACCCGACGCCGGCAGCCGCGACGCGCCTTCTCGCCCTCGGCGGAGGCGCGTGAACCGCCCCGGCAGGTTCGGTGCGGATAAGGTTTATGTGGCGATAGCCTTGTAAGGCATTTAACCCGCCAAGGGCAAGAGGATTCTATTGGCTGCCCTTGCTATTTATTGGCGGATTTTGTCGCGCCCGCCCCTCTTTTCAGCGGTCGCCGGCGCCCCTACGCTACTCCTTAGACCCGGCCGCGGCGCGCGCCGCCTCCTCCGGGCGGCACGCCGCGG
>DASVWB010000186.1:0-22110 GCA_036389815.1 Pyrinomonadaceae bacterium | reverse complement strand
GCAGAACTGCTGCACCTGCTGGAAGAGCTGCCCGCACTGCTGCTGCGGCGTCAGGCCGTAGCGCTTGCAACGGTCGAGTTGCCAATCCGCGGACTTCATGAACTCCAGGCGGCCGGGCACGCCGTCGCAGAAGCCGGGCGTCGGCCGGCTGGCTTCGAGGCAGGCGCGCATGAAGACGCCGTTCTTGACCATCTCGCCGAAGCCTTTGACGTGCGCGTGCCGCGAGGCCGCCTCGTTGACGCAGCCCTCGTTGTCGGTCTGACGGCCGTACTCCCGCCCCTCGTTGACGGACTTCTCGGCCGCCGCCATCAGGCCCGGCCCGTACTTGCGCACGACGATATAGCCCGCGACGCCGACCACCACGGCCAGCACCACGAGCACCCCGCCGATGATCAGCAGAACTTTCATCCAGGTAGGCATGGGAGTCTCCTTCGGGGAGTAGACAGTAGACAGTAGACATTAGACATTAGAAAAACCATTTGCAGCCGAATCGTCCCCGCGTCTACGTCAACTCCCGCAGAGCGGAGCCTACTGTCTACTGTCTACTGTCTACCGTCTACTTCCTTTCATACACGACCCGGCCGGCGAAGACGGTCAGGTCGGCCTCGGTCTGTAGAATCTCCTGCGGCGCGACCGTCAGGAGGTCTTTCGAGTGGACGACGAGGTCGGCGAGCATCCCCGGCACGATTTGTCCCTTCTCGCGCTCCTCGAAGGAGGCGTAGGCGGACTCGGCCGTGTAGTTGCGGATGGCGTCCTCGATTGAAAGCCGCTCCTCGGGCCACCACCCTCCCGCGGGCTCGCCCTCGACGCTCTCGCGCGTGACGGCGGCGTAGAGCCCGAGGTAGGGGCTGATGGGCTCGACCGGCCAGTCGGTGCCGAAGGGGACGTGGACGCCGTGCGCCATGAACGTGTGCCACGAGTAAGCCCCGAGCACGCGGTACTCGCCCAACCTGTCCTGCGCCCAGCGCTTGTCCGAGATGGCGTGCGACGGCTGCATCGAGGCGATGACGCCGAGGTCGCGGAAGCGCGCGAAGTCCGTCGGCGCGACCACCTGCGCGTGCTCGACGCGGTGGCGCGGCCCGTCACGCATCACGGCGCGCCCGGAGGTCGAGCCGGAGTCGGCGAGGGAGCCGCCGGCCTTCCGCGCCGCCTCGAACGCGTCGAGCGCCATGCGGTTGGCGCGGTCGCCGATGGCGTGGAAGGTTATCTGGAAGCCTGCGGCGGCGCGCTCGACCGTCATGCGCGTCAACTGCTCGGGCGGCATGCGCGGGATGCCGCTGTTGTGCGGGTCGTCGGCGAAGGGCGCGAGCATGGCGGCCGTGCGCGAGCCGAGCGTGCCGTCCACGTAGCCCTTGAGCGTGTTCACGCGTATCCGCAGCGGGTCAACTTTGAGCGCCCCGAACTCCGCACGCTGCCGCTTCAGCACCTCGACCGGCTGGCCGAAGTCGAGCCACTCCGAGACGCGCACGGTCAGCCGTCCTTCGGCCAGCAGCCCGCGGTAGAGCGCCAGCGTCTCGTAGCCCGAGACGGAGTCCTGCACGGACGTGATGCCGTAGCGGCGCGCCTCGGCGAGCGCGCGGCCTATCGCCTCAAGCTTCTCCTCGCGCGTCGGCTCGGGCACGGCGCGCGTGACGAGCGCGCCGGCCGTCTCCTTCAGAATCCCCGTCGGCTCGCCCGCGGGGTCGCGGAGGATTTCGCCGCCCTGCGGGTCGCGCGTCTCGCGCGTCACGTTCCCCTTCTGCAACGCGAGCGTGTTGGCCCAACTGACGTGCCCGTCCACGCGCTGGAGGATGACCGGGTTGGCGGGCGCGACCTCGTCCAGGTCTCTCTTCGTCGGCCACGCGCCGCCCCAGAGCGTGTGATCCCAGCCGCGACCCGTCACCCACGCGCCGCGCGGAAGCTCGCGCACGCGCGCCGCCACGCGCGCCTTCGCCTCGGCGAGCGTCTTCGCGCCGACGAGGTTGACGCGCAGCAGCGAGAGCCCGCCGCCGAGGAAGTGTATGTGCGCGTCGTTGAAGCCGGGCGTGACGAGGCGGCCGCGGAGGTCTACCGTCTGCTTCGCGTCGTAGCGCGCGGAGATGTCGCGCGAGGTGCCGACGGCGACGATGCGCTCGCCGTCGACGGCGACGGCCTCGGCCAGCGTGCCGCGCGCGTCGGCGGTGAAGACCTTGCCGTTCGTCAGGACGAGGCTGACGGCGCGGCGTTGCTGACGGCGCGCGCCCGAGCCGCGCGGGGCCGAGGCGGCGAGCGCGCAGGCGGCGGCGACCAGCAGTGTCAGTGCGAGCTTTCGGCGGAGGCGCATCTTTGCAAACTCTTCGCGGGACGGGATGGGCCGAGACGCGCTTTTTATACCACCTTTCGGCCCGCGCGGCGAAAACTTCCGCGGCCTCAGAATTTGAAATTCCGGATTTGAAATTCTGCTAGACTCGCCCCGCGAAACCCATGCAGCCCCCCGCGACAAAAGAGCACGTGGCGGACGAGCGCGTCGCGCGCGCCTACCGCCCGGCAGACCTCTCCGGCTACGGCTTTAAAGACCGCCTCGCCGTCCGCGCCGCGGCGTGGGTCTTCTACCTCCTCATCCGCGCCGTCGGCTCGACCCTGCGCTTCCGCGTCGAGGGGCGCGAGCACTGGGACGAGGCCGCGCGCGGCGGCGCGCTCCCCGTCTACACCTTCTGGCACGACCGCATCTTCGCCGGCACATACTTCTTCCGCGGCCGCCGCATCGTCGTCATGACCTCGCGGAGCTTCGACGGCGAGTACATCGCGCGCTTCATCCAGCGCTTCGGCTACGGCGCGGTGCGCGGGTCGTCCTCGCGCGGGGCGGTGGGCGCGCTCGTCGAGCTGGCCGCGCTCGTGCGCAAGGGGTGCCCCGCCGCCTTCAGCATCGACGGCCCGCGCGGGCCCCGCCACGTCGCCAAGATGGGCGCCGTGCTCCTCGCCAAGCGGACGGGCCAGCCCGTCCTCCCCTTCGGCGTCAACGCCGAGCGCTGCTGGCGGCTGCCGAGCTGGGACGGGATGCAGATCCCCGTGCCGTTCTCGCGCGTCGTGGTGAGCTTCGCCCCGCCCCTGCGCGTCCCCGCCGACGCCGACGAGCAGGCTCTGGGCGCCGCGCGGGACGAGTTGCAGCGCGCGCTCGAACGCGTGAGCCCCTGAAGTCGCGGCGCGTGGCGCGCGCCGTCGCGTGTGTAGTAGGATTGGCGTCACAACCCCGCGCAGTTCACGAGGCGTTTTATCTATTCAGGCGGAAATCTTTCCCCCTTTGAGGAGAGTCGCATGATTAATCAGGAGCGCATCAAAAACCTTCTGCTCGAACTCGTCCAGATAGACTCGGTCTCGCGCGAGGAGCGCGACGTGGCGCAGCGCATCAAGCAGTACTGCGAGGAGATGGGCGCCGAGGTCTTCATAGACGACGCGGGCGAGCGCGTCGGCGGCAACACCGGCAACGTCATCGCGCGCTTCCCCGGCAGCCTCCCGGCGGCCGAGCCCGTCATGATGAGCGCGCACATGGACACGGTCGTCCCCGGCAAGGGCGTCAGGCCCATCGTCGAGGGCGACATCATCCGCACCGACGGCACGACCGTTCTGGGCGGCGACGACAAGTCGGGCTGCGCCGTCATCATCGAGACCATCCGCTCGCTGCAAGAGCAATCGATCCCGCACGCGCCCATCGACGCCGTCTTCTCCATCTGCGAGGAGGTCGGCCTGCTCGGCGCCAAGCACCTCGACATGTCGAAGGTGCGCGCGAAGTACGGCATCGTGTTCGACTCGGACGACCCCGGCTTCCTCTTCACCAGGGGGCCGTCGGCCAACCACTTCGAGTTCCGCATCTACGGGCTGGAGTCGCACGCGGGCGTCGCGCCCGAGCAGGGCATCTCCGCGATAAAAATTGCCGCGGAGGCCATCTCGCAGATGAAGCTCTTCCGCATCGACGACGAGACGACCGCCAACATCGGCGTCATCCGCGGCGGCGAGGCGACGAACATCATCACCAACTTCGTCATGCTCAAGGGCGAGGCGCGCTCGCTCGACGACGCGAAGCTCGAAGCGCAGACCGCGCACATGGTCAAGTGCCTCGAAGACGCCGCGGCGAAGTACGAGGTGACGGTCGAGGGCGTGACGACGAAGGCGCGGGTCGAGTCGGAGGTCTCGCGCGAGTATTACGCGATGGACGTCTCCGACGACTCGCGCGTCGTGCGGCTCGTCAAGGAGGCGGCGGCGCGCATGGGGCTCAAGGTCGAGACGATGGCCTCGGGCGGCGGCTGCGACGCCAACATCTTCAACAAGCGCGGCATCGAGTGCGCCAACCTCGGCACGGGCATGCGCGCCATCCACACCGTCAAGGAGTGGCTCGACGTGAAAGACATGTACGCCTCCGCCGAGATGACGCTGGAGATCATGCGCCTCAACGGAGAGGCCGCGCTCGGGTAAAGGGAAGGCGGGGAAGGTGGAAGGCTGGGGATGAGAGCCGCCGCCCTCAGCCTTCCGCCTTCGGAGAGAAGGATGAAAATCGCCCAGCACGCGAAGCTGTTGCTCGCCGCCACGCTCCTCCTGTCAACGCTCCCCCTTGAGCCGCGCGCGCAACGCAGGACGCCGCGCGCGCCCGCGCGCCGCGCCGCGCGCCGGGACGGCGTGGAGCGGAGGGTCGAAGAGCTTCTGGCGCGGATGACTCTGGAGGAGAAGCTGGGGCAGTTGCAGCAGCTCGGGGGCGACGTGGCGGGCAAGGCCAACCCCGACCTGCTGGGGGCGGCGCGCGCCGGCAGGCTGGGCTCGACGCTGGGCGTGCGCGGCGCGCGCAACGCGAACGAGTTGCAGCGGGCGGCCGTCGAGGGGTCGCGGCTGAAGATTCCGCTCATCCTCGGGTTCGACGTGATTCACGGCTACCGCACTATCTTCCCGATACCTTTGGGCGAGGCGGCGAGCTTCGACCCGGCCGCGGCCGAGCGCTCGGCCTACGTCGCCGCGGCGGAGGCGCGCGCGGCCGGCGTCGCGTGGACTTTCGCGCCGATGGTGGACGTGGCGCGCGACGCGCGCTGGGGGCGCATCGCGGAGGGCGCGGGCGAGGACACGTACCTCGGAGAGGCGTTCGCGCGCGCTCGCGTGCGCGGCTTCCAGGGGGCGGACTACTCTGCGCCGGACCGCGTCGTCGCCTGCGCCAAGCACTTCGCCGCCTACGGCGCGGCCGAGGCGGGGCGCGACTACAACACGACCGACATGAGCGAGCAGCGGCTGCGCGAGGTCTACCTGCCGCCGTTCCGCGCGGCGGTCGAGGCGGGCGTCGGCACCCTGATGAGCGCCTTCAACGACATTAACGGCGTGCCCGCCTCCGGCGACCGCTTCACGCTGACGGAGGTGCTGCGCGGCGAGTGGGGCTTCGACGGCTTCGTCGTCAGCGACTACACCTCCGTGCAGGAGATGGTCGCGCACGGCTACGCGGCGGACGGCCGCGACGCGGCGCGCCTCGGCCTCTCGGCCGGCGTGGACATGGAGATGGTGAGCCGCCTCTACAACGAGCACGGCGCGGGGCTTTTAAGAGAAGGCAAATTGAGGATGGCGGATGTTGACGAGGCCGTGCGCCGCATACTGCGCGTCAAGTTCCGCGCCGGCCTCTTCGAGCGGCCCTACGTCGACGAGGCGCGCGAGTCCTCCGTGCTGCTCTCGGCGGAGAACCTGCGCGCGGCGCGCGAGGTGGCCGCCCGCTCGCTCGTGCTCCTGAAGAACGAGCGCGAGACTCTGCCGCTCAGGAAAGACCTGCGCGCGCTGGCGGTCGTCGGCCCGCTGGCGGACGACCCGCGCGCCATCATCGGCTCGTGGTCGGGCGACGGCCGCCCGCAGGACTCCGTGACACTGCTGCAAGCCGTCCGCGCGAAGGTCTCGCCGCGCACGCGCGTGCTCTACGAGAAGGGCGTCGCCGTCGAGGGGCGCGGCGTGACCGGCAACTACGACGCGCCGCCTCCGAGCCCCAGCGGCGCGGGCGGGACGAACGTCGCCTCGGCCGCTGACACGGAGGCCGCGCGGCTCGCGACGACGCCCGCGGCCGCAGACTCTTTCGAGAGGGCCGTGCGCGCCGCGCGCGACGCGGACGCGGTCGTCGTCGCCGTCGGCGAGACCGCCGAGATGAGCGGCGAGGCCGCCTCGCGCACCTCGCTCGACCTGCCGGGCAGACAGCTCGAACTGTTGCAGGCGGTACACCAGACGGGCAAGCCCTACGTCGTCGTGCTGATGAACGGCCGGCCGCTCTCCGTCAACTGGCCGGCCGAGAACTCGCCGGCGATCCTTGAGGCGTGGTTCGCCGGCACGCGCGGCGGCGAGGCCATCGCCGACGCGCTCTTCGGCGACACGAACCCCGGCGGCAAGCTCCCCGTCACCTTCCCGCACGCAGCGGGCCAGGAGCCGCTCTACTACAACCGGCCGAGCACGGGGCGGCCGCCGTCGAACGAGAAGTACACCTCCAAATATTTAGACGTGCCCGTCGCGCCGCTCTACCCGTTCGGCCACGGGCTCTCGTACACGACCTTCCGCCTCTCGAACCTGCGCCTCGGCGCGCAGCGCGTCCCCGCGTCGGGCTCTTTAGAAGTCAGCGTGGATGTCGAGAACACGGGGCGGCGCGAGGGCGACGAGGTCGTGCAACTCTACCTGCGCGACGTGGCCGCCTCGCGCGTGCGCCCCGTCAGGGAGTTGAAGGGCTTCCGCCGCGTCACGCTCCAGCCCGGCGAGCGGCGCACGCTGGCCTTCAGACTCACGCCCGCCGAGCTGGGCTTCTACAACAGCGAGATGCGCTTCGTCGTCGAGCCCGGACAGTTCAAGGTCTTCGCCGGCCGCAGCTCCGCCGACCCCGAGACGCTCGAAGCGAGTTTCGAGGTCACGGCCAGATGAGCGCGGGCGAAGAGTCTGCGGGGCGCGCGGGCTACCGCAGCGGGTACGTGGCGCTGGTGGGGCGGCCGAACGCGGGGAAGTCTACGCTCTTGAACCGTATGGTGGGCGAGAAGATCGCGGCCGTGTCGAACAAGCCGCAGACGACGCGCCACCAGATACGCGGCGTCATCACGCGCCCCGAGGGGCAGGTCGTCCTCGTGGACACGCCGGGCGTGCACCAGCCCGGCTACCTCCTCAACCGCCGCATGATGGCCGCCGTCCACGACGCGCTCGAAGGCGTGGACCTGGTCTGCCTCATCCGCGACGCCTCCGTCCCGACGGGCAACGGCGACCGCTTCGTCCTCGACCTCGTGAAAAGGTCGGGCAAGCCCGCGCTCCTCCTGCTCAACAAGACGGACAGGCTCGAAGACAAGCGGCACTTGCTCCCGCTCATCGAGTGGTACTCGCGCGAGCACGAGTGGCGCGGCGTCGTCCCGCTCTCGGCGCGCACGGGCGACCAGTTGGAAGACCTGATTAAAGAGTTCGTCGCGAACCTCCCGGAGGGCGAGCCCGTCTTCGGGGAGGACGAGCTGACCGACCAGAGCATGCGGACGCTCGTCGCCGAGATGGTGCGCGAGAAGATTCTGCACGTCACCGGCGAGGAGATTCCCTACGTGACGGCCGTCGTCACCGAGCGCTACGAGGAGGTGTCGGACGAGCTGACGCGCGTCTACTGCGCCGTCTACGTCGAGCGCCCGTCGCAGAAGCGCATCGTCATCGGCAAGGGCGGCGCGCGCCTCAAGCAGGTCGGGACGGAGGCGCGCCGCGACGTGGAGCGCCTGCTCGGCCACAGGGTCTACCTCGAACTCTTCGTCAAGGTCGAGGAGGGCTGGCGCGACTCGCCGCGCGCCCTCAGCGAGATGGGGATTGAGGAGTAGTGACGAGTGGCGAGTGACGAGTGACAAGAAAGGGCGAGGCCCGACCACCTTTCCTATCACTCGTCACTCGTCACTCATCACTCGTCACCTATGAACTGGTACGCGCTCGATTTCGACTGCACGGGGGAGGCGCGCGAGGCCGTCGGGTACGCGCTGATGGAGGCCGGCGCGCTCGGCACGGAGGAGGGCGAAGGGCCGGCGGCGGGCGCGGGCGCGCGCGTCACGGGCTACTTCGCGTCGCCGCCGCGGGTCGAGGAGGTGCGCGCGGCGCTGGCCGAGGCGCTGCGCGTCTACGGGCTCGCGTCGGCGGACGTGCGCGAGATGAGGCTCCGCGAGGTGGAGGGGCGCGACTGGCTGGCCGAGTGGAAGAGGGGCTGGCGGCCCGTCGAGGTCGGGCGCTTCGTCGTCGCGCCGCCGTGGAGCGAGGTCGAGGAGCGGGACGGGCGAATCGTCATCCGCGTCGAGCCGGGGATGGCCTTCGGCACGGGCACGCACGAGACGACGCGGATGTGCCTCGCGGCCGTCGAAAAACAGTTCCGCGGCGGGAGCTTCCTCGACGTGGGCACGGGCACGGGGATTCTGGCCATCGCCGCCGCGAAGCTCGACGCGGCGGCGCGCGTCGAGGCGTGCGACACCGACCCGCTGGCCGTCTCGGTCGCCGCGGAGAACGCGCGCCTGAACGGCGTGGCCGGCCGCGTAGACTTCCGCGTCGGCTCGGTCGAGGAGACGACGCCCTCGGCCGACCTCGTGTGCGCCAACCTGACGGCGGACGTGATACTGCCGCTCCTGCCCGCGCTGCTCGGCGCGACCTGCGGCCGCCTCGTCCTCTCGGGCATACTCGACGTGCAGGCCGCGCAGGTCTGCGCGCGCCTCGTCGAACTCGGGGCCGCCGGCTACGAACTCACGAGCGACGGCGAGTGGGTCTGCATCATTGTCTGATTCGCTCGTCGGTTCATTGATTCATTTCTTAATTGAATCAATGAACCGGTGAGCAAATGAATCAATCCTTTATGACTCGAAGGAGGTTCCACGCGCCGCCCGAAGCCTTCGCGCCGGGGGGCGGCGCGGTCGTGCTGTCGGAGGAGGAGTCGCGCCACCTGCGCGACGTGCTGCGGCTGCGCGCGGGCGACGAGGCGTCGGTCTTCGACGGCGAGGGGCGCGAGTTCGCGTGCGTCGTGGCCGAGGCGGGCGGGCGCGGCGGGCGCGCGGCCCGCCTCGAAGTGCGCGGGCCGGCCGAGCCGCCGGCCCCCGAGTCGCCGCTGGAGCTGACGCTCGCGGTCGCGCTGCTCAAGGGCGAGAAGTTCGACCTCGTCGTCCAGAAGGCGACCGAGCTGGGCGCCACGCGCCTCGTGCCGGTCGAGACGCGCCGCGCCGACGTGCGGCTGCGCGACGCGCGCGACGCCGGGCGCAGGGTCGAGCGCTGGCGGCGGCTCGCGCTCGAAGCGGCGAAGCAGTCCGGCCGCGCGCGCGTCCCCACGGTCGCGCCGCCGCGGCCGTTCGAGTCGCTGGCGGCCGCCGCGCCGGGCGAGCGCACCCCGCGCGTGATGTTCGCGGAGCGCGGCGGCGCCGGCCTCGACTCGCTCGCCGCCGGCTTCGGCGGGGGGCGCCGCGAGTTGACGGCGCTCGTCGGCCCCGAAGGCGGCTGGGAGGACGAGGAGACAGAATTCGCGCGCTCACACGGCTGGCGGGTCGTCACGCTCGGCGGTCGCACGCTCCGCGCCGAGACCGCCGCCGTCACGGCCTGCGCGCTCCTCCAGCACCTCTTCGGCGACCTGAGATGAGGGGGGAAGTAGACGGTAGACAGTAGACAGTAGACAGTAGACAGTAGAAAACAGGGGCGGGCGTCGTGTTTGAACCCGCGACGCCCGCCGTAGTTGTCTTCACCTACTGTCTACTGTCTACTGTCTACTTCCTACTTCCTACTTCCTACTCCCCCTCAGTCCTCACCCGTCCGCCGCTCATTCTTTTAAAGCCAGGTCGCGTTCGAGCGCGAGGGCGCGCAGCGCGGAGTCGAGCTGCGACTGGAGGCGGGCGCGCTCGGCCTCGGCCTCCTGCTTCTCCCTGGCGAGCTGTTCGAGGCGCGTCTCCTGCTGGTCGGCCTTCTGGACGTAGCGCGCGATGAGCTGGCGCGCCTCGGCCGTCTTGGCGAGCGCCTCGATGTTCTCGCGCAGGCGCCGCTGGTCGGCGCCTATCTCGGCCGTCTCGCGGTCTACCGAGGCGACGCGCGAGACGGCCGCGGCCAGGCGCGCCTTCAGGTCGAGGACGTTCTGGAGCGCGGCGCGCGTCGCGTCGTCGATGTAGCGGCGCGAGACGAAGAGCTGTATCTGCTCGGCCGTGACGTTCGAGAGCGCGTAAGTCTCTGTGCCCTGCTCGCGCTCGGCGACGACCAGCTCGCGCGACTCCGCCGGGCCCAACTCGACCTTGAAGCGGTAGAAGCTCTGGCTCTTGCCGTCGGGCGCCGGGGTGAGCTTGTCGTCCAGCTCCCAGCCGCGGCGGACGGGGTGCTCGACGTAGACGGTGCGCGGCCGGTCGGTCTGGTTTTTGAGCGCGTACACCTTCTTCAGGCGGTGGTGGCGCGTCGCGTAGAGCGTGCCGCGCGCGATGCGCACGGCGAAGACGGGCGAGTCCTCCTCGGCGTCGCGCACGGTGACGAGCGTGCCGAGGTCGAGCGCGAAGGAGACGAGCCGCTTCTCGTCCGGCTTGAGGCGTTCCAGCAGCGCCTCGCCCGCGTAGGCGTCGCCGTCGATGACGGTCAGCGCCCCGCCCTCCAGCGTCAGCTTCGAGGTGTTCTTCAGGAGCATCCCCGACATCGGGCGGCTGCGGCCGGCCGACTGGTTGTAGACCGAGACGCGCGCGCCCTCCATCCGCGTCTGGAGTATGGGGATGAGCGCGGAGCGGTCGCGGCGGACGGTGACGGGCTGCTCGATGCGATACTCGAAGAGGTCTCCGACCTCGCCGCCCTCGGCCGCGGCGACCACGCCCGACTCGCCGCCCGTGATGCTCTCGCTCAGAGAGGGCGCGGGCCTCACGCCGAACTCACGGCTCGCGTCAACGTCGCCCATGAAGCCGTAGCGGCGGCCGTTGACGGGGAGGTTGCTCAGGTTGTTCGTGCTCGGGCGGGGCGAGTCGCCCATGACGTTGACGGTCTCGCTGACGGTGCCGGGCTGGAGCGTGACGCCGATGTTCGCCGCGCGCCCGGGCCCGACGCCGACGCCCGTGACGCTCGTCGTGTTGAAGCCGCTGTGGCCGACCTGCACCGTGTAGACGCCCGGCGCGAGCGGGGGCGTGCTGAAGGCCCCCTCGTCGTTCGTCATCGTCGTGTACTGCTGGCCCGTCGCCTCGTTCCTCACCGTCACGGTCGCGGCGGGTATCATCGCCCCGTTCGGGTCTTCGACCGTGCCGTTGAGGGTGTTGGGCGCGGCGCCCACGACCTCGCCCGACTCGGGCTCGTAGACCTGCGGCGAGAGGTTGAGGTCGCCGGGCATGGGGATGACGGGGCGGTAGCGGTAGAAGGGCTTCTGGATGGGCTGGATGAAGGAGACGGGCGTGCCCGAGATGAGCGAGAGCTGCACGTCCGTCCAGTCCTCGTCGCTCACGTTGTCCACGATGGCCCAGCCCTGGAAGAAGGGCTTGCCCTCGGAGTCGAGGACGACGCGGTAGGTCGTCTTCCAGATGGGCGCGGCGACCGTGTAGCTCACGAGCATCTCGCGCTGCCCGGCGCCGTCGGAGGTGACGGTGATGGTCTTCGCGTCGCGGCGGCGCGCGCTCGCGGTGGCGGCGGCGAACTCGCCCACGTCGCGCCGCGTCCCCTCGTCGAGCAGGCGGACGGCGCGCACGTCCGCGAGGTCGAAGCTCTGCAACTCGCCGCCCTCGGAGGCGATGACGAGCGCGTGCGTCGTCGTCGGGGGCTTCTGCGGGTCGGGCTGCGTGCGCCGCTCCTCGACGGTCAGCACGGAGCCGGAGGCCGTGCGCCCCGACGAGGTCGTGACGGCGACGCGCGCGCCCTGCAACTGACCCAACACGCCGGCGAGCCCGCCCGAAGGCCCTTGCGTCGCCGGGGCTATCGAGAAGGGGATGTCGGCCATGCGCGCCGAGGGCGGGGCGCTGGAGTTGTAGCTCACCGCCCCGACGCGCCCGCGGCCGAGGTCGAGGACGACCATCGACTTGAGCACGTCGTCCACCTGCGACTGTTTGAAGGAGAGGTCTACCTCGGCGTGCCCCGTGACGGTGCCGCGCCGCTCGACGTAGGCGACGCCGTTGCTGTAGAGGATGACGCGCCGGATGGGGAGCGACTGCGCCGGGGCGGCGGAGGTTCTTTCGGCCGGGGCGGCGGCTGCGGCCGCCTTCGCCGCGGCTGCGGCGCGCGCGCCGCGCTGCGCGAGTGCGGCGGGCGCTGACGCGCCGAGACAGAGCGCGAGCAGGAAGAGGGAGTACGACTTGGCTTTCATCTTGGGCCTCCGGGAAAAGGTAGAGTGGTGCGCACCCGTTCCGGCCCGGGCGAGGGTCTGGAAGTCGCGTGCGGATTCTTCACAAGGGCGGCCGGCAGCAGGGCCGGCCCGACAGCAGAACGTTCGGCGTGACTCTTTCTTGATGCGGATTTTTGTCCGGAAGGTTGGACGGGGGAGGGAAGCAGGGAGTGGACAGTAGATAGTAGACAGTAGACAGTAGACAGTAGACAGTAGACAGTAGAAGAACCGCGGCCGGTGAATCGTTCGGGTGAAAGGGTCAACAGCAGGGAGGCGGAGCCCTGCTGTCTACCGTCTACTGTCTACTGTCTAGTTCCCACTTTTCTTTTTCCCGCGGCGGGGGCAGAATACACGCACTCCCCGGGGCCGCTAAAAATCTAAACGCCCGCGAGCGGCCCGGCGTATACCCTTCCGGACGGGCGGAGAGCGGTGCGGGGCTTGCGGGGGACGCGGATGGCTTACACGAAGGAAGAGGCGGTCGGGCGCGCGCGCGAAGACCTCGCGGGGCGGCTCGGCGTCCCCGAGGGCGAGGTCGGGGAGGTCTCCGTCGAACAGGCGGAGTTCCCCAACACGTCGCTCGGCGCGCCCCTGCGCGGCGAGATGAGCGGCATGATGATCACCTCCGGCTGGCGCATACGCCTCGGCGCGCGCGGCCAGACCTACGAGTACCGCGCCGACCGCAACCAGCTACGCCTGTACGACTTCAAAGGGGCGAATCATAAGATTTAAAGTCTGGAGTCAGGGGTCCGGAGTCCGGAGTCAAAACCGGATGCCCGTTCCGACTCCGGACTTCGGACTCCGGACTCCGGACTTCCCAAGGAGCGAGTAATGAACCGTAGAAACTACACCCTTCACCTCGCGCTGGCCGGCGCGCTCGTCGTGCTGGCGGCCGCCGCGGGGCGCATCGAGCGCTGGGAGTGGAAGCGCGGCGCCGAGCCCGTGCGCGTTGCGACGGACGACGTGCCGCCGCCGCCCCCGCCGCCCGCCGCCCCGGCCGCGCCCGGGCTTTACCGCGACGAGGGCGAGGCCGAGGTGCTCGTGCGCTTCAGGCCGGGCGTCTCCGAGGAGCGCATACAGGAGATCACCGCCGAGCGCAACGACCGCGTGGAGGACGAGTTCGAGTCGGTCGAGGGGCTGGCCGCCGTGGACGACCTCGACGACGCGCAGGCCGAACGGGTCGCGGCCGAGTACGCCGCGCTCCCCGAGGTCGAGTACGCCGAGCCGAACTTCCGGATAGAGCTGGACCCGCGCGGGGTGGAGTACAGCAGCCACTTCTCCACCCCCGACGTGCGCGTCGGGCCTAACGACCCGATGTTCCCGCGGCAGTGGGGGCTCGCCAACACGGGGCAGCACGAGGGGCGCGCCGAGGCCGACATCAGCGCCCTGGCCGCGTGGGACAAGACGCAGG
The DNA here is from genome assembly GCA_036389815.1 of Pyrinomonadaceae bacterium. Taxonomy (GTDB): domain Bacteria; phylum Acidobacteriota; class Blastocatellia; order Pyrinomonadales; family Pyrinomonadaceae; genus QHXN01. The sequence goes on along the minus strand of DASVWB010000186.1, from coordinate 8,446 downwards.
GCAGTAAGAAGGTCGTCGTCGCCGTCCTCGACAGCGGCGTGGACTACACGCACCGCGACCTGGCCGGCAACATGTGGCACCGGCCGGCCGACCTTGAGATGTACTTCGACGAGCAGTTGGGCACCGTGGACGACTACAACGGCTTCAGCGCCGACGCCGAGGAGTCCGACCCGATGGACGAGAACGGCCACGGGACGCACTGCGCCGGCATCGTCGGCGCCGAGGGCGACAACGGCGAAGGCATCGCGGGCGTCAACTGGAAGGTCGAGATCATGCCGCTGAAGTTCCTCGGCCGCAACGGCTTCGGCTCGACGCGCTCGGCCATCTCGGCCATCAACTACGTCATCGCGCGCAAGAAGGACGGCGTCAACGTCCGCGTCATCAGCGCGAGCTGGGGCTCGCCGTCGCGCTCGAAGGCGCTCGAAGACGTGATCCGCAAGGCCGGCGAGGCCGACATCCTCTTCGTCGCCGCCGCGGGCAACGACGGCGCCGACGCGGACAAGCGGCCGCACTTCCCCTCGGGCTATCGGCTTCCGAACGTGCTCTCGGTGGCCGCGCTCGACCGGCGCGACGAGCTGGCCGGTTTCTCGAACTACGGCGCGAAGGGCGTCCACCTCGCCGCGCCGGGCAAGGACATTCTCTCGACGTGGCTCGGCGGCGGCTACGAGGAGCACTCGGGCACCTCGATGGCGACGCCCTTCGTCTCGGGCGTCGCGGCGCTGGTGCTCTCGGTCGAGCCGAACCTCTCGGTCAAGGAGCTGCGCGACCGGCTGACGGGCACCGTGGACAGGCTCGACTCCTTGCAGGGCAAGGTCTCCTCGGGCGGGCGCGTCAACGCCGCGCGCGCCGTCGGCGCGGTGCAGATCAAGTAGGGCCGGGCGGGGGCCGCCGAAGTTTGAAAGCGGGCGCGTGTGACTCGTCACACGCGCCCGCTTTCGGTATGATGGCTGCCTCCGGATTTCCAACAACACAAGAAGGCAGGGGGACGAACGATGAGCGCGTCAACGCCGACCAGGGAGACCACGCCCGACCTCGACCAGCTTTGCGTCAACACCATCCGCGCACTCTCCATCGACGCCGTGCAGCGCGCGGAGTCCGGGCACCCGGGTCTGCCTCTGGGCGCCGCGCCGATGGCCTACGTCGTCTGGACGCGCTTCATGCGCCACAACCCGCGCAACCCGAAGTGGGGCGGGCGCGACCGCTTCCTGCTCTCGGCCGGCCACGGCTCGATGCTGCTCTACTCGCTCCTCTACCTGACGGGCTACGACCTCCCGCTCGAAGAGCTGAAGCGCTTCCGCCAGTGGGACTCGAAGACGCCGGGGCACCCCGAGAACATCCTGACGCCGGGCGTCGAGATCACGACCGGGCCGCTCGGGCAGGGCTTCGCCAACGGCGTCGGGATGGCGATGGGCGCGGCGCACCTCGCGGCGAAGTTCAACCGCGAAGGCTTCCCGCTCGTGGACAACTACGTCTACGCCGTCGTCTCGGACGGCGACCTGATGGAGGGCGTCGCGGCCGAGGCCGCCTCGCTCGCCGGCCACCTCAAACTCGGCAAGCTCATCTACCTCTACGACGACAACCGCGTGACCATCGAGGGCTTCACCTCGCTCGCCTACACGGACGACGTGCCCAAGCGCTTCGACGCCTACGGCTGGCACACCTCCACGGTCGCGGACGGCAACGACCTCGAAGCCATCGAGAAGGCCATCCGCGAGGCGCAGGCCGTCGCCGACAGGCCATCGCTCATCTCGGTCAAGACCGTCATCGGCTTCGGGATGCCGACCGCCGGCACGCGCAAGGCGCACTCGGACGCGCCGGGCGCCGAGGCCGTGAAGGAGACGAAGCGGCACCTGGGCTGGCCCGAGGACGAGGACTTCTACGTGCCGGAAGAGGCGCTCGCCGAGTTCCGCAAGGCGGTCGAGCGCGGCGGGCGGCAGGAGCGCGAGTGGGACGAGATGGTTGAGCGTTACACGTCCCAGTTCCCCGAGCGGGGCGAGGCGTGGCGCGTGACGATGAGCGGCGAGCTGCCCGCCGACTGGGAGTCGCACCTGCCGACGTTCGCGGACGCCAAGCCGATGGCGACGCGGCAGGCGAGCGGCGAAGTTATCAACGCGCTCGCGCCGCACCTGCCCACGCTCGTCGGCGGCTCGGCCGACCTCGGCCCGTCCACGAACACCGACATCAAGGACGGCGGCAGCTTCCAGTTCGGCTCCTACGAAGGGCGCACCATCCACTTCGGCGTCCGCGAGCACGGCATGGGCGCGGCGCTCACAGGCATGAGCCTCAACGGCGGCCTCATCCCTTACGGCGCGACCTTCATGTGCTTCTCCGACTACATGAAGCCGGCCGTCCGGCTGGCCGCGCTCTCGCACGTGCAGGTCGTCTACGTCTTCACGCACGACTCGGTGGGGCTCGGCGAGGACGGCCCGACGCACCAGCCCGTCGAACAGTTGGCGGGGTTGCGCGCCATCCCGAACCTCTTCGTCATCCGCCCGGCCGACGTGCACGAGACGCGCGAGGCTTGGCGGCTCGCGATACTGCGCCGGGACGCGCCGACCGCGCTCGTCCTCACGCGCCAGAAGCTCCCGCTCATCGACCGCGCCTCGAAGTACGCCGCGGCCGAGGGCGCGCGCCGCGGCGCTTACGTCCTGGCCGACGCGACGGACGCGGGAGGGAAGACGGTGGCGCCGCAACTGATCATGCTCGCCACCGGCTCCGAAGTTTCGCTCTGCCTCGAAGCGCGCGAGACCTTGCAGGCGGAGGGCGTCCCCGTGCGCGTCGTCTCGATGCCGTGCTGGGAGCTGTTCGCGGAGCAGGAGGCGAGCTACCGCGAGAGCGTCATCCCCCCGTCGGTCAGGGCGCGCCTCGGCGTCGAGGCCGCCGCGAGTCTGGGCTGGCACCGCTGGGTCGGGGACTCCGGCGACCTGCTCTGCCTCGACCGCTTCGGCGCCTCCGCGCCCGGCGCCACCGCCCTCAAAGAACTCGGCTTCAACGCCGAGAACGTCGCTACGCGCGCCCGCGCGCTCCTCGGCCGCGACGGCTGAAGCCCGAAGGCCCGCCGTAATAGTGCCGCGGCACGTACACACGAGAGAAGGGGGGCGAAGTCGCCCCCCTTCCGTACGCCTCACTTTGACTTGCAGGGCTCGCGCCCCTACTTAACCCCGGCGTTCCCCGTCGGGCTGCGCTGCGGGGCCTTGCGCTCCGAAGACCTTTTCAGCCCGAGCGTCTGCACCTCGTTCGAGTCCCTCCCGAACTGGGCCATCACCTGATCCTTCACCCCCAGTAGCAGGTTATGGAACTCCCACTCACGCGCTACGGCGTCGTCGCGCGCCGCCGCCAGCGCCGCCTCGGCCTGCGCCTCGACGACGCGCGCATCCCGCATCGCGTCCAGCGCGGACTGAAGCGAAGAGACCGCGTACGTCGGATTCGTCGGCGCGTACGTGATGATAGTCTGCAAAGCCGCAAAGCTGCTCTCGTCCGCGTCCAGCACCGCGGGCCTTATGCGTCTCGACTGGTCTGCCATTTTGAGGCTCCTTTCGTGAGCAAAAGAAAGAAGTGAGGCGAGGCGACCCGCATCATACGCCCCTGCTCCATCCCCGACAACAACAAATTCCGCCCCGCCCGCACGCCCCACCCCTCCCCGCGCAACCCCCTTCCCACGTCCGGGAATGCCATTGCCACGCGACGCAACGCCATTGCCACGCGACGCAATGCTATTGCGTCGCGTGGCAATGGCATGCTCATGCGTCGCAATGGCATTACCACGCGTCGCAATGGCGTTACCACGCGACGCAATGGCATGCTCATGCGTCGCAATGCCATTCCCGCCCGCCGGAATGGCGTGCCCACGCGCAAAAACGCCGTTCTCACAGACGGGTGTACTGTTACGATACGTGGTAACGCCGTTCCACCCGCCGTGATAAGGCTCCCCGGTTCGTGTAGAGCTTTCGGATAGCAGGGTCGGCGCGGCGTGAGGCTGCTCTAGCGGACGACGCGCAGCGCGGAGGGGAGGACGCGGAACTCGGCGGGGGTGAGGCCGCGCGGGTCGCCGTCGGCCTCGACGCCGAGCGCGTCGGCCGGGTCTTCCGTCTCGACGAGGACGCGGGCGGCGCGCGCGAGTTCGACCTTCGGGTTATGGAGGTGGCCGCCGACGCGGACGCGCGCGAGTTCGCGCAGCAGCGCCGGGCGCGAGATGTCGCAGACGACGAGCACGTCGAGCAGCCCGTCGTCCAGACTCGCACGCGGCGAGAAGTTCATGCCGCCGCCCGCGTAAGTGCCGTTGACGACGGCGAGCAGGTTCGTCCCGCACCCGCGCCACAGGCGCCCGTCGAGGTAGACGCGCACGCGCCGGTTGCGCCACGCCGCGAGCAGCGGCAGCGCCGCCAGGGCGAAGCGCGCCTCGCCCGGCAGGCGCCTGACGGAAGCCCCCTGCGCCGCGACGCGCGCCGCGACCTCCGCCCCGACGCCGAGCGTCGCCGCGTTCAGGAAGACGAAGCGCCGCGCGCCGCCCCCCACGCTCCCGACCAACACGTCCACCGCACGCGCCGTCTCCGCACGACGGACGACGGCGCCGCCCCCGTCCGTCGCCGCGCCTCCGCCGCCCCTGCAGTGTTCGACGAGTCGTGCGACCCAGGATTCGAGCGGCCCGGGGCGGCCGCCCGCGAGGCCGCGCGCGAAGTCGTTGCCCGTGCCCGCGGGCAGCACCGCGAGCGCGGCCGAAGGGTTGACGGCCCGCGGGAGTCCGCCTTCCTTCATGCCCTCGCACGGCTCGAAGAAGCCCGCGGCGGCCGCGCCCAGCGTCCCGTCGCCGCCGAGGACGGCCACCGTCCCGAACCCTTCCGCGAGGGCGGAACGCGTAAGCTCTTCGGTGCGGGCGGGGCCCCCGGGCTCGGGCGCCGCGAAGTCCACCCCGGCGCGCACGAGCGCCTCCCGCACGCGCGGCCAAGCCACGCGCGCGCGCGCGGCCGCGTGGTTGACGACGACGAACAGGCGGGCTCCGCTCATGCGTGCGGCAACTTTAACACGCGCGCGCGCCGCCCCGACGTTTGGTGCTAAGCTCTCGCGCGGGAGGGGGACGATGGGCGAAGAGAAGATGCTCGCGGTGAAGATAGTCTCGCACGAGGGCGGCGGTCGGCTCGAAGTGTGCGAGGTCGAAAGGCCGCGGGCGCGCGCCGACCGCGTGAGGGTGCGCGTGCGCGCGGCGGGGCTGAACCGCGCAGACCTCTTGCAGAAGCGCGGCCGCTACCCCGCGCCGCCGGGCGCGCCCGCCGACATCCCGGGCCTTGAGTTCGCGGGCGAGGTCGAGGAGGTCGGCGGCGAGGCGCGCGCGTGGAGCCGCGGGCAGCGCGTCTTCGGCATCACGGCGGGCGGCGCGCAGGCCGGGCACGTCGTCGTGCCCGAGAGCCACCTGGCCGAGATACCCGACGGCCTCTCGTTCGAGGAGGCCGCGGCCGTGCCCGAGGTCTTCATCACGGCGCACGACGCGCTCTTCACGCAGGGGCGCCTGCGCACGGGCGAGCGCGTGCTGATTCACGCGGTGGGCTCCGGCGTCGGGACGGCCGCCGCGCAGCTCGCGCGCGCCGCGGGCGCGGGCGGCGTCTACGGCACGGCGCGGACGGCGGGGAAGGTGGAGCGTGCGCGGGAGTTCGGGATGGACGACGGCGCGGTCGTAGGTGACGACCCGCGCGCTTTCGCGAACGCGGTGCGGGCGTGGACGGGCGGCGCGGGCGTCAACGTGATTCTCGACCTCGTCGGCGCCTCTTACCTCGAAGCGAACCTGGAGGCGCTGGCCCCGCGCGGACGGCTCCTGCTCGTCGGCACGCCCGGCGGCACGTCGGCGCCGCTCGATTTCCGCCGCGTGATGGCGAAGCGCCTGCGAATCGTCGGCACGGTCCTGCGCGCGCGCTCCACGGAGGAGAAGGCCGCGGCCGTCCGCCGCTTCGCCGCCGAGGTCGTCCCGCTGCTCCGGCGCGGCCTCGTGCGCCCCGTCCTCGACAGCACTTTCGACTTCAACGAGGTCGAGGCGGCCTACGCCCGCCTCGAATCCAACGAGACGTTCGGGAAGGTGGTTCTGAGGGCGGCGAGTGATGAATGATGAGAGAAAGCGGGACGCGCCTCTCCCTCCTCAACACTTACCAAACATCACTCATCACTCCCCAACTTGTCTCCCGCCGGGGCATCTGAGAAAATGAAGCTTTCATAAGAGGCGTGCGACGCGCGCCGCCGTTACGTGGCTGTTTTAAAGAGGAGATCAGAACATTGAAAGCGGAATTGGAGCAGTTGATCGCCCTGCAAAACGTCGACATGGGCATCCGCAGGCTACAGTCCGAGCTGGAGTCAATCCCCAGAAGGCGCGCCGAGATCGAAAAGGAGTTCGATCAGCGCGCCTTTGAATTTAAGGCGCTACAGCAGACGGGCGAGACCGCCCGCGAGACCCGCGCCCAGCTCGACCGCGAGCTGGCCGAGCAGCGCACGCGCATGGAGAAGGCCGAGCGCGACCTGATGTCCTCGACCAACTCGAAGGTCTACGAGGCGGCCATCCGCGAGCGCGACGCCGCCAAGAAGCACATCTCAGAGCTGGAGACGAAAGTCCTCGAACAGATGGAGGCGGCCGAGACGGCCGAGAAGACTCTGGCCGAGCGCGAGCCCGAGTTCGCGCGCCTGCGCGCCGAGCACGAGGAGCGGCTGCGCGCCTTCGGGGAGCAGACGCGCGCGCAGACCGAAGAGCTGGAGGGGCAGCGGCGCGAGCGCGAGCGGATGTTCGCGGCGCTGCCGCCGGGCGTGAAGAGCGCCTACCAGCGCATCGTCGCGCGCATACGCGACGGCGTGGCGATGGCCGAGGTGCGCGGCGGCGCCTGCTCCGCCTGCCGCATGTCCATCCGGCCGCAGGTCATGTCCGAGATACGCCGCGGCGAAGAGATCATCCTCTGCGACAACTGCAACCGCATCCTCTACTACCAGCCCGCCGCCCAGCCCGCCTCCGCCGGCTGAGCCGTCGGGCGTTAACGGCACACAGGCGGCTTTAAGAATCTCAAATCTCAAATTTGAAATTCTTAAAGCCGCCTCTTCGTGTCTGCGGCGGTTCAAACCTCCCGGATTAAGCCCGACCGGCAGCGATGCCAATCCTCCCGCCCGCGCCGCGGCCCGGCGTTTGTTACGGGACGTGTTGTCGCGCCGCGCCCCGCCCCGCGTTTCGTCGAAAGAGGGAGGGGCTTCCGGGGTGCGGCCGGCCTTAAGACGTAAGGAGTTAGGCCGCCGGGGGGTGCGCGGGGGCGAGGGGGTTTTCAAGGGGTATGGCGAGCGCCGAGTCTGCAATCCAACAGAACATCCCGGCCGGGCTCTTGGCCGGAAGCGTTACACGCGACCGGCGCGCGCGCTGGTGGCGCAGGGCGGGCTCGAAGTCGCGCGGCTTCCGCTACGAGACGGCCGACGGCCGCCCCGTCACGGACGAGGCGTCGGTTGAGCGAATCAAGTCTTTAGTCATCCCGCCCGCCTGGCGCGAGGTCAGAATCTCGCCCTCGCCGCGCAGCCCCCTGCAGGCCATCGGGGTGGACAAGCTGGGGCGCGTGCAGCGCATCTACCACCCCGCGTTCGTCGCGCGGCGCGCGCGCCGCAAGTACGAGAAGATCGAGCGCTTCGGCGCGGCGCTCCCCGCCCTGCGCCGGAAGACGAACGAGGACATCGCGCGCGAGGGGCTGGGGAAGGAGCGCGTGCTCGCCGTCGTCGTCAGGCTCATCAACGACCTCTACTTCCGCGTCGGGTCGGAAGAGAGCGTCAGGCGCTACCGCACCTACGGCGTGACGACCCTGCGCAACCGCCACCTTGAGATAGAGCGCGGCGGCCGCCTCGTCTTCAAGTTCACGGGCAAGCACCACATCAAGCACCGCCGCATCCTCGTGGACGAGGAGCTGGCGGCGCTGGTCGGCGACATCAAGTCGCTCGGCGGGTCGAAGCTCTTCCAGTACGTCGGCGAGGACGGCAGGGTGCGTCCCGTCACGCCGCGCGACGTGAACGACTACATCAAGGCCGCGGCCGGCCCCGAGTTCTCGGCCAAGGACTTCCGGACGTGGGGCGGGACGCTGATGGCGGCGACGGAGCTGGCCGAGATAGGCTGCTGCGACGAGACGGGGCGGTTGAAGAAGAACCTCGCGGCGGCCGTCAAGCGCGTGGCCGAGCGGCTGGGGAACACGCCGGCCGTCTGCCGCTCCTGCTACATCCACCCGCTCGTGCTCGAAGCCTACGAGCGCGCCCGCTCCATCGAGGAGTTCCGCCCGCGCCGCACGCGCCGCCGCATACCGCGCCACCAGCCCGAGTACAGCGTCGAGGAGCTGGCGCTCCTCAAGCTGATGCGCGCCGCGAAGAACGGCGGCGCGTGAGCGGACGCGTACGGCGCGGAAAGTTTAAGGGGCGGCGCGAAACGTTTCGCGCCGCCCCTTAAACTTTCCGC
>DASVWB010000185.1:0-17077 GCA_036389815.1 Pyrinomonadaceae bacterium | reverse complement strand
GTGGCGTGCGAAGCCGTAGTGCGGGAACTGCGCGTCGTAGTCGCGCATGAGCGCGTCGCGGTAGGTCTTGGCGAGGACGGAGGCGGCGGCGATGGAGGCCGAGGCCGAGTCGCCGCGGATGATGGCCTTCTGCGGCAGCGGGGATTCGCGCAGTTGCAGCGCGTCTATCAAAAGAAAGTCGGCGCACGGTTGCAGTTGCTCCAGAGCCTGCAACATCGCGCGCCGCGTGGCGACGAGGATGTTCGTCGCGTCTATCTCTTCCGGCCCGACCAGCCCGTAGGCGTAGCAGAGGGCCGAGCCCCGCAACTCTTCGGCGACGCGCTCGCGCTGTAGGGGCGTGAGCTTCTTCGAGTCGTCGAGACCTTCCGGCACCGCCGCCGCCGGGTCGAGTATCACGGCCGCCGCCACCACCGGCCCCGCGAGCGCCCCGCGACCCACCTCGTCGAGCCCCGCGACGCGCCCGAACCCGCGGCCGCGCGCCTCCTCCTCGAACAGCGTGTGGATGAGGGACTGACGCTTCTGGCGGGCCATAAAGAAGTGACGAGTGGGGAGCGACGAACGATGAATTGAAGGCAGTTCTTAATTCACCGTTCGTCGCTCCCCACCCGTCATTCCCCCTTACTTGCTCTTGTTCGAGGCCGAGGCGCCCTGCGCCTGGCCGCTGCTGCCCTTGGTGCTCGTGCGCGTGTCGAGTTCCTTGATGCGGGCGGCCTTGCCGCGCAGGTTGCGCAGGTAGTAGAGCTTGGCGCGGCGGACGCGGCCGCGGCGCACGACCTCGACGCGGCCGATGATGGGGCCGTGCACGGGGAAGATGCGCTCGACGCCGACGCCGAAGCTGGTCTTGCGCACGGTGAAGGTCTCGCGGATGCCGTCGCCCTTGCGCGCGATGCAGACGCCCTCGAACGCCTGGAGGCGCTCCTTCGTCTCCGACTCCTTGATGCGCACGTGCACGCGCACCGTGTCGCCCGGCGCGAAGTCCGGGATGTCCGTGCGCCTCTGCGACGCGTCAACACTGTCCAAGCGGTTCATGGTGTCACCTCGAAAGCTGGTTTGCGATTTTAGATTTTTGATCTGCGGTCCGAACTTAGCGCCCGCCGACCCGAACCGCAAATCAAAAATCTAAAATCAAAAATTCCCTCACCCGTCTTCTTCTTCGTCGAGCGCCGCGCGCTCCTCCTCGCTCAGTCCGACGCCCGCGAAGAGGTCGGGGCGGTTGCGGCGCGTCTTCCGGAGCGCCGCCAGCCTGCGCCAGCGCGCGACCTCTGCGTGGTGGCCGCCCAAAAGGACCTCGGGGACGCGCCGGCCGCGGAACTCGGCGGGGCGCGTGTAGTTCGGGAAGTCGAGAATCCCTTCGGAGAAGGACTCGTTGACCGCCGAAGTCTCGCTCCCCAGCGCGCCGGGCACAAGGCGCGTCACCGCGTCCACCAGCACGACCGCCGCCGGCTCGCCGCCCGAGAGCACGTAGTCGCCGATGGAGACCTCGTCGGTCGCCAGCCCCTCGGCCACGCGCTCGTCCACGCCCTCGTAGCGCCCGCAGACGACGACGACCTGCCGGGCGGCCGCGAGTTCCGCGGCGAGCCCCTGCGTCAGCACGCGCCCCTGCGGCGAGAGCAGCACGACGCGGCCGCCGGCCTCGCGGAAGGCCCCCGCGCCGCCCGCCACGCCTGTCAAAGACTCGACCGCCTCGAAGATGGGCTCGGGCTTCAGCACCATCCCGTCGCCGCCGCCGAACGGCCTGTCGTCCACCACCTTGTGGCGGTCGTGCGTCCACCCGCGCAGGTCGTGCGCCGCCACCTCGACCAGCCCCGCCGCGCGCGCGCGCCTGACGATGCCGAAGTCGAACACCCCCCGGAAGAACTCGGGGAAGATGGTGATGATGTCAAAGCGGAGCATGGTAAATGGTGAATGGTAAATAGTGAATGGTGTTCGAGTGCCGGATTGAGCTACCGCATTCGACGCCGCCAGCCGCGCAACGACTATTCACCATTTACCATTTACTATTCACCCTCCAAAAGCCCTTCCGGCGCGTCGACGCGGATGAGCTTGGCCGCGACGTCTATCTCGACGCAGATGCTCTCGGCGAGCGGGACGAGGCTCTCGCGGCCCCCGCCGTCGAGGATGACGAGGACGGGCGCCTCGCCGCCCGTGTGGAGCACCTCGCGGACGGAGCCCACCGCGCGCCCCTCGACCGTCTCGACGCGGCAGCCTTCCAACTGCCAGTCGTAGAACTCGCCCTCCTCAAGCTCGACCGCCTCCGACTCGGGGACGGCCAGCTCGCAGCCGGCGAGCGCCGCGGCCGCCTCGGGCGAGTCGTAGCCGGCGAGCTTCAGGACGACGCGGCCGCCGTGGAACCAGTGGCCTTCGAGCCCGAGCCGCCGGCGCCCGCCGCCGGGGAAGACCGCGACGAGTTCCTCAAGCCACTCGAAGCGCTCGGGGAAGTCGGTCAGGAGGTCGCAGGCGACCTCGCCTTTGACCCCGCGCGGCTTCGCTACCCGCGCCACCGCGACCAGCTCGGCCGAGTCCAGGTCGTCGCCGCCGCCCGCCGCCGCGCTCCGCTCGCCCCCGCTCATTCGACGATTTCGAGGACGTAGCGGCGGCCGCGCTTCTGCCCGGCCGCGTGGAGCAGCGAGCGCAGCGCCTTCACCGTCCGCCCCTGGCGGCCGATGAGCTTGCCGACGTCCCCCTGCGCCACGCGCACCTCGATGACGCTCGTCGAGCGGTCGCGCTCGACCTCGCGCACGTCGACCGACTCGCCCTCGCGGACGAGGTGTCGGACTATCAACTCGACGGCCTCTTTCATAAAGCCTCGGGTCTGGGGCGCGGGACTCAGGCGGCCGGCTGCGGCTCGGCGGCCTGCGCCCTCGCCTGCTGGCGGATGAGCTGCCGGACGGTGTCGGTCGGCTGCGCGCCGCGCCCGATCCAGTAGTTCACGCGCTCCATGTCGAGGCGCACCTCGGCCGGGTCGCGCGTCGGGTTGTAGAAGCCGACGTTCTCCAGGTAGGCGCCGTCGCGCTTCGACTGCTTCTCCTTCACCACCACGCGGTACGAAGGGCTCTTCTTCGCGCCCATGCGCATCAGTCTGATTGCTATCATCTATCCTCCAAAAACAGTAGACAGTAGACAGTAGACAGTAGAAAAAACCTTCTCCGGTCGCGGCAGCGATGTCAGCGTCAGCCTCCGTCGTGCGGAGCCTACTGGCTACTGACTACTGACTACTGTCTACTTGCGTTTCTTGTGCCTCGGCTTCTTCTTCTTGCGGTGGCCGGGCGCGGGGGGCAGCCCCGGCGGGAGGCCGGCGCCGTCGCCCTCTTCCCCGCCGCCGCCCATCATGCCCGAGACGTCGGGCATGCCCATCATGCCGGCCATGCGGCGCATCATCCGCCCCTTGAGGCCGCCGCCCCCGCCGCCGCCGGGCGCGCCGAAGAGGCCCGAGCGCGAGAGCTGCTGCATCATCTGCCGCATCTCGACGTACTGCTTGATGAGCTGGTTGACCTCCGTGACGGTCGCGCCCGAGCCGCGCGCCACGCGCCGCCGCCGGCTCGCGTTCAAGATGCGGTGGTCTTCGCGCTCCTCGCGCGTCATCGAGTCGATGATGGCCTCGGTGCGCTTGAGCTGCTGCTCCATCTCGGCCGTCTGCTCGTCGTCGAGCTGCGGCATGCCCATCCCGCCGAGGAGCTGGTCGGGCAGCATCTTCATGATCTTCGAGAACGAGCCCATGCGCTTGACCTGCCGTAGCTGCGAGCGGAAGTCGTCGAGCGTGAACTTGTTCTTCTGGAGCTTCTCAAGCTGCGCCTCGGCCTCCGACTGGTCTACCTTCGACTGCACCTCCTCGATGAGCGAGAGCACGTCGCCCATGCCGAGGATGCGCTGCGCGATGCGGTCGGGGTAGAAGGGCTCTAAGGCGTCGTACTTCTCGCCGACGCCGACGAACTTCACGGGCTGACCCGTCACCTGCTTGATGGAGAGCGCGGCGCCGCCGCGCGCGTCGCCGTCCATCTTCGTCAGCACGACGCCCGTGATGCCGACGCGGCGGTGGAACTCCTCGGCCGAGCGCACGGCGTCCTGCCCCGTCATCGCGTCGGCGACGAAGAGGATTTCGACGGGGCGCGTGTCGGCCTTGATCCTGACCAGCTCCTCCATCAACTCCTCGTCGATGTGGAGGCGGCCGGCCGTGTCGATGAGCAGCGTGTCGTAGCCGGTCTGCTGCGCGTGCCGGAACGCCTCGCGGGCGAGTTCCGCGGGGTCGTTCGACTCGGGCTTCTCGAAGATGGACTGCCCCGTGGCCTTGGCGATGACGGCGAGCTGCTGGCGGGCGGCCGGGCGGTTCACGTCCGTCGAGACGAGCAGCGGCTTGCGCTGCTGGTTCTTCGCCAGCCACATCGCGATCTTGCCCGTCGAGGTCGTCTTGCCCGACCCTTGCAGGCCGACGATCATCACGACGTTCGGGCTCGTCTTCGTGAAGACGAGGCGCGAGGAGGTGCCGCCCAGAAGCTCGACCAGCTCGTCGAAGACTATCTTGACGACCTGCTCCGAAGGCTTCAGCTCCTGCCAGACCTGCTGCCCCTCGGCCTTCTCCTTGACGGCGGCGATGAAGTCCTTGGCGACCTTGTAATTAACGTCGGCTTCGAGGAGGGCGAGGCGGATTTCGCGCAGCGCGACGTCAACGTGCTCCGGCGTGAGCACGCCCTCGCCGCGCAGGCTCTTCAGCGCGCGCTTCAGCTTGTCGGATAAAGACTCGAACATAACTACACAGACGGGCCGGCGAGCCCCAGCCGAAAACAAGGATGATAACGGCGGGGGTAAATGGTGTCAAGGAAAGGGGGTAGACGGCCGGGCGGGGGGTGAAAAGCGTGGCAAAAAGCGGGGGACGAAGGGAGGAGGCGTGCCCCTCATCCGTCCCCCGCTTCGGTCGGAAGGCGCAGCGGGCATTCCGGCGGAACGGAATCGCTTTAGCGCCCCGCGCCGGCCGCGTGCGCGAGACTGCCGGCCGTCTCGACGAGGTCGATAAACTCGGCGCGGCGGCCGCTCAAGTCGGCCCCGCGGGCGGCGCGCGCGAGCCGTGCCGCGGAGTCGTAACTCGACTGCCCCCTGTAGCGCGAGCCGCGCAGGAGCATGCCGAACTCCGCGACCGCGGCGGCGAACTTGAAGTTCTCCGAGGCGTTCCCGAAGCTCGCCTCGCGGTCGGGGACGCCGACGTTCAGGGGCCTGCTCGCGCCGCCCTCCGGCTCCTTGTAGCGCAGCTTCACCGTCAGCAGCTCACCCTCGCCCTGCGCCGTCTGCGCGGGCGGGCGGCTGTACTTCAGCTCGTCCACGCCCGGGTTCTCCAACTTCTGCCCGGCGGGGACGACCTCGTAGAGCGCCGTCACCGTGTGGCCGGCGCCTATCTCGCCCGCGTCCTTGCGGTCGTCGTTGAAGTCACGGTCGGCGAGCAGGCGGTTCTCATAGCCGATGAGCCGGTAGCCCGAGACGAGCCGCGGGTTGAACTCGACCTGAATCTTCACGTCCTTCGCAATCGTCGCCAGCGTGCCGGCCGCCTGCTCGCCGAGCGCCTTGCGCGCCTCCGACTCCGTGTCGATGTAGGCGTAGTTGCCGTCGCCCTTGTCGGCCAGCTTCTCCATCATCGAGTCGTTGAGGTTCCCCGTCCCGAAGCCGAGCACGGAGAGGAAGACGCCGCCGCGCCGCTTCTCCTCGATGAGCCGCACAAGCTCCTCGTCGCTCGTGAGCCCGACGTTGAAGTCGCCGTCCGTGGCGAGGACGACGCGGTTCGTGCCGCCGCGGATGAAGTTCTCCTCGGCGACGCGGTAGGCGAGGCGGATGCCCGAGCCGCCGTCGGTCGAGCCGCCGGCCTCAAGGCGCTCGACGGCCGAGACGATTTCGTTCCGGCGGTCGCCCGGGGTCGAGGGCAGCGCCAGCCCGCTCGCGCCCGCGTAGGTGACGACCGCCACGCGGTCGCGCGCCGTGAGCCGCTCGCCGAGCGTCCGCAGCGCCGACTTCACGAGCGGGAGCTTGTTCGGCGCGTTCATCGAGCCCGAAACGTCCACGAGGAAGACGAGGTTCGCGGGCGGCAGGTCTTCCGTCGCAAGCTTCCTGCCCTGAAGGCCGATGTGGACGAGCTTGTGCTTCGTGTTCCAGGGGCACTCGGCCACCTCAGCCGTGACGGAGAAGGGTTCGGGGCCGACGGGCTGCGGGTACTCGTAGGAGAAGTAGTTGACCAGCTCCTCGATGCGCACGGCGTTGGGCGGCGGCAGCCTGCCTTCGCCGAGGAAGCGCCGGGTGTTGCTGTACGAGGCCGTGTCCACGTCTATCGAGAAGGTCGAGAGCGGGGCGCGCGCCGCGTCTAAGAAGGGGTTCTCGTCAATCTTCGCGTACGACTCGCCGCCCGCGCCCTCGTCCCGCGCGAGCCTGCCGACGGGGCCGACCTCGGCGCGCGCGTCCGCCGTGTTGGCGTTCGCGCCCGCGGCCGTCTCGTTCGCCGCGACGGCCGCGGGCGCGGGCGCGACCGTCCCGGCATGGCCGGCGTCCTGCTTTTCGCTCACGCCGGGTCTGTCGGCGGCGCAGGCCGCGGCGAACAGGGCGAGCGCGGCGACGAGAAGCAGCAAGGAGAGTGGGCGCGCGCCGTGCGCCGCCCGCCGTTCAACGTGTCTCATTCGATTCCTCCGTCCGAGAGTTTCGAGCCTGTTTCGGCCGCTGACACAGTCTGAACGGGGGCGCGCACGCCGCCTTGCGGGGGAAATGGGAGTAGACAGTAGTCAGTAGTCAGTAGAAATACCAAGCGGCGCGCCCGGCCCGAAGGCCGAGACGCGCCGCCCGTCTTTATCTACTGACTACTGTCTACTGTCTACTGTCTACTTCCCTTTTATTTCTGTCTTCCTTGTACGACGACGGGCGCGGCCTGCGTGATGTCGTAGCTGATGCGCGACTCGGCGAGGCGCGCGGCGAAGGCCGACTCGGGGGAGACGTTGAAGCGCGCGTAGTAGGTGGACGAGGGCGTGCGCGGCGCGGGGCAGTCGCCGGCGGGCAGCTCGACCCTCACCTCGGCGCGCCCGCCCGCGTCGAACGGGCGGCGCACCTCGACTGGGTCGCCCGCGCAGTATTTACCGGGCGCGTCCGTGCTGAAGAAGTAGGCCCAGACCCACACGCTCGCCGGCGCCGGCCGCGCCGGGTCGCGCTCAAGGACGAGCGACGCCTGCGCCTTCCTGTTCGGGAGGTCGAGCGTGACGAGTTGCGGCTTGAAGGTGACGGGCGCCGGGGCGCCGGCCGGCGCGCTGTAGGTGCCGACGGGCTGCGGCAGCGTCGTCGAGCGCGAGCCCGTCACGGGCGGCTGCGGCGCGGCGGGGGGCGGCGCGGGCGGCGCGGCGGGCGGCGCGTAGCGGCGCGTGTAGTACTGCGTCAAAAGGATCGCGCCCGCGAGCGCGACGGCGAAGGCGAGCAGGCCGGCAAGTTTCTTCATCTCGTTTCCCTTCCTCGGACTCCCCCTTTATACGCGCGCGCCCGGCTCGCGGTTCACCCCGCCCACGAGGCGCTCGGCGGCGAGGGCGAGCCCCATGATGAGGTAGAAGACCATCACGACCTCGGAGTCGCCGAAGTTGTAGTGGACGAGACCCGCCGCGACGAACCCGATGAGCCCGCCGAAGCCGCCGAGCCCGAGGCCGCGCGCGACCCAGTCCTCTGAACTCCCGCGCGCCAGCCGCCACAGCACGCGGCCGTAGACGAAGAGCCAGCCCGCCCAGACCAGCAGCGCCGGGACGCCGCGCTCGAAGGCTATCTGCAAGGGGGTCGAGTGCAGGTGCCCCCACGGCTGCCGGCCACGGTCGAACATGCCCCACTCGCGCCAGCGGCGCTTCAGCGAGTCCATGCCGACGCCGACGAGCAGGTGGCGCGGCTTGCCGACCAGGATGTGCGCGCCCTCCTTCCACACCAGCAGCCGCCAGGAGGTCGAGCCCTCGTTCGGGTCTATGAAGCCGACCTGCCGCTTCTGCTGCAACACCAGCAGCCCGGCCGCGGCGAGCGGCAGCGCGAGCCCCGCCGTCAGCAGCAGCGTCCGCCGGCTCGCGCCGACGAGCGCCACCGTCAGCGCCGACAGCAGGAAGCCCGCCCACGAGGCGCGCGTCACCGTCAACAGCAGCGCCCCGCACATCCCCGCCAGCGCGAGCGCGAGCAGCGCGCCCTTCAGACTGACCTTGCGCCGCAGCGCGACGAGCAGCCCGAGCGCCAGCGAGGCGACGAGCTGCAAGACCTCCGCGTAGGTCTGGTACTGCCCGTAGAAACCGCTCGCGCGCTCGTCGCGCCCGCGCGACCACGCGAGTATCCCGAGCCGCTCCTCGGCCGTCGCGCCCGGCAGCAGTCCCGCGCGCGAGACGTTGGCCGCCGGCAGCGCCTCCGCGCGGTAGACGCGCACGCACGCCACCTGCGCGTCCCAGCGGCAGGCGACCTTGCCGTCCGGGTGGCGCATCACGCGCTCGCGCGGCGCGGGGCGCTCGGTCTCCACGGCGCGCACGATCTCTTCGGGGCTCCCCACCTCGGCGCCGTCCACAGAGAAGACCGTGTCGCCCTCATCAAGCCTGACGGCGCGCAGCGGGCTTTCGGCCGCGAGCGCGCGCAGCTTGACGCCGCGCCCCTTCGCGTAGGTGGCGAAGGTGTGGACGACGCCGAGCGCGCACGAGGCGACGAGCGTGAGCGCGAGCGCGCGCAGCACGCGCGGGCTGCGGACGTTCTCGGCCGCGACGTAGACGGCCGTGAAGAGGCTCGCCGCGCGCAGCTTGCCGATGGAGACCTCCGGGTTATACGACGTGAGCGCCGTCAGGAAGGTGAGGACGAAGAAGCCGAGCAGCCACCCGTCCACCGGCGTGCGGAAGAGTTTCGGGCGCGGCCTGACGCACAGCCGCAGCACCCAGCAGAGCGTCGCCAGCAGCCACGCCGTCTGCGTCCCCGCGATGGAGTGGGGCGCGGCCGCCGCGTACAGGAACAGGAACGCGACGGTCGCGCGCTCAAGCCACGAAGGGAGAGATTGATTCATTGATTCACGGGGTCATTTCTTCATTGATTCGAACGAGCCGACGGATCAATGAATCAATCTCTTCAGTACGCCTCGCCGCGCAGAAGCACCGGGAGCGTGCGGAGCATGATCTTGAGGTCGAGCCAGAGCGACCAGTTCTCGATGTAGAAGAGGTCGAGGCGCACCATCTCGTCGAACGAGAGGCGGTTGCGGCCCGACACCTGCCAGAGCCCCGTCATCCCCGGCTTCATGTCGAGCCGCTTGCGGTGCCAGAGCGCGTAGGCCTCGACCTCGTAAGGGATGGGCGGGCGCGGGCCGACCACGCTCATGTCGCCGCGCAGGACGTTGAGGAGCTGCGGCAGCTCGTCGAGGCTCGTGCGCCGGAGCCAGCGCCCCGAGCGCGTCACGCGCGGGTCGTCGTGCAGCTTGTAGACGGGGCGCGCCGGGTCGCCGAGGTTCGTCTCGGGGCGGCCGGCGATGTACTTGCGCTGGAACTCGCGGTGCACGGCGTCGTCGGCGCCCGCGCGCATCGTGCGGAACTTCAGGAAGAGGAAGATGCGCCCGTCCATGCCGACGCGCTCCTGCTTGTAGAGCACGGGGCCCTTCGAGTCGAGCTTGATGAGCAGCGCGATCACCATCCACAGCGGCGCGAGCAGGACGAGCGCGAGCGCCGCCACGACCACGTCGAAGGCGCGCTTGACGAGGCGCGCCCCCTGCCCGAGCGGCTCGCGGAAGAGCGTGATGACGGGGAGCACGCCGATCTGGTCGACCTCGGTCTTGCGCGGCAGGCAGTTGAAGAGCGAGGGCGCGACGCGGAACTCGACGCCGCGCCGGCGCCCGACGCGCATCATCACCTCGAAGAGCATGTCGCCCGAGAGCGTCGGGTCGGTGATGATGACCTCGTTGGCGCCCGTCTCGCGTATCGCCTCGGGCAGTGACGCCAGGTCGGAGACGACGGGCACGCCCTCGAACTCTTCGCCCGGGGGCACGCCCTTGCCGGGGCCTGTCTCGACCACGCCGATGACCCTGTAGCCCAGCTCGCGCCGCGCGCGCATCTCGCGCACGCACATGGCGGCCTCCGCGCCGCGGCCGACGACGAGGGTCGGGATGAGGTTGACCTCCCTGCGGCGCACGGCGCTCTGCGCGGCGCGCGCGGCGAGGCGCAGGGCGGTGTAGGCCGCGAGCGCGAGGAAGAAGTCGAGGACGAAGACGCCGCGCGCGTAGGAGAAGGCGCGGAACTCGAAGCCGCCGCGGTAGAGGAACGCCCACGCCACGATGAGCAGCGAGCCGGCGGCCGTCGCGCGGAAGACGCGCACGCACTCGTCGAGGTACGAGAACTCCCCGCGCAGCCGGTAGAGGTCGGAGTAGGCCGCCGAGACGACGCGCACCGCCACGACGAACCACAGCAGCGCCGCGTAAGGCTCGAAGTGCTCGGCCCACGCGAAGCCGCGCGCGAGGCTGAACCCGGCGAGCATCGGCCCGCCCTCGCGCAGCGCGTAGGCGGCGGCGAACGACGAGGCGGCCACGGCGGCGTCGGCCGCGACCAGCGCCGCCTTCACCGCGGGCACGACCCACCCCGGCGCCCGCGCCGCCGCCCGTGGCACCTCAGACCTGACCTTTACGTTTTGCGTCTTCTCCGCCCTCATCCGGAAGAGTCTGGAGTATCAAGTCGGCCACCTCGGCGCGCACGCCCCGGCGGCGGCGCGGGCTGGCGTCCCGCCTCTTCTCGACGCGCAGGGACTCCAGGTCATCGCGCGTCGCTATCCGCTTGAGGCGTCCCTCGCGGACGAGCTGTTCGTCGACGGCCGCCCAGCGCCCCGCGTAGACGGTCGCCGCCGGGACGCCGAGCGCGGCGGCCTCGCGGTTCATCGTGCCGCCCGCGCTCACCACGAGGTCCGCGGCCGCGACGAGGTTCGCGCCGTCGAGCGCCTCGCGCGGGGCGACGAGGTTGTCCGCGCGGAAGCGCGACTCCAACTCGTCGCGCTGCGCGGCGGAGCGCGCGAGCAGGACGACCTTCGCGCCGGGCTGCGCGAGCAGGCGCGCGAGCAGCCCCCCGAACAGCTCGTTCTCGAAGCGGTGGTAGAGCGCCTCGCGCGCCGGCGGGCGGACGACGACCAGCGTGTCTCTCGTCGAGTCCACCCCGAAGCGCCCCCTCAACATCTCGCCGAAGCGCGGGTCTGGCTCGAAGTCCGCGAGGTAAACGTCCTCCTTGATGCCCGCGTAGCGCCCGACCTTACGGGCGCGCGCGCCGAACCGCCGCAGGGCCTCGGCGGGGAACGCTTCGGGGACTACCACGCGCGACGCGAGCCGGAACGCGAGGTGGTTCGCCGGCTGATGCTCGTAGTCCATCAGCGTCACGCCGCGCAGCCCGAGCGCGCGCGCCGCGAGCACCTGCGAGTAGGAGTTGTGGCCGACGGCGAGGTCGAACCGACGGCCGCGCGCCCAGCGCGCGAGCGCCCACGCGCGCCCCACAAGGTTCCCGGCCTTCCCCGACAGCCGCCCGCCGCCGTGGCCGCCGACGACCTCCGGCCGCAGCCCCGCCGCCTCGGCCAGCTCGACCGTCTGCGCGAACGCACGCGCCGTCACGCGCGTCTCGTGCCCCCGCGCCGCGAACTCGGCCGCGAGCGCGCGGAAGAACGGCGCGTGCGGCGAGTTGGCGAGGTCTATCCAGATGAGCATAGGGGAGTAGACAGTAGACAGTAGACAGTAGACAGTAGAAAAACCCGTCGTAAGTGTATCGTCCCGTTGTCGGCGTCGGTATCAGGGAGGCGGAGCCCTACTGTCTACTGTCTACTGTCTACTGTCTACTGCCTACTGCCTACCCATCACCGTCCACTTCCAAAATCCGCGCCAACCCGTACGCCATCCACGCCTGCGACCAGCGCATGTAGGGCGTGCGCACGGTGTAGAGGCGTCGCCTCTGGTAGTAGAAGAAGCCGCGCGGGTCGTAGAGATTCTCGACGGCCCAGGAGGCGACGCGGCGCGCGAGCCGCGCGGCGTCCGGCTCCGAGTCGCGCAGCTCCGCGAGCGCGACGAGCGCCGCGCCCGCCGAGTGCGCGTCCGCGGGGTGCGCCGAGCGATGGTAGTATTTCGGCCAACCGTCCGCAAGAAAGAACGACTCGCGCCAGAAGCGGTAGCCGCGGCCGACGGCCTCGCCGATCTCGTCGCGCGTGCGCGCGTCCTCTTCGAGCCGCGGCGCGCACGCGCGGCGTATCCGTTCGAGCGAGGTCAGGACGAAGGCCGTGTGGAAGTTGTCGGCCCAACTCTGGTACGAGTCCGCGCCGTAGGCCCAAGAGCCGTCCTCGCGCTGGCGGCGGACGACGTAGCGCGCGGCGCGCAGCGCGTAGTCGCCCCACGCGCGCGGGCCCGTGACGGCGCCCGCGGCGGCCAGCGCCTCGCCCGCGAGCAGGCTCGCGTTGAAGACGCGCGTGCGGTCGAGCGGCGTGTAGCTGAAGCAGACCTCGTCCGCGCCCTCGTCCGCGCGGTTCAGCTCTTCGAGGATGAACCGGCACGCGCCGGCCAGCGCGGTCACGTACTTCCAGACGCCTTCGGAGACGGTGCCCTCCTCGCCCGGCGTGTCGAGCGCGGCGACGCCTTCGGCGAGCGCGCGGGCGGCGAAGGCCGTGGGCACGACCGTCGGCGTGCCGCGCGGCGCGTAGAAGGCGCGCCCCTGCCAGTCGAAGTTGTAGCCCCACGCCGCGCCGCCCGCGGCCGTCTCGACGCGCGCGCCGAGCAGGTCGTCGAGCAGGGCGCGCGCCTCCCCCGCGTCCTCGTCCCGCCCGGTCGCGCGGAAGCGCGCGAGGGCGGCGAGCGCGAAGAGCGCCGTCGCCTTCGCGTTCCTCCCCGCGGGGACGAGCGCGAGGCGGCGCAGGTTGACGGGCGAGCGCTTGAAGGCTTGCGCCCAGGCGAGGCGCGCGAGGCGCGAGCGGCGGAGCGGCGTGGACTGGAAGAGCCGGCTGTTGAGCGCGTCGAACGGGTCGTGCCCGGCGAAGCCGCGCGCGCGGCACCACGCCCACAGCCTTTCGTAGACCGACTCTAAGAGTCCGGAGTCCTGAGTCGGGACGGCGTGACTTTCGTCGTTCCTGACCCCGGGCCCCTTACTCTTCATCGCGGAAGCCGAGGCGCTCGCGGACGGCGTAGATGGCCTTGGACTGCGACTCGTGGTAGGTGCGCACGAGCATCTCGGCGAGCAGGCCCATGAGGATGAACTGGACGCCGACGGCGAACATCACGATGGCGACGCTGAAGAGCGGGTTGCGGATGAAGGACTCGCCGCCGATCTTCCTGACCAGCGCCCAGAGGAAGGCGACCGCCGAGATGGTGAACCCGCCGAAGCCGAACATGCCGAAGACGTAGATCGGCTTCGTGTGGTACGAGGCCATGAACTTGATCGTCATCAGGTCGAGCATCACCTTGAAGGTGCGCGACAGCCCGTACTTCGACTCGCCCATCGTGCGCGGGTGGTGGCGCACGGGAATCTCTGTGACGCGCGCGCCGACCCAACTAGCGTAGATGGGGATGAAGCGGTGCATCTCGCCGTAGAGCCTGACTTCTTTCAGGAACTCGCGGCGGTACGCCTTCAAAGAGCAGCCGTAGTCGTGGAGGCGGACGCCGCCGATGAAGGAGATGATGCGGTTGGCGATCATCGAAGGAATCTTGCGCGAGACCATCTTGTCCTGCCGCTCCTTGCGCCAGCCCGAGACGACGTCGAAGCCCTCGTCGAGCTTGTCGAGCAGGCGGGCGATGTCGGCCGGGTCGTTCTGGAGGTCGGCGTCCATCGGGATGAGCACGTGGCCGCGCGCGGCGTCGATGCCGGCGGCCATCGCCGCCGTCTGGCCGTAGTTGCGCCGGAGCGCGACGACCCTCACGCGCGGGTCGAGCCGCGCGAGCTGGCGGAGGACTCCGAGGCTGCCGTCCGTCGAGCCGTCGTCCACGTAGATGATCTCGGCCGTGCGACCGAGCGCCGCGAGCGCCTCGTCTATCTTGGCGTGGAGCGGCGGCAGGTTCGGCTCCTCGTTGAGCACGGGCAGGAAGAGCGAAATCTCCGGCGCCGCGCCCGGGCGGGGGACGGTCGCCGCCACGGTCGGCTCCGCGGCCACCGTCGGCTCCTCGGCCAGCGCCGCGCCGGCCGCGGGTCTGATGGCGGTCTCTTCTTCGTCGTAAATCTTCATAGATGACCCTTCGGGGTGATGAGTGATGAGTGATGAGTGATGAGAGAAGGCAAAGGCCCTTGTCTCTTTCTTATCACTCATCACTCATCACTTATCACCTTCCTCTCTGAACCACTCGACGAAACGGCGGATGCCCTCCTCGATGGGCGTCCGCGGGTCGTAGCCGAGGAGGCGGCGCGCCTTGGAAACGTCGGCGTAGGTCTGGGGCACGTCGCCGGGCTGCGGCGGCTGGCGTTCGATGATCGCCTCCCGGCCCAGCTCGCGTTCGAGCAGGGCGATCAGCTCGCCCAGGCTCACCGTGCGCGACTCGCCGAGGTTGAAGACCTCGTAGGCGCTCTGACGGTAGTCCATCGCCGCGCGCACGCCCGCGATGATGTCGTCGACGTAAGTGTAGTCGCGCCGCGTCGTGCCGTCGCCGAAGACGGGGACGGGCCTGCCCGCCGAGATGAGCCGCGCGAACTTGTGTATGGCGAGGTCGGGGCGCTGGCGCGCGCCGTAGACGGTGAAGAAGCGGAGGCAGACGCAGCGCAGGCCCCACAGGTGCGAGTAGGCGTGGCAGAGCAGTTCGCCCGCCGCCTTCGTCGCCGCGTAAGGCGAGATGGGTCGCGCCACGGGGTCGTCCTCCGCGAAGGGCACCTTCTCGTTCTCGCCGTAGACCGAGGAGGACGAGCCGAAGACGAACTGCTTCACTTGGTGCCCGCGCGCAAGCTCAAGCAGGTTGACGGTGCCGTCGATGTTCGTCTCCGTGTAGAGCACCGGCTCGGCGAGCGACGGCCGCACGCCCGCGCGCGCGGCGAGGTGGACGATCACGTCAAACCCCGTCTCCCCGAAAACCTTCCCGAGCGCCGCGCGGTCGCGGATGTCCGCCTCGTGCAGGCGGAACGCGTCGCGCCCGAGGTGCGGCGCGACGTTGCGGCGCTTCAACGCGGGGTCGTAGAAGTCGTTGAAGTCGTCTACGACGTGGACGCGCCAAGCGCCCTCCGCGAGCAGCCGCGCGACCAGGTGCGACCCGATGAACCCCGCCCCGCCCGTGACCAGAACGTTTCGCATAAGAATAGTAGACAGTAGACAGTAGTCAGTAGACAGTAGGAAAGCATTCGTCGATGAATCGTCGGCGCGTCAGCGTCAATGTCCGGTAAGCGGAGCCTACTGTCTACTGTCTACTGTCTACTGTCTACTGTCTACTGTCTACCCCTTCACGGCGTAAATCCAGAGGTGCCAGCCCCAGCGCGAGGCGAGGCGCGCCTCGGCCGTGCGCGGGAGGCGCGGGCCGACGACGGGCAGCCAGCGCTTGTTCAGGAAGTGCACCGCGAAATCCACCCGCGGGAAATCGCGGAACAGCTCGCGCGCCTCGCGCCGCGAGTAGACGCGCGTCAGCGGGTTGCCCGCCCCGTCCGTGTTGCGGCTGAGGAACTCGCCCGCCGAAAGGTACTGCGCCGCGTCCTCCTTCAGCCGCGCGGCGTGCTCGCGCAGGCTCTCGACGGGCTCGCCCGTCAGGCGGTGCGCGAGCCGCAGGCCGCCTTCCGTCCGCAGCAGCCGCGCGCCGAAGCGGCGGAGCACGCCGATGTTGACGCGGTAGTTGTAGGAGTCGCGGTGGTAGAGCATCACGACGGCCCGCCCGCCGGGCCTCAGCACGCGGCGCACCTCGCGGACGGCCGCGCGCGCGTCCGGCGTGTGGTGCAGCACGCCGTGCGAGTATACGAGGTCGAAGGCGTCGTCCTCGAACTCCAGAGCCTCGGCGTCGGCGACGCGGAACTCGCCGGGCAGCCCTTCGAGCTCGAACCTCCTGCGGGCGAGCGAGACGGCCGCCTCCGTCAAGTCCACCCCCGTGTAGACGGCCCCCGCGCGAGCGAAGCGCGCGCCGTCCGTGCCGAGCCCGCAGCCGATTTCGAGCACGCGCAGGCCCTTCGCCTGCTCGAACCCCGCGGCCTCCGGGATGTGCCACTCCGTCCGGTAGCGGTGCTCCTCGACCGCCGCGAAAAATTCCCGCGAGCCCACCTCCGCGTCGGCGAACTTCGTCCCGCACGGGTGCTCCTGCCAGAAGGCGCGCACCCGCTCCTTCAGCCCGGCCCCCGCACTCTCGCGCACGTTCTCCATGAAACACTCCGCCGACACCTGGACACCCGCCGCGCGCCGCGCCCTTCCCCGCGCGAGCCCCACGGCCCGCCCCCCGACGCCCGCCCGAAACTCAGGAAATTACCATGCCACTCCCGCCCCCCACAAATGGCGGGAGCCGCGCGCGGGGCGCGGGCGCCGGACGCGCATGCGCCCGCAATCATGCGGCCCGGAATTTAGCTTCACTTGCGGGGACGGAACAGGTATGCTCTGGCGCGCCCTTTCCGCAAGATACAGCCCGCGCGGCGCTTCACCGACGCCACGCGGCGCGCTGCGCCTGTCTGACCTTTCAGCCCCGAGGTGACGAGATGCCGGACGCGACCCCATGCGGCGACGTGAAGAGGGCCGGGCTGCTGCACGACCGCTGTCCCGAGGCGACGGAGGTGCCGGGCGGGCGGCCGTGGAAGACGGAGCAGCCGCAGGCCGCTGGGGAGGGAGAGCGATGAACGGGCCCGGCTACAGAGTCTTCATCAGCTACAGCCGCGCCAACGAGGACAGGAAGCGGCGGCTCGTCGTGCACCTGAGCACGCTCAAGGCCGAGGGGCTCGTCTCGGTCTGGCACGACCGCTGTATCGAGGCGGGCGACCTGTGGCGCGAGGAGTTGGACGCGGCGATGCGCGAGGCGGAGGTGGCGCTGTTCCTCGTGAGCGCGGACTTCATCGCCTCGCCGTTCTGCCAGGACGTGGAGGTGGCCGAGATGCTGCGCCGCCACCGCGAGGAGGGCGTGCTCATCGTCCCCGTCATCGTGGACTATTGCGAGTGGCGACACATCGAGCGACTCGGCCAGTTCCAGGCG
>DASVWB010000184.1:0-1510 GCA_036389815.1 Pyrinomonadaceae bacterium | reverse complement strand
GGCAGGCGCACGTCCGCGCTCTGCCGCTCCTCCACTTTGCCGTTCTGGCCGTTGTTGCTGTCGCTCATCTCACGCTCGCTTTCTTCGGCCGCTTCCCGCCCGCGGCCCGAAACGAAAAACCGCCCTGCGCTCTGGAAGGGCAGGACGGCTTCTCTTGCCTCCCTTCGGCGGTACTAACCGCATCAGGTTCAAAGGGTCTCGCCTCGCGGCGACTCTCAGCCTCGGCCCGTCGGGGCCGTGGCTCCCCCGTTAACTGCGAACTTGTCAAAAACCTCCGCGCGGCCCTCAGCCGCCGATGAGGCTCATCGTGCGCGCGGGCTGTTCGAAGTGGGTCTCGTGGATGTAGTGGCGCGGCTCCTTTTGCATGACGACGCCGCGTTTGTAGTCGGCCAGCTCCGCGCGCGTCGCGCCCGCGCGGATGTGTTGACGCAGGGAGTGCTCGGCCTTCGAGAAGAGGCAGGTGCGGATTTGTCCGTCGGCCGTCAGGCGGACGCGCGAGCAGGCGCCGCAGAAGGGCTCTGTGACGGGCGCGATGATGCCGACCTCGCCGGGCGCGCCGTCCGCGAAGCGGTAGCGCGAGGAGGTCTCGGACCCGCGCTCGACGCGCACGGGCGCGAGCGGGAAGCGCCCCTCGACGCGGCGGCGGATCTCCGCGCCCGAGACCACCTGCTCGCGCGCCCAGCCGTGGCCCGAGTCGAGCGGCATGTACTCGATGAAGCGCATCACGAGGCCGTGCTCGCGGGCGAAGGCGGCCATGTCGGCGACCTCCTCCTCGTTGCGCCCGCGGACGATGACGGCGTTGATCTTGACGGGCACGAGGCCGACCCGCTTGGCCGCGCGGACGCCTTCGAGGACGCGGCCGAGGACGTCGACGCCCGTCATCTCGGTAAACACTTCGGGCCGCAGCGAGTCGAGGCTGATGGTGACGCGGTCGAGGCCGGCGGCGCGCAGACCCGCGGCGCGCTCGGCGAGGTTGAAGCCGTTGGTCGTGAGCGCGAGGTCGCGCAGGCCGTCGATCCGCGCGACCATCCGGACGAGCGTCTCGATGTCGCGGCGCAGCATCGGCTCGCCGCCGGTGAGTCGCACCTTGTCCACGCCGAGCGAGACGAAGACTTCGACGGCGCGCGCGATCTCCTCGTAGGTCAGCATCTGTGCCTTCGGCGCGGCGGGCGGCTCGCCGTGCGGGAGGCAGTAGAAGCAGCGGAAGTTGCAGCGGTCCGTGACCGACACGCGCAGGTCGCGTATGGCACGCCCGTATGAGTCTGTGAGTGCGGCGGTGGTCACTTCGGGTCAGTCCGTTCGGAATCTCTCGCGCGGCAGCTTAAACGTCATGATACGCCCCGCGCGGGGGCCTTCCAAGCCGGGAAGATTCCCTCAACGCTTCCGCCTGCGCCGCGCCTCCCCGCCGGCCCACTTGTAGACGGTCAGCGCCGTGCCGGCGACGGCCGCCGCGCCGAGCGCGTAGAGCACGTAGTCGAAGGCGTCGGACTCCATGTAGCGGACGACCCGG
>DASVWB010000183.1:0-2818 GCA_036389815.1 Pyrinomonadaceae bacterium | reverse complement strand
GTGATCATGATGATGGTCTGGTTGAAGCGGTAGTTCATCTCCTGGAACATGTTGAGCACGATGGCCGAGTTCTCCGTGTCCAGGTTGCCCGTCGGCTCGTCGGCGAGGATGATGGCGGGGCGGTTGACGACGGCGCGGGCGAGGGCGACCCTCTGCTGCTCGCCGCCCGAGAGTTCGAGCGGCTTGTGGTGCATCTTGTCTTCGAGCTGGAGCATGCGGAGGATTTCGCGGCGGCGCTCGGGGTCGCCGCCCTTCGGGCCGTCGCTGCCGCCGTGGATGCTCTCGGCGAGCTTGAGGTTCCCGTCGGCCGTGAGCGTCGGGAAGAGGTTGAAGCGCTGGAAGACGAAGCCGATCTTGCGGCGGCGGATGTCCGTGCGCTTGGCGTCGGTGGCGGCCGTCAGGTCCTCTTCGTCGATGAGGATGCGCCCGGAGGTCGGCGTCAGGAGGCCGCCCAGCAGGTGCAGCATCGTAGACTTCCCGCACCCCGACGGCCCCATGATGGCGAGGTACTCGCCCTCCTCCACGTCGAGCGACACGCCCCGCAGGGCGGGCACGTCCACGCTCCCCACGCGGTAGACCTTCGTCAGATTTTCGGCCTGTAGAATCGTTCGCATCGGAAACCAGTAGGCAGCAGGCAGTAGACGGTAGACGGTAGAAAAACTCTCCTCATCTTAACAGTCGGCATAAGAAGGTCAACCTCGGCGGCGCGGAGCCTGCCGCCCGCTGCCTACTCGTAAGCGAGCGCGCTCACCGCGTCGAGGTTGGCGGCGCGCACGGCCGGGTAGAGCGCGCCGAGGGCGCCGCCCAGGAGGCCGATGAGCGCGGCCGTCAGCCCCCAGGCCCAACTGTACTCGAAGGGCAGGGCGTAGGCGCGCTGGATCAGGTAGCCGGCGAGGAAGGAGACGGCGAAGCCCGCGGCGACGCCGATGACGCTGATGAGCACGGCCTCCTTCTCTATCTCGCCGACGATGTATCCGCGCGAGGCGCCGAGCGCCTTGAGTATCCCGATCTCGCGCGTCCGCTCCGTGATGGTCGTGTACATGGCGAGCATCACGACGAGGCCGCTGACGAGCGCCGAGAGGCCGACGAGCGTGCGGAGGAAGACGCCGAGGTACGGGATGCTCTTCTCGATGTTGGTGATGATGTCGCGCGTGAGCTGAATCTTGTTGCCCGGGAGCTGCTCGTCGATGCGGCGCGCCACCTCGGCCGCCTGCGCCCCGTCCTTCAGCCTGACGTAAATCCAGGTGCACTTGCCCGGCGCCTCCAGGGCGTCCTGCATCGCCGCGAGCGACATCTTGACGCGCGGGCCGGCCTCGGGCGTGTAGACGCCCGTCACCTTGTAGGTCTGATTGCCGAAGAGCTTGAGCGCGCTGCCGGGGCGCAGGTCGTTGTTGCGCGCCTTGGTCTCGTCCACGACGACCTCGTCCACCGCCTCGGGCGCGCGCCCCCCGACGAGGCTCATGCCGTTCATTTGCGCGAACCTGCCCCAGTCCACGCCCTCGACCTGCTCGAAGCCGAAGCCCTTGCCGCCCTGCGAGACGTAGCGGATGTCGGGGACGGCCATGGCGACGCCCTCGATCTTCTCCAGCTCCTCGGCGTACTGGACGGGGAGGTTGGCCGTCGTGCTCATCAGCTCGGTGCCCCCCGAGCGCGTGAAGATGATCTCGGCCTTCAGGTTCTGCGAGCGCCGCTCCAGGTCGTTCGAGAGCCCCCGCGCGAGCCCCGTGAAGAGCATCACCAGACACACGCCGAGCGCCACGCCGGCCGCGCTCACGAGCGCGCGCACCGGACGCTGCCGCACGTTGGCTGTGACGAGACTCTCCATAATCTTTAGGGGCTAGTTGCCAGGGGCTGGAGACTGGTTAGAGCGGATTCGTTTTGACCCGGGCCATACTTAATAAGACGGCAACCGGCCCCTAGCCCCTAGCCCCTTCCCTCACTTCTTCTTCGCGTCCAGGTCCACCTCCTGAAGGTTCGCGGCGTTCTTCAGGACGAAGATTTCGGGGTCGTAGGGCTGGTCAACCTTGACCGCGCCGGGCTCCTGGAAGGCGATGCGGATCGAGTAGTGATCCTGCGGCCGCGTCAGCTCGACCTGCGCGGGCAGGCGCATGCGCCCCTCCTCGCCGAACGGCTGCGGCTGGCTGTAGACGACGTCGGTGATGAGCTGCCCGCGCTCGCCGTAAATCTGCACGCGCGCGAGGCGCAAGGCCCCGACGCGGTCGAACCAGAAGCGGCGCGTGACGCGCGCGCGGTTCTGCCCCGTCAGCTCCATTTCCGAGAGGATGTAGTAGCCGCGCACGACGCGCGCGCCCTTCTTCGCGCCGGGGCGCGGGTCGGCCTCCTCCTCGTAGGTCTCCGACTGCGCGTAGACGTGTTTCGTGTCGTCGAAGGAGACGGGCGGGACGAGCACGGCGTCGGTCAGGTGCTGCGGGCGCAGGGAGGAGAGCGCGCTGACGGCGGCGCGCTGCATCGCCTCCTCCTTGCGCCTGCCGCTCAGGTTGCAGTCGGGCGCGGCGCCCGCGCCGTCGGCCTCCAGCCTCTCGTACTGCGCGGCGTTCGAGCCGGTGACGAAGCGCTGGTACTTCGGGTCGCCCATGTAGACGGCGGCCCAGAAGCGCTCGCCGGTCGAGCTCATCTCGGCGACCTTCGAGCCGACGATGGGCAACTGCACGATGAGGTAGACCTGACCGGGCCGCTGCACGACCAGGCGGCCGTCGGCCGTGCGGTACTTTTCGGCGAGCCCGCAGGGGGCGTAGCTCGTGTCGAGGAACTGTATGTCAACGCGGCCGTTCAGGGAGCGCACCGCGCCGAGGCGGTT
>DASVWB010000182.1:0-2474 GCA_036389815.1 Pyrinomonadaceae bacterium | reverse complement strand
GGGCCGGAGATTTAAACTCCGGCCCCGCTTCTTTAGAGCGTCCTTCTTCTTCCAACCGCCTGCCGCCTGCTGCCTACTCCTTCTTCGCCCGCGGGTGGTGCTTCTCGTAGACGCTGCGGATGCGCTCGCTGGTGACGTGCGTGTAGATTTGGGTGGTGGCGAGGTCGCTGTGGCCGAGCATGGCCTGAACGCTGCGCGTGTCGGCGCCGTGTTCGAGCAGGTGCGTGGCGAAGCTGTGGCGCAGGACGTGCGGCGTCACGCCCCGGATGCCGGCCTTCGCGGCCGCGGCCTTGAGCGTCGCCCAGACCGTCTGCCGCGTGAGCGGGCGGCCGAGGTAGCCGACGAAGAGCCGCTGCGACTCGCGCCCCGCGAGCAGCACGCGACGAGCCGCCTGGTAGCGCAGCAGCCACGCGACCGCCGAGCGGCCGACGGGGATGCGGCGCTGCTTGCTCCCCTTGCCCATGCAGTGGAGCACCCCGCCGTCCACGTCAACGTTGCCGGCCGGGAGCGTGACCAGCTCCGTGACGCGCAGGCCCGTCGCGTAGAGCAGCTCGAACATCGTCCGGTCGCGCAGGCCCTCGGGCGTGTCGGTGTCGGGCGCTTCGAGCAGCTTCTCGATCTCCTCCTGCGAGAGGAAGCGCGGGAGTTTCTGCCCGGCCTGCGGGGGCATAATGTCCGCGGTCGGGTCGGACTTCGTGTGGCCGTCGAGCAGCAGGAAGCGGTAGAAGCCGCGCACCGCGCTCAGCGCGCGGCTCACCGAGCGCGGCCCCAGCCCCTCGCGCGAGAGCGACATCACGAACTGCGTCACCTCGGCCTTCCCCAACCCCTGCGGCTCGCGCCCCAGCGCCTCGGCGTGCGCACGCAGCCGCGCGAGGTCGCGCCGGTAGCTCTCGACCGAATTCTTCGAGAGCCCCTTCTCGACTTGCAGGAAGCTCAGGTACTCGCGGATTAAGTCTCGGGGCATGGTGATCGGCAGTTAGTAGACGGTAGACAGTAGACAGTAGAAGAACTTTCTTAAGAAGCCGTCCGGTGTCGGCCTCAGTATGGGCAAGGCGGAGCACTACTGTCTACCGTCTACCGTCTACTGTCTACTCCCTCTCAGCTCGTCGCGCGGTCGGCCGCGGGGAGCGTGGCGCTGAAGTCCCGGAGGAAGCGGCGCGCGTAGGAGTCGAGCAGGTGGTCTACGCGGGCGGGGTCGTGCGAGGCGACGAGCAGGCCGACGTGGTGGCGCTTGCGCAGGCGGAAGACTATCTCGGGGTCGTCGTACAGGGAGGTGTCGGGCCACTCCTGGCGCGCGAGCGAGATGCAGATGCCGGCGTAGTCGTCGCGCACGGGGGGCAGCTCGTAGTGGCCGTGCTCGCCCGCCACCTCGATGCGCGCCCACTCGCGCCAGAGGTTGACGCCGCGCGCCGCCTCGACCACCTCGGCGATGTTCGCGCCGCCGACGCGCGCCGCCGTTTCGAGGAAGTAGAAGCGGCCGTCGCCGCCCTTGATGAACTCCGTGTGCGTGACGCCGCGCGCGAGCCGGAGCGTCATAACCAGTTCGTGGTTGAGCGATTCGAGCGCCTGCGCGTCGGCCGAGCGCGTCGGGATGGTGCGCGTCACGAAGACGCCGCCGCCGTGCGCCACCTCCATCGGCGGCTTGCCGTACCGGCTGACGGCCGTAAACACCGGCTCGCCCGCCCAGACGACCGAGTCCACGTGGAAGATGTCGCCGGGGATGAACTGCTCGACGAGGTAGTAGGACTGGCGGTCGCCCAACTGTTCGAGGAGCGGCCACAGCTCGTCGGCCGCGGAGACCTTGCTGATGCCGACGGCCGAGGCTTCGCTCCGCGGCTTCAGGACCCAGGGCGGCGCGACGCGCTCGGTGAACTCGCGTATGCGGTCGCGGTTGAGCGCGTGGACGAAGTCGGGGACGAGCACGCCGTGGTCGCGCGCCCTGACGCGCATGGCGAGCTTGTCGCGGAAGTGGCGGGCGGTGGTGTCGCCCATGCCGGGGATGCGGAGGTGTTCGCGCAGGGCGGCGGCCGTCTCCACGTCGAAGTCGTCGAGCGGCACGACGCGGTCAATCTCGCGCGTGCGCGCGACGTAGCTCACGCCCTTCTTCACGTCTTCGAGTGCGTAGTCTTCGGGCAGGTAGAAGAACTCGTCCACCGACTCGCGCGGCCAGTCGGCGTCCCTCAGCTTCTCCATCGTGACGACGAGGACGCGGCAGCCCTGCCGCTTGCACTCGCGCATGAACTCCTGCCCCTTCTCGTAGGTGGCGATGCACAGGACTGTGAGCGGTCGCTTCTCTGCCAAGGTCGGAACTCCCGCGGATGATGTTTTAAAAGGCCGTAGAGCAAATGGGCCGGGGCGCACGACGGATGATAGCGCATCCCGCGCCGTGTGCAAGAGCACTAGGCAGCAGGCGGTTGGCAGTAGGCAGTCGAAGGCAGGGAGCCTCTTAGTGAATCGGTCGGAAAGTATCGGGG
>DASVWB010000181.1:0-7220 GCA_036389815.1 Pyrinomonadaceae bacterium | reverse complement strand
CGAGACGCAGCGGTACGTCCTGTCCGAGTACGTCGCCCACCACAAAATCAAGCTCGATGCGGCCTACGAGGACGACGGGGTTTCCGGCGGAATAGAGGTCCACCTGCGGCCGGGAGGCAGCAGGCTCTACCGGGCCATCAGCGCGGGCGAGATCGACACGGTGCTGTTGTTCCATTCCGACCGCGTCGGAAGGGACACTATCGACACCCTGCTCTTCCACAGGCACGCGGCCAACAGCAACGTCAGACTCGTCGGCATCGCCGACAACACCGATTCCTTCAGAGAAGGCAGCGAGTTAACCACGGAGATAAAAGCCGTGCTCGCCGCGGAATACAGGCGCGACGTGGTGCGCCGTACCAGGGCCGGGTTACGCCGGCGCGCGGAGAGCGGGAGGGTTTCGTCGCCGCCCCCCTATGGTTACGTCGTTGACGGGGACGGCCGGCTGGAGATCGACGAAGGCAAGGCGGCGAACGTTACCCGAATCTTCACTTGGTACGCCGACGGCGCGGGACCCAAAGAGATCGTGCGCCGCCTCACCGAGATGGGCGCGACCAGCCCCCGCGGTAAGGGGTGGAGGCACGACACCCTGATATACCTGCTCAGGCAGCGCGCCTACGCCGGGGAGTACGTCTATTTCCGCACGCCGAAGAAGAGTCCCGGCGGCGGCGCGAGAATACCCCGCAGCCAGGCGGAGTTGCTCGTCAAGGAGTGCCCCGCCATCATCACCCGCGAACTGTTCGACAGGGTTCAGGCAAAGATCATCGAGAATAAGACCTCCGGGCCCGCCAGCACGAAGCGTAACTATCTTCTCCGCCGCCTGATTCGTTGTAGCAAATGTAAGAACAAACTAGTTTATGTCGGCCACGCCGTCTCCGGCCGAACGTTCGAGAAAAAGGATGGCACGGTCACTAAATACCCAGACTTTCTTTATTACGAGTGCGCCAGCCTGACTAACCGCGATTACGAGTTTTGCGGTTCCGCGCGCGTAGACGCCCGTGACATCGAGGGGAAGGTGTGGGCGGACATTGAGGGGTTCCTCCGTCGGCCTTCCGAGTTGATAAATAAATTATTCAAGCGATACCAGCAACAGTCGGAAGACGGCCTCGGCTTGGCCCGCAGGAAAGATAAGATTCGTAAGGCACTGTCTGACAATGATGCCGCCTACAAGAGGATCGTTGACGCCATAGGGAAGGGTACGGTTAATGAGTCACGTGCTCAGAGCAGTCTGAAGGAACTCGACGCCGAGCGTAACGAGCTTGAAGCCGAGCTTGCACGCGTCGAGTCCGAAGCCGCCCACTCGAAAGCCTTTAAGAGGCGGATCAGCAATGCCCGTGAGATGCTTAAAGCCTTGTCTCGCCGGTTAGACCGAGGGCTAGATGAGGATGACCGCGCTGAGCTTATACGACTCCTGGTTGAGAATATAAAAATCACCACGGTCATAGACGAAAAGGGCCGAAAGCGCCCTCACGCCACCGTCACGTATCTCTTTCCATCTCAAGAAGATACGGATTTTTTCAGTAGTGAGGTGTCAGGGTCGAGGCTCTCGTCATGGAAGGAGTGTGAGAGCCGGCCGCGCAAGCCCGCGGAGCCGGAGCGCGTGCGCAGGTTGACGCGCCCGCCGGAGGCGCGGCCGTACTCCGCGGAGAACTGGCTGGTGACGACCTGCACCTCCTCGACCGCGTCCGCTGGCGGAAGGAAGCGCTCGCGCGCGGCGCGGTCGTCGTTGTCGTCGAGGCCGTCCACCGTCACGTTGTTCGAGTAGGCCGTGCCGCCCGCGAGCGCGAAGACGCCGGCCTCCTCGGGCGGCTCGGCCGCGCGAAGCCGCGTCGCGCGCCCCGCGGGGTCGCGGTCTTCGGCCGCGTCGCGCGTCGAGAGCGGCTCCTCGGTGACGCCGCCGAGGAGGAAGACGTAGTCGAGCGGCGAGCGCGAGAAGGAGGGCAGCAGTTCCATCTCCTCGCGCGTGACGGTGCCGCCCGCGACCGTCCGCGTCGTGTCAACGGCGTGCGCCGGG
Source organism: Pyrinomonadaceae bacterium (assembly GCA_036389815.1). Lineage (GTDB taxonomy): Bacteria > Acidobacteriota > Blastocatellia > Pyrinomonadales > Pyrinomonadaceae > QHXN01. Next base: position 5,209 of record DASVWB010000181.1, on the reverse strand, counting down.
GCCGCCGCCGCCGAGACCGTCTGCTCGGCCGCGACGCCCGCGGGTCGGAGCTTGAAGTCGAGGCGCACGGACTCGCCCGCGAGCGCGCGCAACCCCCTCCTCTCTTCCGGCGCGAAGCCCGCGCCCTCCGCGCGCAAGGCGTACTCGCCCGGCGGCAGCTCGACGAAGCGGTAGCGCCCCTCGCCGTCCGTGACGGCGGCGCGCTCCGAATTCGTAGAGAGCAGCCGCGCCTTCACGGCCGCGCCCGCGACGACCGCGCCGTTCTGGTCGGCGACGACGCCCGAGAACGAGACCTCGTCTAAGTCCTGCGCGCGCGCGGGCGGGTTGAATGTAACGACGACGAGAGCGAGGCCGAAGAAGGTCAGCCCGAAACTGACGCCGCCTCTGAAGCAGTTGAAGCCGTCGTTGAAGCGCGCGAAGTGATTCGCGCGGGGGCGCGGGGCGTTGCCGTTCATCGTTCGACTCCCGGCGGCCGTTCGTGTGCCGCCTCGCGCGCCCCGAACGGCATGGCGGTGGGGTTAGGGCGCGCGGCAAAGTCCGAGCCCCTTCGCGCGGGACTCCGGCCGGAAATTAATCTGTGTTTGAAGACGCCCCCTGGCGGGGTGAGGCGCGTGCGACGCCGACGTGTCGGCGGGCGCGGACTGTACCACCGGCGCCCCCGCAGGCGCAAGCTAATTCACTCCCGCCACGAACCTTGCGCCCTCAATTTTTCATCTCGTAAGGGATAAAGTGAAGTAGGCAGCGGGCAGTAGGCAGTAGAAAGGAAGGCGGCCGAGAGTATTTGAACTCTCGGCCGGCTTCCGGTTCGTGCGGGCGCGGCGACTTGTTAGCTGTCGCGGCGTCCGGTGGTGTTGTCGCGCGTGTTGGCGGCGGCGCGGCGCGCCTTGTTGCCGTCGGTCTCCTCGACCTTCACGTCCGTCTTGCGCACGGTGTCGCGGACGGTCTCGGTGCGCTCGCCGACCTCCTTGTTGACGGACACCTCCTCGACGACGCGCGCCGTCTTGGCGACGACGGCCTCCTCGCTCCGCTCCTTCAGCTCGAACTGACCCTCGCGGAAGGCGCGCAGGTCGGCCTCCGAGACGGGGCGGTTGACGGGCCGGCGCTCGACGTTGACGCGCTCCTCGCGCAGGCGCACGGCCTCCTCGACGGGGCGCTCGACGACGCGCGTGCGGACGCGGACGCCGCCGCCCTCGACCTCGCGCTTGCCGACGCTCAGCTCCTCCTCGATGACGGGGATGCGCGCCTCCTGGCCCTGCTTGAGGTTCGCGCGGCCCGCCCCGGCGTTCTCGCTGGCCGCGTGGGCCTCGCGGCGGTGCGTCTCCGTGCCGCGCTCGTCAACCTCGCCGCCGAAGCGGTCGAGGATCGTCTCGGCGCGGCCGGCCGTCTCTTCCGTCTCGCAGTCCACGGTCACGACCGCGCCGCCGCGGCCGACGGCCTCGGAGTAGTGGCCGGCGTCCTCCGCGTCGTCGCCGAAGAGGCGGGAGAAGAAGTTGCCGATCTTGTCGCCGACGCCCTCGTCGTCGCGGAAGGACTCCTCGCGTTGGGAGTCGCCCTCGTAAGAGGTGTATTCGCGCGAGGTGACGCCGATGTCCTCGCGGGGTATGCCGTTCTCGACGAGCTCGACGACGGCGCGCTGCGCCTCGCGGTAGTTGTCGAACAGTCCGACGATAGTCTTCGCCATTAAAAGTCCCCCTTCACCTTGTCTATTGAATGCGCCCGGCCGGAGAGAGTAAGCGCCGGGCCTCGGGTTAGCCACGCGGGGCGCGCTTCAAAGGCGACGCCCCACACCTTCCTCCGTCTTCACGCGCGCGGGGCTGGTGTCCCCGCGCGCCCGACGGAAAGTCTCTTCGCAGAGTGCGTGACGCGGCGCGGCCGTCGCCCCTCGGTATGCACGCGCGCGGCGCGCGTCCCCTTTTCGATTACCGAGCCGGCCACAGCCTCCGTCATCCACACTCCCTCAAGTCGTCCGCGCGCAAGACGCCGCGGCGAACCGCGCGCCTCGCCCCCCGGGTATGATTTCCGCGGGCGTATGATTTAGCCCTCCGATTAAGTCGCCGCACAGACGAATTGCAACACTCGTACCCCCGCCGCCGCGCCGGCCGGGCGCGCACGCCGCCGGCGTGCGTTCTCCTTTATAAGGCGTGCGCGCCGCGGCCGGTGGCAAAGCTTTTGCTCATGTCGCGTGTCGAGCCCCGAAGGTAGTCCGAAACGGTACAGTGTGTAATTTTTGGAGTACGAGAAGGAGCGTCTTTCCTATGAACAGACACAACGCGGTGCGCGCGCCCGGCGGCGCGGCGTGCGCCCTGCTGCTGGCGGCGCTGCTGGCCGGCTGCGCGCGCATGGCTTCAGAGAAGGCCGGCCCCGTCATGACGAAGACCGACGCGGGGACGACGACCGCGCTTCCCGCCGCGGAGGTCGCGGCGCGCAATAACGCGCTCGCGCGTTTCGTCCACGCCGTGCCGGGCCTCGCCGCCATCGACCTCTACGCGGGGGACAACAAGGCGTTGGAGGGCGTGGCCTACAAGTCCACCTCGGCCTACCGCGAGCTGCCCGCGGCGAGCGCCGCGTACCGCCTGCGCCTCGCGGGGCAGGCGGCGGGCGAGCCGCTGGCCGAGGAGACGAGGGGGCTCGCCGCCGGCCACCACCACACGGTCGTGGCCGTCCCGGCGCTCGCCTCCGGCATCTTCTCGAAGGAGGGCGGCGTCGAGCTGCGCTTCCTGGCGGACGAGTTCGAGGCCCCGGCCGCGGGGAAGGCGAAGGTGCGCGTCTTCAACGCCTCGCCCGACATCGACGAGATAGACCTCTACGCCGCGGGGCGCGCCGAGCCGCTCGTCAAGGGCGCGAAGTTCGGCGCGTCGGCCGCGTACGCCGACGCGGAGCCGGCCGCCTCGGGTCTCGAACTGCGGCGCGCGGGCGAGAACATCACGACGCTCGCCCTGCCGGGCGTGAAGGTCGAGGCCGGAAGGCTCTACACGGTCTTCGTCGTCGGCGGGACGAAGGGCGCCTCGCGCCTCGAAGCGTTCGTCGTCGAAGACTGGTTCGGCGCGCCGCCCGCGCGCTGACACGAAGGCGCGTCGGTTCGAGGTACTAGACCCGAGGCTCCGACGGGAGTTAGGATGTGGGGCGCTTTCTGGAAAGAGACCTCCGCTCGTTGATACCCGCCTGCCCGAAGGAGCACAACCGATGAGAGCTTTGTCGAGAGTCGCAGCCGCGGTGCTGCTGTTGTCGTCCGCCGCCTTATCTCAGACCGCCGCGCCGGCCGCGTGGACGCCGGAGGCGCAGATTAAAGTCAGGGCCGTCGGCTCGCCGCGCGTCTCGCCCGACGGGCGGCGCGTCGTCTACACCGTGAGCGACCCCGTGACGACCGCCGACAGGAGCGAGTACGTCTCGCAGGTCTGGGTGGCGACGAGTGACGGCCGCGAGAGTTTTCAGTTGACCTTCGGCGACAAGTCTTCGACCAGCCCGAAGTGGTCGCCCGACGGCAACTGGATAGCCTTCACGTCGAACCGCAAGGATAATAAGAACAACCTCTACCTGCTGCGCGCGGCGGGCGGCGAGGCCGAGCCGCTGACGGACTTGAAGTCGGGCGTCGCGGACTTCGAGTGGTCGCCCGACGGCCGCCTCATCGCCTACACGATGGCCGACCCGAAGACCGAGGAGGAGGAGAAGAACGACAAGGCGAAGAACGACTTCCGCTGGGTGGACGAGAACGTGAAGATGGCGCGCCTCTACGTCCTCCCCGTGCAGAGGGACGCGGCCGGAAAGCGCGAGCCGCGCAGGCTGACGGCGGAGAACTACAACGTCGGCGGCTTCGACTGGTCGCCCGACGGCGCGCGCATCGTCTTCAGCCACTCGAAGTCGCCGGTGGCGAACGACTGGACGACCTCCGACGTTTCCATCGTGGACGTGGCGAGCGGCAGAGTCGCGGTCTTCGCCAACACGCCGGCCGCGGAGATGTCGCCGCTCTTCTCGCCCGACGGCAAGTCGGTCGCCGTCACGGTCAGCGACAACCCGCCGCGCTGGGCGCAGAGCGGGCTGATTCAGATATTCCCCGCCGCGGGCGGCCCGCCCCGCGCGCTGGCTGCCTCGTACGACGCGCAGCCGAACGTCGCCGGCTGGTCTCCGGACGGCCGCCGCGTCTACTTCAGCGAGGCGAAGGGCACGGGCACGCAGATTTATTCGATCGACGTGGCGGCCAACAGGATTGACGAGATAAAGGCGACGCCCGCCGTCTACACCGCCGTCAGCCTCAACCGCGCGGGCACGGCCTTCGGCTTCGTGCGCCAGACCGCCGACGCGCCGGGCGAGGCGTTCGTCGCCTCGGTCTCGGACTTCGCGCCCGTGCAGGTCAGCCGCGCGAACGCGGAGACGCGGATGGCGCCGCTCGGCAAGACCGAGGTCGTCCGCTGGAAGTCTGCGGACGGGAAAGAGATCGAAGGGCTGCTCACCTACCCGGTCGGCTACGCGGCGGGGCGCAAAGTCCCCCTCATCCTCAACGTCCACGGCGGCCCCGCCGGCGTCTTCCAGCAGACCTTCATCGGCGGGCGCGGCGTCTACCCCGTCGCCGCCTTCGCCTCGCGCGGCTACGCCATCCTGCGGCCGAACCCGCGCGGGTCGAGCGGCTACGGGGCGGAGTTCCGCCGCGCCAACTTCAAGGACTGGGGCGGCGCAGACTACCAGGACTTGATGGCGGGCGTTGACAAGGTCATCGAGATGGGGGTGGCCGACCCCGAGCGGCTGGGCGTGATGGGCTGGAGCTACGGCGGGTTCATGACCTCGTGGATAGTCACGCAGACCCGGCGCTTCAAGGCCGCGTCGGCCGGCGCGCCCGTGACGAACTTGATGAGCTTCACGGGGACGGCCGACATCCCCTCCTTCATCCCCGACTACTTCGGCGGCCACTTCTGGGAGGCGGCCGAGCTTTACCAGAAGCACTCGCCGATGTTCAACGTCAAAGGCGTGACGACGCCGACGATGATCCAGCACGGCGACGCAGACATCCGCGTCCCCATCTCCCAAGGCTACGAGTTCTACAACGCGCTCAAGTCGCAGGGCGTGCCCACACGCATGCTCGTGCTGCCGCGCCAGCCCCACGGCCCGACCGAGCCGAAGATGCAACTGGCCGCCATGCAGGCGAACCTCGACTGGTTCGACAAGTACATCGGCAGCAAGTAAGAGCTTTAGCGCGGGCCTCGTCGCCGGGAGCGCG
>DASVWB010000180.1:0-13000 GCA_036389815.1 Pyrinomonadaceae bacterium | reverse complement strand
CGCCGCCCGCGCCGCCCACGCCTCCGGCTGCCGCGCTGTGGTGGGAAGTAGACAGTAGACAGTAGACAGTTGCAGTAGTCTCCGCTTTGAGAAGGTTGACGCTGACACGCGGGTGATTCGCTAAAGAAGGCTTTTCTACTGTCTACTGTCTACTGTCTACTGTCTACTCATGAAGAGGAAGCTCCCGGTCGTCCTGCTGCTGCTCTTCGTGCTGTTCGCGGCGGCGCTCTTCTCCGTCGCGCCGGCGGCGGCCGAGTGGCTGCTCAACCGGAAGAGCGCGTCCCCGCCTTACAACGCGTCCGCGCGTGCGCGCGAGCTGCACGGCCGGCTCCTCGTGGCGGACATGCACGCCGACACGCTGCTCTGGGGCAGGGACGTGCTCGCGCGCTCGACCCGCGGACACGCCGACGTGCCGCGCCTCGCCGAGGGCGGCGTCGCGCTCCAGTTCTTCACCGTCGTCACCAAGACCCCATACTCCGCCAACTACGAGAGCAACCCCGAGGGCGCGGACGCGGTGACGGCGCTGGCCGTCACAGAGCTCTGGCCCCCGCGCGCGTGGCGGGGACTTCTGGAGCGCGCGCTCTACCAGGCGCGCGAGCTCGACGGCGCGGCCGCGCGCTCGGGCGGCCGCCTCGTCGTCGTCAGGTCGGCCGCGGACCTCGCGCGGTTCCTTGAGCGCCGGGGCGGCGAGCCGCGGGCGGTCGCGGGCGTGCTCGGCCTCGAAGGCGCGTACCCGCTCGAAGGCGACGCCGCGAACGTGGACGTGCTCTTCGGCGCGGGCTTCCGCATGATCGCGCCGACGCACTTCTACGACAACGAGTGGGGCGGCTCCGCCCACGGCGTCGGCAAGACGGGGCTCACCGAGCGCGGGCGCGAGATGGTCAGGCGGGCGGAGGCGCGCGGGATGCTCCTCGACCTCGCGCACGCCTCGGCCAGAACCTTCGACGACGTGGCGGCTATGGCGACGCGCCCGCTCGTCGTCTCGCACACGGGCGTGCGCGGGACGTGCGACAACAACCGCAACCTCTCCGACGAGCAGTTGCGGAAGGTGGCCGCCACGGGGGGCGTCGTCGGCATCGGCTTCTGGGACGCGGCCACGTGCGGCCGGGACGCACGCGCCGTCGCGCGCTCGGTCAGGTACGCCGCGCGGGTCGTCGGCGTCGAGCACGTCGCGCTCGGCTCCGACTTCGACGGCGCGGTCGAGCAGCCCTTCGACGCGACCGGACTGGTCGAAATAACGGACGCGCTGCTCGAAGAGGGCTTCACCGAAGAGGAGGTGCGCGCCGTCATGGGCGGCAACGTCTTCCGCTTGCTGGCCGCGACGCTCCCGCGCTGAGGCCGGTAATAGAGGTGCCGGCCCCGCGTGGTCGAGGCGCGGCGCAACGACGACTGCGGCGGCCCCCGCGCCGCGCCCGACACGCGACGCCGGCCGAGGGCGAAGCTGTAGGGTGACGGGTGACGGATGACGAATGATGAATGATGAATGAAAGGCACGCCGTCTTCCGTTCATCATTCGTCACTCGTCACTCGTCATTTGTTTTATAGTGGCTGCGATGAGGAACGAGAGCGAGCGGGTGCGTGTGGGCGTGGACACGGGCGGGACGTTCACGGACTTCGTGTACCACGCCGGGGGGCGCGCGAGGATTTTCAAAGTCCCTTCGACGCCGGACGACCCCTCGCGCGCCATCGTCGGGGGGCTGCGGCGCGTGGCGCGCGAGGCGGGCGTGCGGGTGCGCGACCTCGAAGTCGTGCACGGGACCACCGTCGGGACGAACGCGCTGCTCGAACGCAAGGGCGCCCGCGCCGCGCTCGTCACGACCGCGGGGTTCGAGGACGTGCTCGTCATCGGGCGGCAGGCGCGCGGGAGCCTCTACGACCTCGGCTGGACGCGCCCCGAGCCGCTCGTCGAAGACGCCCTGCGCTTCGGCGTGCGCGAGCGCGTCGCCGCGGACGGGTCTGTGGTCGAAGCGCTGGATGACGAAGAGGTCGCCGCCCTCGTCAGGAAGCTCGGGCGCGCGGGCGCGGAGTCAGTCGCCGTCTGCCTGCTCTTCTCCTTCGCGCGCCCCGAGCACGAGCGGCGGATAGAGCGCGCGCTCCGGACGGCGCTCGGGGGCGTGCCGCTCTCCGTCTCGCACAGAATCCTCCCCGAGTACCGCGAGTTCGAGCGCACCTCGACCGTCGCCATCAACGCCTACCTGCAACCCCTTCTGGGCTCCTACCTCGCGCGGCTCGGCGCGCACGTCCCCGCGCGCGGCCTGCGCGTGATGCAGTCTTCGGGCGGGAGCATCTCGGCGCGCGCGGCGTCCGCGGAGCCCGTGCGGACGATACTTTCGGGGCCCGCGGGCGGCGTGGTCGGCGCGACGCGCGCGGCCGCCGAGGCCGGCTTCGAGGACATCATCACCTTCGACATGGGCGGCACCTCGACCGACGTGGCGCTGTGCGCGGGCGGGCGGCTGCGGCTGACGAACGAGGCGAGCGTGGCGGGGCTGCCCGTCGCCGTCCCCGTGCTCGACATCCACACGGTCGGCGCGGGCGGCGGCTCCATCGCGCGCGTGGACGCGGGCGGCAGCCTCCGCGTCGGGCCGCAGTCGGCGGGCGCGGCGCCGGGCCCCGCCTGTTACGGGCGCTCGCTGCTCCCGACCGTGACGGACGCGAACCTCGTGCTGGGGCGGTTCGGCGGGGCAGACCTGCTGGGCGGCGAGTTCAAGTTGGACGAAGCGCGCGCCGCCGAAGCCCTGTCCGCGCTCGCGCGCGAGATGGCCGAGGCGTCCGGGAAGGGCGTGACGGCCGAGCGGGCGGCGCTCGGGGTGGTGCGCGTGGTGAACGCGGGGATGGAGAGGGCCTTGCGCGCCGTCTCGGTCGAGCGCGGCTTCGACCCGCGCGCCTGCACGCTCGTCACCTTCGGCGGCGCGGGCGGCCTGCACGCGGTCGAGCTGGCGCGCGCGCTCCGCGTGCCGCGCGTCGTCGTGCCGCGCGAGCCGGGGGCGCTCTCGGCGCTGGGCTGTCTGCGCGCGGACGTGCTGAAGAGCCTCAGCCGCACGCTCATGCTCGAAGTGGGCGCGGGCGCGGGTTCCCGGTCGGCCGGGCGCGTCGAGCGCGCGTTCGACGCGATGGAGCGCGAGGCGCGCGCTGCGCTCCGGCGCGAGGGCTTCGCCGACGCCCGGCAGCGCCACACGCGAAGTGTCGCGGCGCGCTACAGGGGGCAGTCCTTCGAGCTTGAGGTCGCGTGGGACGGCGGCCGCCGCCTCGCCGAGCGCTTCCGGCGCGAGCACGAGGCGCGCTACGGCTACGCGCAGTCGGGGCAGGCGATTGAGGTCGTGAGCGCGCGCCTGCTCTCGGCCGGGCTCGTCGGCGAGTCGAAGTCCGAACGGCCGCGGCGCGCCCCGGCCGCGAACGTCAAACCGCACCGCACCGCGCGCGTCCACTTCGACGAGGGCGCGCGCGAGACGGCCGTCTACCGGCGCGAGGACTTGCCGGCCGGCGCGCGCCTCAAGTCGCCGTGCGTCGTCACCGAATACTCCTCGACGACGCTCGTCCCCGCTTTCGCGCGGGCGCGTCTGGACGCGCGCGGCAACCTCCGTATCGAGTTATGAAAAAGGGCAGGGGCTTCGACCCGACGACGCTGGAAATCTACCGCGCGCTCTACACCTCGGTCGCCGAGGAGATGGGGCTCGTGCTGCGGCGCACTGCGCACTCGCCCAACATCAAGGAGCGGCGCGACTACTCGTGCGCCGTCTTCGACTCCGCGGGGCGCGTCGTCGCGCAGGGCGACCACATGCCCGTCCACCTGGGGAGCATGCCGATGGCCGTCGCCGCGGCGCTCCGCGAGTGCCCGCCCGGCCCCGGCGACGTGGTCGCGCTCAACGACCCCTTCGCCGGCGGCACGCACCTGCCCGACGTGACTCTGGTGGCGGGCGTCTTCGGCGACGCCCCGCGCCCGCTCTTCTACGTCGCCAACCGCGCGCACCACGCGGACATCGGCGGGGCGACGCCGGGCTCGATGGGGATGGCGACGGACGTGTACGGCGAGGGCCTGAGGATTCCGCCCGTCAGGATTGTGGCGGGCGGGCGCGCGTGCGAGGACGTGATGCGCCTGCTGTTCGCCAACGTCCGCGTCGAGCGCGAGCGGCGCGCGGACTTCGAGGCGCAGGTCGGCTCTCTGCGGACGGGCGCGGCGCGGCTGCTGGAGATGGTCGGGCGCGCGGGGCGGGCGGAGGCCGCCGAGTACGCGCGCCACCTCATAGACTACTCGGCGCGCATGATGAGGGCCACGCTGCGCGCCATCCCCGAGGGCGTCTACGAGGCCGAGGACGCGCTCGACTCGGACGGCGTCGGCGCGGGCGAGGTCACGCTGCGCGTGCGCGTCGGGGTGCGCGGCGGGCGCGCGCGCGTGGACTTCACGGGGAGCGCGCCGCAGGTCGCGGGGCCGGTCAACGCGGTCGAGGCCATCACGGTCTCGGCCGTCGCGTACGTCTTCCGCTGCCTCGTCGGCGCGGAGGAGGTGCCCGCGAGCGCGGGGCTCATGGAGCCGGTCGAGGTCGTCGCGCCGTCGGGGACGGTCGTCAACGCCGCGCACCCCGCGGCCGTCGCGGGCGGGAACGTCGAGACCTCGCAGCGCATCGTGGACGTGCTCTTCAAGGCGCTGGCGAAGGCGCTCCCCCGCAGGGTGCCCGCCGCGAGCCAGGGCACGATGAACAACCTCACCGTCGGAGGCCGTGACCCGCGGACGGGGCGCGAGTTCGCCTACTACGAGACGGTCGCGGGCGGCATGGGCGCGCGCCCCTACGCGTCGGGCGTCTCGGGCGTCCACACGCACATGACCAACAGCCTGAACACGCCGGCCGAGGCGCTGGAGTACGCGTACCCCCTGCGCGTGCGCGCCTACCGCCTGCGGCGCGGCTCGGGCGGCCGGGGCGCGCGCCGCGGCGGCGACGGGGTAGTCCGCGAGATAGAGACGCTCGTCCCCGCGCGCATGTCGCTCCTCGCGGATCGGCGTACGCGCGCGCCCTACGGTCTGGCCGGCGGCGAAGACGGCAAGCCCGGCCGCGACTCGGTCGTCCGCAACGGCCGCGCCTCGAAGCTCGACGCCAAAGGCTCACGCGACCTCAAGCCCGGCGACCGCGTCCGCATCGAGACGCCCGGCGGCGGAGGGCATGGAAGGCAGTAGACAGTAGACAGTAGGCAGTAGACAGTAGACAGTAGGGCTCCGCCGTTCGGGCGTTGACGCCTGACGGACGCAGCACGCCGCCCGTACACCGACTACCGACCACTGTCCGAAGGCGGCCTCCGTCCGAGCGTTTGGACGGAGGCCGGCGCTTTTGGACATAAAGAGTTATTTAAGTCACGCGGCGCGACGTTTTATGTTCATTCGCCGCCGCGTTCGATTTAGAATGGGCGTCGTCGGCACGGGGCGCGAGGTCTTCCGGGGAGCGCCGACGCTTACACGTCATGGGCATCGAGGCTGGCACGCGCGTAGGCAAGTACGAGATCAAAGAGCTGCTCGGCGCGGGCGGGATGGGCGAGGTCTACCGCGCCTTCGACGTTGAGCTGAAGCGCGCGGCCGCCGTCAAGTTCCTCTCCGCCGACATAGCCACAGACCCCAAGCGCATGCGCCGCTTCGAGCAGGAGGCGCTGGCCGCCTCCGCCCTGAACCACCCGAACATCCTCACCGTCTACGACATCGGCCAGACCGAGGGCGGGCGCCCCTTCTTCGCCACCGAGCTGGTCGAGGGCGTGACGCTGCGCGAGCACATGGAGGCCCGCCCCCTGAAGCCGGGCGAGGTGCTCGACATCGCCGCGCAGGTGGCCTCCGCGCTCGTCGCCGCGCACGCGGAGGGGATAGTCCACCGCGACATCAAGCCGGACAACATCATGGTGCGGCGCGACGGCTACGTGAAGGTGCTCGACTTCGGGCTGGCGAAGATCGCGGGCAGGCCGACGGGCTCGGCCGACAGCGAGGCGGCGACGCGCGCGCTCGTCGTCACCGACTCGGGCGCCGTGATGGGCACCGTCTCCTACATGTCGCCGGAGCAGACCGCGGGCGGCGAGGTGGACGCGCGCACCGACATCTGGTCTCTCGGCGTCGTGCTCTACGAGATGCTGACGGGGCGCGTCCCCTTCCGCGGCAAGTCGGCGAGCCACACCATCGTCTCCATCCTCGACGACGAGCCGCCGCCGCTCGCCGCGCACCTGCCCGACGCGCCCGAGTCCTTGCAGGACATCGTGAGCGAGGCGCTCACCAAAGACCGCGAGGCGCGGATGCAGACGGCCAAGCAGATGCTCTCGCGCCTCCAGCGCATCCGCCGCCGCCTCGACGCGGGCGTGAGCCTCGACCACTCCGTCCCGCCGAACGCGATACACGAATCGCTGCCGGGCGGCGACGGCGCCGCCGCGTGGGGGCGCGGCCCCGCGCACACGACCCTCCCGCCGCGGCACACGACCGCGCGCTCGGACGACCTCCTGCGGGCGACGGCCGTCGGCGTCGGCGCGCACAGGACGGAGCCGCCCGCGGCGCGGCGCGGGCGGCTCGCGCTCTACGCGGCGCTCTGCGCGGCGGCGCTCGCCGCCGTCTCGTTCGGCCTCTACAAACTCTCGCCGCGCTGGCGCCAGACGGCGGCCGCGCCGTTCGCGCCGCTCGGCTCGATGAAGATGACGAAGGTGCCCGCGACCGGCGCGACCGTCACGGCCGTCGTCTCGCCCGACGGGAAGTACGTCGCGCGCGTCGTCTTGGAGGGCGGGCGCGTGAGCCTGCGGCTGCGGCAGATTGCGACGACGGGCGAGCGCGACCTCGTGCCCGCCGACGAGACGACGCAGTTCGTCGGCGCGCCGACCTTCTCGCGCGACGGCGCCTACGTCTACTACGTCGCGGGGCGGCGCGGCCAGCTCTTCCGCGAGCTGTTCCGCGTCCCGCTCGTCGGCGGCGAGCCGCAGAAGCTCGTCTACGACGTTGACTCGGGCGTGACGCTCTCGCCCGACGGCCGGCGGGTCGCCTTCCGCCGCCACGTCCCGAAGACGCGCGAGGACACGCTCGTCGTCGCCGACGCCGAGGGCGGGGGCGAGCGCACCGTCGCCTCCTACAAGCTGCCCGAGCGCATAGACGCGCCCGCGTGGTCGCCCGACGGCTCGGTCGTCGCCTACACCGTCTCGGGCACGGACGACGACGGCTACTACGTCAACATCCAGGCCGCGCCGGCCGCGGGCGGCGAGGTGCGCAAGGTCTCGGCGGCCCGCTGGCGCTCCATCGGGAACGTGATGGCGTGGCTCGCGGACTCTTCGGGGCTCGTCTTCGCCGCGCGCGACCGCGAGTCTCTGCCGAGCACGCCGACGCAGCTCTGGTACGTCTCCTACCCCGAAGGCTCCGCGCAGAAGATCACGAACGACCTCAACTACTACTCGTCCGCGAGCCTGACGGCCGACTCGCGCACGCTCCTCGCCAAGCAGGGGCGAGACACCGCGAACGTCTGGGTCGCGCCCGGCGCCGACGCCTCGCGCGCCCGGCAGCTCACGACCGGCGGCGGCGACGGCTTCAGCGGCGGCTCGTGGCTGCCGGACGGGCGGCTGCTCTACGACTCGGACGCCAGCGGCAGCACGGACGTGTGGGTGATGAACGCCGACGGGACGGGGAAGCGGCAACTGACCAACGACCCGAACACAGACAGCGCGCCGGTGGCGAGCCCCGACGGCCGCTACGTCGTCTTCCGCTCGAACCGCACGGTCGGCTGGGGCATCTGGCGCATGAGCCCCGACGGGACGAACCAGAAGGAGCTGGTGCGAAACGTAGACAACACGCAGGGGCAGACGCAGGTCTCGCCCGACTCGCGCTGGGTCTACTACGTCTCGCGCGGCGAGGCGGGGCGACCCGCCGTGTGGCGCGTGCCGCTGGAGGGCGGCGACCCCTCGAAGGTGCTCGAAGAGAAGGTCGGCTTCGTGCGCCTGTCGCCCGACGGCCGCCGGCTCTTCTCCATCCACGTCGAGTCGGAGCCGGGCGCGCGGCCGAAGCTCTACGTCTTCCCCGCGGAGGGCGGCGCGGCCGTGCGCGAGGTCACAGACCTGCCCGAGGCGATGAGCTGGCCCGACTGGTCGCCCGACGGGCAGGCGCTCGACTACCTCGACACGCGCGAGGGCGTCTCGAACCTCTGGCGCTGGCCGCTCGCCGGCGGCAGGCCGCGCCAGTTGACCGACTGGAAGTCGGACTTCATCTACCGCTACTGGTGGACGCCCGACGGCCGCGCGCTCACGGTCGCGCGCGGCAACTCCGCGACCGAGATCATCCTCATCCAGAACTTCCGCTGAAGGCCGCGGCGGCCGGGAGGCGCATGGACGCATCACGCCCCGTCTTCAAACGGCTCGACCACGTCGTGGCGCGCGCCGAAGACCCGCGCCGCCTCTTCTCGCTGCTGACCGAAACCCTGGGCCTGCCCGTCGCGTGGCCTCTCGCCCCCTACCCCGCGTTCGACAGCGGCGGCGTCGCGCTCGGCAACCTCTACGTCGAGGTCATGCGCTGCGGGCCCGCCCGCGGGCCGGGGCGCGCCTCTCGGCCGGCCCGCCTCTCGGCCGTCGTCTTCGAAGCGCCGGGCATCGAGCGCGCCGCGGAGGAGTTGTCGCGCCGCCGCATCCCGCACACGCCACCTGTGCCCTACATGGAGAGGGGCGAGGACGGGGCCCGCACCAGGATTTGGTCGAACGTCGTGCTCGGCCGCATGTTCGGGCGCGACCTACTGGTTGACGCGACCATCCTGATGAGCCGGCTGCCGGGCGCGGCCTCGATGTCGGACGCGGGCGCGGGGCGCCGGCTCGACCGCTGGCAGCTCGACCTGCTGATGCGCCGCAGCCTCGTCTTCCTCTGCGAGTACCACTACGAGAACTTCGGGCGCCGCCCCTTCTGGTCGGAGTTCGGGAGTCACGACGCGAAGCGCGCGGCCGACCGCGAGCGCCTGAGCGCCTGCGGCGGCGGCGCGCTCGGCGTCGAATCGGCCGCCGAGGTGTCGGCGGGCGTCCGCGACTTCGGCGCCGCGCGCGAACTGTGGCGGAGGCTCTACGCGCCCGCGGCGGAGACGGCCGAGGGCCTCTGGGAGTCGGACGGCGCGCCCGCTCTGCGGCTCGTGCGCGCCGCCGCCGACTCGATCCAAACGCTCTTCCTCAAAGTCTCCTCGCTCGCGCGGGCGGAGACATTCCTGCGCGAAAGCGGTATGCTTGGCGCGTCCACGGAGAACGAAATCCAGATCGCCCCCGCGAGGCTCGAAGGGCTCGACGTGCGGCTCGTCGCCCGAGAGAGACGCCGGGGGTCACACCGGAGGCGGGGGCCTTAATGCGCGTCACCATCGGGCAGATCAACACGACGAACGGCGACTTCGAGGGGAACACGGAGAAGATTCTGCGGGCCATCGAGCAGGCGCGGGGGGAGAAGTCGGACCTCGTCGTCTTCCCCGAGGCGGCCGTCCAGGGCTACACCTCCTTCGACTGGTTCCTCGACCGCGACATCGTCGAGTCTTCGCTCAAACCCCTCGAAAGAATCATCCCGGCCACGAAGGGGCTGACGGCCGTCGTCGGCACCGTCCGCCCGAGCGGCGCGGCGCACGGGCGCAAGCTCTTCAACTCGGCGGCCGTCATCCGCGACGGCGAACTCCTCGGCTTCGCCGACAAGACGCTGCTGCCCGAGTACGACGTCTTCGACGACCCGCGCTACTTCCAGCCCGGCGAGCGGCGGCGGCTCTTCGAGGCCGGCGGCGAAAAGTTGGGCGTCGTCGTCTGCGAGGACTTCTGGAACGACAAGACCTTCTGGAAGGAGCGGCTCTACGCGAACGACCCGACCGACGAGGTCATCGCGCTGGGGGCGCGCGTCATCGTCTCGCCCAACGCTTCGCCCTTCAACCGCGCCAAGATGGGGCAGCGCTGCTCGATGGTCGCGCACCGCTCGAAGCTCTCGGGGCTGCCCGTCGTCTACGTCAACCTCGTCGGCGGCAACGACGGCATCATCTTCGACGGCGCCTCGCTCGTCACCGACTGCCGCGGCGAGACCATCTTGCAGGCCCCGCCCTTCGAGGAGTTCGTCGGGACGGTCGATCTGGAGTGCGGCGTGCGCGACGAGACCTGCCTGCCCGGCGACGACGTGGAGACGGTGCGGAGCGCGCTCGTCTTAGGCATACGCGACTACGCGCGCAAGAACGGCTTCCGCCGCGCGCTGCTCGGGCTCTCAGGCGGGATCGACTCGGCCGTCGTCGCCGCGCTCGCGTGCGAGGCCATCGGGGCCGAGAACGTGCTCGGCGTGATGATGCCCTCGCCCTTCTCCTCGCGCGGCAGCGTCGAGGACTCGGTGGCGCTCGGCAGGAACTTCGGGATGCCCGTCGTCGAGCACCCCATCAGCTCCGCCTTCGAGGTGCTGACGAAGGAGTTGGGGCTCACCAAGCCTTCGCGCGGCGGCGAATCGCTCGCGGCCGAGAACCTCCAGTCGCGCCTGCGCGGCAACATCCTGATGACCGTCTCGAACGCCGAAGGGCGCCTCCTGCTCTCGACGGGGAACAAGTCGGAACTCGCCCTCGGCTACTGCACGCTCTACGGCGACACGAACGGGGGACTGGCCGTCATCGGCGACGTGCTCAAGACGGAGGTCTACGCCCTCGCGCGCCACATCAACCGCGGCGGCGAGTTGATACCCTGGGCCATCATCGACAAGCGTCCGTCGGCCGAGCTGGCCCCCGACCAGTTCGACGACCAGAGCCTCCCGCCCTACGACGTGCTCGACCCCATCCTCCGCCTCTACTTCGAGCGCAAGGCCACGCCCGAGGAGATCGTCGCCGAGGGGCACCCGCGCGCGCTCGTCTACGACATCCTCAACCGCGTCGAGTCGCCGGCCAACGAGTTCAAGCGGCGGCAGCTCCCGCCCACCCTCATCATCTCGCGCCACGCCATCGGCATCGGCCGCCGCCGCCCCGTCACACACCGCTACAAGCGCCAGCCCCCACTCGCCCCCGGAGGCGCCGTCGCCCCGCGCCCGCCCGACCCCGCCGACGAAGGCCGCGCCCGCGAGACGAGATTGAAATGACCGCCGCGGCGAAGAGCCCCCGCGCGAAGGCGCGCGGGTACAGGGCAGAGGAGTGCGCGCGGGCGGCGCGGCGGGGCGCGGAGTTCATGCTCGGCTTCGCGCGCAAGCCCGGGCACTTCAAAGAGTGGGGCAGCGACTTCCTCTACTACTTCCAGGTGCTGGCGAACACGGCCGCCGACCCGCTGTTTCGGCGCTGGGCGCGCGCGGAGGGCGCAGAACTTGCGCGCCGGTGGCGGCGGCTCAACCCGGAGGTGCCTGCGGACGCCGACGCGGGCGCCGTCTACGACCTCGCCTACGGCAGCCTCCACGCGGACAAGCTCGGCGTGCGCGACCCCTCGATGCGTGCGCCGCTGCGCGCGGCCGCCCGGCGGTTTTGCGCGGCCGACTTCGTCTGGTTCGACCCGGCGGCCGAGCCGCCGCCGGCGGACGTGCCGCGCCAGTGCCGCTGCGGCCTCTGGAACGAGCGCGGCCGCCGGACGTGCGCCGGCTGCCGGCGACGCCTCTCGACGATGAGCCGCTACCGCGTCTGGTACAACGCGCTCATACGGACTTACATGATGGCGCGCTACGGACTCTCGCTCGGCACGGGTTACGCCGACGTGCTCCGCCGGGCGGACGCGCTGCGCCCGTACCCTTCCGACCCCTCCGACCCGGACTTCTACGACGCCGCCTACGCCGTGACACACGTCGTCTACACGCTCAACGACTACGACGTTTACCGCCTGCGCCCGGCGTGGCTGCCGGACGAGTTCGAGTTCCTCCGCGCGCACGCCGACGGGGCCGTCGCGGCCGGCGACGCGGAGATGGTCGGCGAGTTCCTCGAATGTCTGAAGTGCTTCGGGGCGGGCCCCCGCAGCCCGCTCGTCCGTAGGGGGACTGACTTCCTGCTCGCGTCCCAGAACGAGGACGGCAGTTGGGGCGACACGGACACGGACAACACCTACGTCAACTACCACACGACGCTCACCGCCTCCGGGGGCCTCACGGAGATCAGGTGGCGCGGCGAAGGGCTGACGTTCCCCGAAGTCATGCCGCTACTCGGGCGGCGCGCGGGAAGGAAGAAGGCGCGAGGATGAAGGATGAAGTGAATGCTATACAGCATCTCTCTCGTCCTCCATCGTTCGCGCCCAGTGCCTTTGTTGCATTTCTATTGTTTTCCTGACCCGGGCGGCCGACGGCCCGTTCGCGCCTGTATAATCCAGACCTCTCCCTTTGCCCTTCATCTCAAACGCAGAACAAGTCCGGGAGGTAATAACTATGGGCGGGAAGTTTTGGGCGACTTTAGGTTGCGCCGCGCTGGCGTGCGCGTTCGTGCTCGCGGGGTGTGCGGACGCGTCGGCGCAGGGGCGCGGGCGCGGGGGCGGCGGCGGCGGGGGCGGAGGCATGGGCGGGGGCGGCGGCTTGGGCCGCGGGGGCGGGCCGCCCGCGGGCGTCGGCGTCGACCGCGGCGTCGGCAGGTCTTCGGACGCTTCGGCCGGGCGCTCCGACCGCGGGCGCGACACGGCGTCCGAACGCTCGGGCGGGCGCTCGGACGCGGGGCTCGAACGCGCGCGCCTGAGGGGCGATAACGCGCGGCGCGCGGAGGACGAGCTGCGCGAGCACCCCGAGATGGCGGGGCGGCTGCACACGACGGCCAACGACCTGCGCGAGGGCTACCGGGCGGCGCTCGCGGCGAACCCGAACCTGAAGTTCGGGCAGTACGTCGCGGCGACGCGGCTCGCGGCGAACCTCGGCCGCCGTCACCCCGGCGTCACGCGCGAGGCGATACTCGCCGGGCTCGCCTCCGGCGACAGCATCGGCGAGACGCTCCGCGGCCTCGGCGTCGGGCGCGACGAGGCGAAGGATGCCGAGCGTAACGTCAACCGCGAAATCAAGGAGAGCAGGCGGCGGTCTTAAGGCGCGCCGCCTCGGAGTCTGACCGCGCGCACGCGCCGCCCGGCATTTGAAATCTGAGATTGC
>DASVWB010000179.1:0-2741 GCA_036389815.1 Pyrinomonadaceae bacterium | reverse complement strand
ACGCCCGCGCCGGCCGCGACGCCGGCGCGGGCTTCGACGCCGGCCGCCGCCCCCGCGCAGGCCGCGTCGAAGGCGGAGCCGGCCGTGCTGGAGACGCCCGGCGGCAAGCTCCACGGCACGCTCGAAGTGCCCGCGCGCGGCGCCGCGCCCTACCCGGTCGTGCTCATCATCGCAGGCTCCGGCCCGACCGACCGCGACGGCAACTCGGCCGCGCTGCCCGGCGCGAACAACAGCCTCAAGTACTTCGCCGAAGGGCTCGCCGCCGAGGGGATAGCCTCGCTGCGCTTCGACAAGCGCGGCGTGGCCGAGAGCGCCGGGGCCGCGAAGTCCGAGTCCGAGCTGCGCTTCGACACCTACATCGAGGACGCGGTGCTGTGGGGGCAGAGGCTGCGCGCCGACAGGCGCTTCTCCACGCTCGTCGTCGCCGGCCACAGCGAGGGCTCGCTGGTCGGCATGGTCGCGGCGCAGCGGCTCGGCGCCGACGGCTTCGTCTCGGTGGCGGGCGCGGGGCGGCGCCTCGACGTGGTCGCGCTCGAACAGTTGAAGCGGCAGCTCCCGCCCGAGCAGTACGCGAAGGCGGAGGCGGCCTTCAAGACGCTGCTGGAGGGCAAGACCATCCCGGACGTCCCGGCCAACGACATCCTTTTCCGCCCGAGCGTCCAGCCCTACCTCATCTCGTGGCTCAAGTACGACCCGCCGAAGGAGGTCGCCAAACTCGCCGTCCCCGTCCTCATCGCGCAGGGGACGCACGACATGCAGGCGAGCGCGGACGACGCGAAGGCGCTCGCCGCCGCGAAGCCCGACGCGAAGCTCCTGCTCGTCGAGGGCATGAACCACGTGCTCAAAGAGACGCCCGCCGAGCCGGGCCGCCAGATCGCCTCCTACAGCGACCCGGCGCTCCCGGTCGCGCCCAAATTCCTCGCGGAGGTCGCCGCCTTCGTCAAGGGAATAAGGAAGAAGTAGACAGTAGACAGTAGACAGTAGACAGTAGAAAAACTGTCGCTGACGAATCTTTCGGGTGAAAGGGCCAACGTCCGAATAGCGGAGCCTACTGACTACTGTCTACTGACTACTGTCTACTCATCAAACATGTACCCAGAGCTTTTCCGCATCGGCGGCTTCCCCGTCAACACGTACGGCGTGTTGCTGGCGCTGGCGTTCATGGCGGCGCTGTTCGTGGCGTCGCGCCTGGGCGCGCGCGACCGCCTGCCGCGCGAGCGCGTCTTCGACATGGGGCTGTGGATGTTGCTCGGCGGGCTCGTCGGCTCGAAGCTCCTGCTGATGCTGGCCGAGCCGGAGTACGGGTCGAACTGGCGCAACCTCTTCACGGTGGACTTCCTGCGGTCGGGCGGCGTGTGGTACGGCGGCTTCCTCGGCGGGCTGCTGACGGGGGTGCTGCTCATCAGGCGTTACCGCCTCCCCTTCTGGCGGGTGACGGACGCCTTCGCGCCGGGCGTGGCCTTGGGGCAGGCGGTCGGCCGTCAGGGGTGCTTCGCCGCCGGGTGCTGCTGGGGCCGGCCGACCGGCGCGCCGTGGGGCGTCGAGTTCGGCGAGGCGGCGCACCGCGTGACGGGCGTGCCCGTGGGCGTCCACCTGCACCCGACGCAGCTCTACGAGTCGGCGGCCGCGCTCGTCATCTTCCTCCTCCTCTACCGGCTCCACCGACGCATGCGCTTCGACGGCCAGGTCGTCGCCGCCTACGCCGTGCTCTACGGGCTGACGCGCTTCGCCATCGAGTTCTTCCGCGACGACCCGCGCGGCGACATCGCGGGGCTGACGACGCTCACGGGGCTCTCGACCTCGCAGCTCATCAGCCTGCTCGTGACGGCCGGCGGCGCCGTCTTCCTCCTCCTGCGGCGCCGCGCGACGCGCGAGCCTGACGGCGGCGGCGGGCGACCCGCCCCCGACACGGCCAGCGCATGAGCGACGAGCCTTTAAGCACCGAAGCGGAAGGCGCGGGCGCGGAGCCCGGGGCCGAGACTCTCGCCTTCGAGGTGTCGGGCGAGGAGGCCGGCGCGCGGCTCGACGCCTTCCTGGCGGCGAAGGTCGGGGGCGTCAGCCGCTCGACCTTGAAGCGCGCGATAGAGGACGGCGAGGCGCTCGTCTCCGGGCGCGCGGCGAAGCCCTCGCACAGGCTCAAGGCGGGCGAGCGCGTCGAGGTCGAGCTGCCCGCGCCGCCGCCCTCCGAGGTCGAGCCCGAAGACATCCCGCTCGACATACTGCACGAGGACGAAGAGGTGGTCGTCGTCAACAAGCCCGCCGGCCTCGTCGTACACCCCGCGGCCGGCGTCCCCTCGGGGACGCTCGCCAACGCGCTCGCCTTCCACTTCGCGCGACTCCCCGACAGCGCGGGGCCGCTGCGCCCCGGCATCGTCCACCGCCTCGACCGCGACACCTCCGGCGCCATCGTCGTCGCCAAGACGGCGCGCGCGCACGAGAACCTCTCGGACCAGTTCCGCGCGCGCACGGTCTTCAAGTCCTACGCCGCGCTCGCGCACGGGGTGACGCGCGAGGAGAAGGGGAAGGTCGAGGAGCCGCTGGCGCGCGACCCGCGCAACCGCACGCGGATGGCCGTCGTGCGCGGCGGGCGGGCGGCCGTTTCGCTCTGGCGGGTGCGGCGGCGCTACACGCGCTTCACGCTCCTCGACGTGCAGATCAAGACCGGCCGCACGCACCAGATACGCGTCCACCTCGCGTGGCTCAAGTACCCCGTGGTCGGCGACGAGACCTACGGCGCCGGC
>DASVWB010000178.1:0-3823 GCA_036389815.1 Pyrinomonadaceae bacterium | reverse complement strand
GACGGCCGCTGGCACAAGCTCAAGATCAAGGTGCAGCCCCCGCGCGGCTTCCCGCGCCTCTTCGTCCGCGGCCGCGAGGGCTACTTCGCCAGCGCCACGCCGAAGTAAGAGCAGTAGACAGTAGACAGTAGACAGTAGGCTCCGCTCTGCGGGCGTTGACGCTTTCAACCGATTCAACCGGGCGTACTGACTAACGAAGGTTTTTCTACTGTCTACTGTCTACTGTCTACCGCCTTTCTTCACGGCAACGCGCGCCCCGGCCGTGGCATCTCTAACAAGTGCCGCGCGTCTCGCGCGCGCGAAGGTTCTTTGCCCCGGCCACGCGGAGCCTCTCGCCACGACACGGCGAGCGAAGGCCCGGAAGGTCTAAGCCCCGCGCCCCGCCTCACAAGGGCGGGATACGCGGGGCGACTTTTTGAGAGGCTATTTGCTGGAGGCCGGGGGCCAGTCGTTGCGGTATGATAACGCCCGGGTCAGGGGAGAACTGCTTTAACCAGCCCCCGGCCTCTAACCCCCAGCCCCTAACCCTCTCCCATTCGAGGGACGAAGATGAGACGAAGCGAGTTTTCAGCCGCGGCGCTGCTTGTGTTGCTGGCCCTTGTCGGGTCGCCGGTGCCCGCGTCGCGGGCGGGGCAGGAGACGGGCCGGCCGCGCCGCGCCGGGGCGCCCGCGGGCGCTTCGGCCGCGCCGGTCAGGCCCGCGCAGCAGACGCCGTCCGCGCCGCCGCGTCAGACGCCGACGCCCACCCCGACGCCCGCGCCGGCCGCGACGCAGACGCCGCAGACGACGGGCGCGCCGCCGAAGCTCCGCACGCAGCCGACGGCCGAGCCCGACGCGCAGCAGCAGGACGAGAACCAGGAGGTCGACCCCGACGAGGTCGTGACCATCGACACGAGCCTCGTCAACCTCCACGTCCGCGTCGTGGATCGCAACAACCGCCCCATCAACAACGTGGCCGACACGGACTTCAAGGTCTTCGAGAACGGCGCCCCGCAGCAGATACAGTTCGTCACGCGCGAGGAGGTGCCCATCACCTACGGCCTCGTCGTCGACAACTCCGGGTCGCTCCGCAGCCAGATCGGCCAGGTCATCGAGGCCGCCAAGACCATCGTCTCCAGCAACAAGCCCGGCGACGAGACCTTCGTCGTCCGCTTCATCTCGTCCGAAGACATCAAGATCATGCAGGACTTCACCGCCGACAAGGCGGCGCTCGGCGACGCGCTCGACGACATGTTCATCGAGGGCGGGCAGACGGCCGTCATCGACGCCGTCTACCTCGCGGCCGAGCACGCCTCGGAGCGGCGCAAGGGCGACCCCGTCGAGGACAAGCGCCGCCGCGCGGTCATCCTCGTCACCGACGGCGAAGACCGCAACAGCTTCTACAAGCAGGAGCAGCTCTTCGAGGCGCTCAAGGAGGAGGACGTTCAAATCTACGTCATCGGCTTCGTCAACGAGCTGGAGCGCGAGCGCGGCTTCATCTCGAAGTCGAAGCGGCAGAAGGCCGTCGACCTCCTCGACCGGATGGCGCGCGAGACGGGCGGGCGCACCTTCTACCCGACCTCGCTCTCGGAGCTGCCCGGCATCGCCGAGGAGATCACGAAGGACCTGCGCACGCAGTACGTCATCAGCTACAAGCCGACGAACGCGGGGCGCCCCGGCGAGTTCCGCCCCGTCCGCGTCTCTGTCGCCGACCGCGGCGGCGAGAAGCGCATCGCCGTCACGCGCTCGGGCTACACGGCGCGGCCGGGGCAGGGCGCGCCGCCCGCGCCGCAGCCCGCGCGGACGCCGGCCGGCAGGAGGCCCTGATGGCCGTAGACCCGGCCGCGCTCCGCGAGCTAGAGTTCTTCAGGCTGCTCGGCGACGAAGACTGCCGCGCGCTCGCCGGGGTCGTAGACCTCGTCACGCTCGAAGCCGGGCGGACGCTCTTCCGCGCGGGCGAGCCCGGCGAGAGCCTCTACCTCGTGCGCGCCGGCGAGGTCGAGCTCTCCATCCAGGACAACGTCGGGCAGAAGATCACGCTCGACACGGCGCTCGCCGGCGACTTCTTCGGCGAGATAGCGCTCCTCGACGCCGGCCCGCGCACGGCGACGGCCGCGGCGCTCACCGACTCCGAGCTGATCGAGCTCGACCGCGACGACCTGCTGCTGCTCTTCACGCGCAAGCCCGACGCGGCGCTCTCGATGCTGGCGGCGATGGGGCGGATGACGCGCAAGGCCGACGCCCTGCTGCGCACGCGCGTCTCGCGCAACGTCAACGAGGAGGTCGAGGGGCGCGCGACCCTCGTGCAGCGCATCGCCGACTGGCTCGCGTGGTTTTCGGGGAGCATCCTCTTCCTCTTCCTCCACGCCGTCTGGTTCGGCGCGTGGATCGCTCTCAACACCGGCCTCGTCACCGTGCCCGGGCTCTCCGGCTTCGACCCCTTCCCCTTCGGCCTGCTGACGATGATCGTCTCGCTCGAAGCCATCTTCCTCTCCACCTTCGTCCTCATCAGCCAGAACCGGCAGGTCGAGAAGGACAAGGTGCGCGCCGACATCGAGTACGAGGTCAACATCAAGGCCGAGCAGGAGGTGGCGCACCTGCACGAGAAGGCCGACCACATCCACGAGGAGATGCTCAGCCGCTTCGCACGCCTCGAAAAGCTCGTCGCCCGCCGCGCCCGCGAGGAAAAGGTTTAAGGCCCCTTTAGCGGCGCCGCCGCCCGCCGTTGTAAAATACGGCGCATGCTGACGGCACTGTACCTTCTGACGGTAGCCCTGCTGGTCTTACTCAACGGGTTCTTCGTCGCGGCCGAGTTCGCGCTCGTCGGCGTCCGCCGCTCGCGCGTCGAGACGATGGCCGAGGGGGGCGACCGCCGCGCGCGCCGCCTCATCTCGGTGCTCGACGACCTGAACGCATACCTCTCGGCCTCGCAGCTCGGCATCACGCTCGCCTCGCTGGGGCTGGGCTGGATCGGCGAGCCGACGGTCGCGCACATGCTCGAAGGCCCGCTCGCCCGCGCCGGCGTCTCGGAGACGGGCGTCCACCTCATCGCCTTCGTCGTCGCCTTCGTCGTCATCACGGCGCTGCACATCGTGCTCGGCGAGCAGGCGCCCAAGCTCTTCGGCCTCCAGATGGCCGAGCGCGTGGCGCTCGCTACGGCGCTGCCGATGCAGCTCTTCTACCGCCTCTTCAGCCTGCCCATCCGCGCGCTCGACCGCGCGAGCGCGGCCGTCGTCCGCCCCCTGGGCATCCGCGCGGACGCCGGCCACGCCTCGGCCTACACGCAGGAGGAGCTGAGCCACGTCATCGAGATGTCGCGCAAGGGCGGCCACATCAAGGCCGAGGAGCAGCAGCTCCTCCAGGGCGTCCTGAAGTTCGTGGACGCCGAGGTGCGCGAGGCGATGGTGCCGCGCACGAGCGTCACGGCGCTCCCCGCCTCGGCCACGTTCGCCGAGGCGACGGCCGCCTTCCGCGAGCAGGGCTACTCGCGCCTGCCCGTCTACAGCCGGCGGCTCGACGACGCCTTCGGCGTGCTCTTCCGCCGCGACCTCGAACCGTTCCTCGACGGCACGCGGCCCGCCGCGGAGTTCGACGCCGCGGCGCTCGCGCACCCGCCGGTCGTCCTCCCGGCGGCGGCCAGGCTCGGCGCGGCGCTCAGGCAGATGCGCGACGTGCGCACGCACCTCGCCTTCGTCATCGACGAGCACGGCGGGCTGGAAGGCATCGTCACGCTGGAAGATTTGTTGGAGGAGATCGTCGGCGAGATCGACGACGAGTACGACCTGCCCGACGAACCAGTCGAGCGCATCGACGACAACCACATCCGGTGCGACGGAAAGTTCCC
>DASVWB010000177.1:0-32706 GCA_036389815.1 Pyrinomonadaceae bacterium | reverse complement strand
TCAGGCTTACGTCACAGGGCGCCGCCGAGTTAGACCGACCCGCCCGCTACCGCGGGCGGTACTGACCTGCCTCGACACGCGGCGGTCGCACCCGACTCCGCCCCGCTGTACGCGCCGGGAGCGGGCGGCGCCGCATGAATTCAGGCGGGGGTCTCGGTCAGAAGTTCTTGACCATCGCGGTCTGCGCCGCGTCGGGGAAGAAGTTGGCGGCGGGCGGGGCGGCTGGGCGCATGGTGATGCGGCCGACGGGCTGGACGTTCAGCTCGGGCGCGAGCTCCTGGTAGGAGAGGACGGAGAGCGTCGGGAATTCGAGCTCGACCATCCGGCGGACGAAGCGGCGCAGCTCCATGTCGGTGATGACGACCGGCTTCTGCGCCGTCGCGGGCAGGTTCGCTATCTCGCGCCGGATGGCGTCGAGGATGTCGTGCGAGATGTGCGGGTCGAGCGAGAGGAACGAGCCCGTCGAGGTGCGGCGGATGGCGCCGCGTATCACGTCCTCGATCTCGGGGTCGAGCAGGTAGACGAAGAGCGTGTCGCGCCCGCCCGTGTAGCGGAACGAGATGTAGCGCTTCATCGAGGAGCGCACGTACTCGGTGAGCATCACCGGGTCCTTCTCGATGCGCCCCCACTCGCTCAGGGCGTCGAGCACGCTCTTCACGTCGCGGACGGAGATGCCCTCCTGCACGAGCCGCTGCAACACGTCCGTCAGTTGGTGGATGGTGACGACCTTCGGCACGACCTCTTCGACGAGCTTGGGCGCGCCGCGCGCGGCGAAGTCCAGAAGCGCCTGCGTCTCCTGTATGCCGACGAAGTCGTGCGCGTACTTGCGCATCACCATCGAGAGGTGGAGCGTGATGACCTCGGCCGGCTCCCAGACCTTCAGCCCCGCGAGTTCCGCGATGGGGCGTTGCGCGGCCGGTATCCACGCGCCGGGCTTGAGGTCGGCCGGGTTGCGCACGTCCTCGCCCTCGATGCCGAAGACGCGTATGTTCTCGGCCGAGTCGTTGACGTAGACGCAGTCGGGCCGTATCACGCCGTAGACGACGGGGACTTCCTTGATGGCGATGAAATACTCATAGGGCTTGAGCGGCGCGTCGCCGCTCACGTAGCAGCTCGGCAGCAGCACGCCGAGGTCGTAGTAGAGCGCCGAGCGCAGCTTGGGGAGTTCGGCGCGGAAGCGCGCGCCGGCCGGCGCGTTCTTGTCCACCAGCCTCGTCAGCTCACGGCTGACGACGACGGCCAGCGGCACGGCGAACGTCGGCTGGAGGTCGTCCTGGCCCGCGACCGAGCCGGCCTTCGCCTGCCGCTCGGCCTCCTCCTTCGCCGCCGCGGCCTGCGAGCGTTGCAGCGCGTAGCCGACGCCCGCCAGCGCGAGGCCCACGAGCAGCAGCGGGGCGCGCGGCATGCCCGGCAGCAGCCCCATCACGACGAGCAGCCCCGCGCCGATCATGATGGGGCGCGGGTTGCGCAGGAGTTGGCGGCTGATGTCGGCGCCGACGTTCGAGGTCTCCTCGTCGGTCGAAACCCTCGTGACGACGATGCCGGCCGAGACCGTGATGAGCATCGACGAGATGATGGCCGCCAGCCCGTCGCCGATGGTCATGATGGTGTACTTGTGCCCGGCCTGCGCGACGGTCATCCCGTGCGAGAGGACGCCCGTGGCGAGCCCGCCGGCGATGTTCACCATCGCGATGACGATTGTCGCGATGGCGTCGCCCTTGACGAACTTCATCGCCCCGTCCATCGCGCCGTAGAGCTGCGACTCCTTCTGCAAGGCCGTGCGCGCGCGCCGCGCCTGCTCCTGCGTGATGAGCCCCGAGCGCATGTCGGCGTCGATGGACATCTGCTTGCCGGGCATCGCGTCGAGCGTGAAGCGCGCGGCCACTTCCGCGACGCGCTCCGAGCCCTTGGCGACGACGATGAACTGCACGACGAGGATGGTCGTGAACATCACCGCGCCGACGATGATCTGGCCCTGCGCCGTGATCTGACCCAGCGCCTCGATGACGCCGCCCGCCGTCCCCCGCGTCAGGATGGCGCGCGTCGCCGAGACGCTCAGGGTCAGCCGGAAGACGGTCGTCAAAAGCAGGATGGTCGGGTAGGAGGTGAGCTGCGTCGGCGTCGTGATGTAGAGCGAGGTCGCCAGCACCACGACCGAGGCGGCGAGGTTGACGACGATGAGCGCCGAGATGATAACGGGCGGCAGCGGGACGAAGAGCGTCCCGATGGCGAGCATCAGGGCGACGGGCAGCAGCAGGTCTCCGTAGCGCGCGAGCAGCCCCGAGACGTTGCCCCGCCGCAACTCGCCCCAGAGCGCCCCGAGCCGTGCGAGAATCTTTTCCATGCGCTCTCCGCCGAAGAAGGAGCCCGAGCCGTCGAGCCGTCGAAAAAGGGGGAGCTTAACTTCCGCGCCTCAAGAGTATTCGAGAATCAGAAAGATGACGAAGGCGGCGGCGAGGGTCGCGCACGCCATCAGCGCCACCTCGCCGAGCGTGAAATACCCGAAGTACGTGCGCGCGGCAGGCGGGCGGCCGTGGGGCGCGCGGACGGCCGGCGGGGGAGACGGCGCGGGCACGAGCGCGGCCGCCGCATCTTCGCGCCCCGCGGGCGGCGGCGCCGCCACCGGGGGCGGGAGTTGCTGCGCGGGCAGCAGCGAGTCGAGCACGACGAGCGAGGCCGGCTCGTAGAAGATGAAAAAGTTCCGGGCCGCGTCGGGGCCGGACGAGCCCGCGACGGGGCTCAGCGTCACGCGGTCGCCGTTGCGCAGGCGGCGCGCGGCCTCGACCGGCTCGCCGTTGACGGCGACGGCGCCCGCCCCCTCCGGCTGCAAGACGACGCCGCTCCAGTCCTTGAGGACGACGGCCCGCACGGTCTCGACCGCCACCCCGTAGCCGCAGGCGACGTTCTGCCCCGCGCGATCCCAGCCGAGCAGCAGCCCCGTGGCCTCGACGGGGACGCGGCGGCGTCCGGCCGTGGCCGTCTCCACCTGAAAATAGAAGGTGTCCTCCTCGGTGCGCAGGCTGTCGAGGATGGCGGCGAAGCTCGTCGGCTGTTGTGTCTTCGGCGGCGCAGCGTCGTCCGGCGGAGCGTGTGTCTCGCGTGTGACGGGGGCGGCGCGGCCGGCGTCCGCCTGCGGCGCGTCGGATTCTAGTCCGGGCGGGGCGGCGCCGGGGCGGAAGCCGTTGCCCGTCTGAAGGCTGATGACGAAAGGGCCGATGGAGATGGAGTCGCCGTCGGAGAGCGGGCGGCGCGCCTCGCGCGCGAGTTGCTCGCCGTTGAGGAGCGTGCCGTCGGCGCGGTTGATGAAGAGCGGCGGCTCGCCCTCTTCGCCGCCGATGATAATGGCCTGCTCGGGGGCGACCGAAAGGTCTTCGAGGTGGAGGCTCGCGCCGGGGTCGCTGCCGATGGTGACGATAGGCCCGTCGAAGGTCTGCTCGGCGCGCGTGCCCCCCCCGCCCGCCTCACGCCGCCTGATGATGAGTCTGATCGCCATACGGTCGGTGAGGCCGGGTGTGGCCCCGGCCGCGCGCGCCGCGGAGGCGGAAGGGCCTGTCGCGGGCCGCCCCGTCTGGTGTGGCCCGACCCGCACCTCCGGTGTTTGACATCACCTGCTTGCGCCAATACTATCACAGCGTCGCCCACACCCTGAATGATGTTGATGCCGAGAGGCGTCGGAGGAGGCTTCGATGACCACCTTGCGCAACGGCGCCGGCCCGCACGACCCGCGCCCGGAAGCCGAACGCGGCGCCGCGGACGGCACGGCCGCCGACCTCGCCGGACTCTTCCACTACCCCTCCCTCGGCCGCCTGCTCGAAGGCGGCGACCCGCGCGCCCTCGAAGAGATGCGCGGGCGCCTCGCGCGCACGCGGCAGGAGCTGGAGCGCGTCGTCCGCCAGGGCACGCGCGAGGAGGCCGAACGCGCCGCGCGCGCCGAACGCGCCGTCGGCCTGACGCTCTCGCTCCTCGACACGCTCGACGGGATGCGCCGCGAAGGCGGCGCGCGGTAACGAGCGCCGCGGGCACCCGGCCCCCGAACACCCCCTAAAAAAATTTCGTCCGGCGGAGGAAACTTTTTCCGCGAACCGGCGATAATCTCGACGGAAGCAGAAACCGAACGTGCGGCAGTCTCGGGGAGGCGGGCGCCGGCCGAACCGCGAAAACTCTTTCGAACCGTTTATTTTCGGGCGTGAGGGCGAGTCAGGAGGTAGAAAATGGTTGACGGCGACGCGATGATTAATCAGGTTCCGGCCGACCAGTCGGCCACGCTGCCGTCGGCGCTCCCGCCGGAGCAGCCGAAGCAGCCGGGCAAGTTCTCGAAAATCTTCGGCGGCCTCGCCGCGGGCGCGCTCAACATCGTCGCGCCCGGCATGGGCAGCGTCATCGGCGGCTTCATCAACCGCGGCGGCGGCCTCGACACGACGAGCATGAACGAGATGCTGCGGCAGCAGCAGTTGATGTCGTTCCAGATGCTCGCCGTCCAGAACCGCGTGCAGACGCAGACGCAGGAGTTCACGACCGTCTCGAACCTCCTGAAGGCGCGCCACGACGGCGAGATGTCGGCCGTACACAACTTCAAGTCGTAAGGGCGCGCCGTATGAGGCTGAGCCACGTCAGACCTTCCGACGAGGAGTTGCGCGTCATCCTCGAATCGGGCTTCGTGCTCCGCGAGGCCGGGCGGCTCGACGACGCCGACGCCGTCTTCCGCGGTGCGCTCGAACTCCTCCCCGACTCGGACGTGCCGCGCGTCGCGCTCGGAACGGTGGAGTTGCAGCGCGGACGCTTCGCAGAGGCGCAGGCGCTCTGCGAGGAGGCTTTGCGGCTCCGGCCCCAGAGCCTCTACGCGCGCGTCCACCGCGCTGAGAGCCTCCTCTTCCAGCAGAGGCGCGACGAGGCCGAAGACGAGTTGCGCGAGATAGCCGCGGCCGAGCCCGACTCGCCGCACGCGCGCACCGCGCGCGCCCTGCTCGAAGCCGCCGACCTGATCTGCGCGGCGGCGGCCCAGCCCGGCGCGGCCGCCGCCAAGTAACCTCCCCGAGTCCGTAGACGCGAGATGAAAGTTAACCGCCCCGGATCGCCACTGAGCAGCGGAGCCGAGCCCGTCGAACCGCTCGACGCGCAGGAGTTGCAGAAGGCGCTCAAAGGCGAGCGTTTCGACGCCGCCCTCGCGCAACTCGAAGCGCAGGCCGCGGGCGGCACGGCCGGTGCTTCTTCCCCGACGCGCGCCGCGCTCGCGCAGATAGCCGACTCCGCGAACCTTTCGAGCAGCGAGGGCGCGGCCGCCGCCGTGCGCGAGTCCGCGCGCTTCATGGTGCGCTCGCGCCTCAAAGAGAAGTTCCGCGACACGGAGCAGGGCTCGACGCTGGTCGAGCGCGTGAGCGAGTTCGTCGCCTCCGACCCGCTCCTCCACTCCAAGCTGCTCGGCATCCTCCACAGGGTGAAGACCGCCTGAGCCGCGGGAGGCCACGCGGCAGATGTCCCAAGCCGGCCAGAAGACAGAACAGCCGACCCCGAAGCGCCTGCGGGACGCGCGGCGCAAGGGTCAGGTCGCGCGCAGCCACGACCTCTCCTCGGCCGCCCTGCTCGTCGTCTCGGTCGCCGTCCTCTACTTCGCGGGCGGGCACGTCGCGGGCTGGGCCGGCGACTCGATGCGCCAGCAGTTGGAGTACGCCGCCACCTACCGCGGGCAGCTCGACCAAACGGCCGCGCTCGGCGCGCTCTTCGTGGGCGTCAAGGCGATGGCGTTCGTGCTCGCCCCGCTCTTCGCCGCGCTCCTCGTCGTCGCGCTCCTGGCGAACTACTTCCAGGTCGGCTCCGTCTTCACCTTCGAGACCGTCAAGCCGAACGCCGGCAAGCTCAACCCGGCCGAGGGCTTCAGGCAGAAGTTCCTGAAGTCGCGCCCTTACGTCGAGCTGGGCAAGACGGTGGTCAAGCTCGTCGTCGCCTCGGTCGTCGTCGGCGCGGCGCTGTGGTCGGCGCGGCGCGACGTGGTCGAGTTGACGCGCCAGCCCTCGAAGGTCGCGGCCGCCTACGCCGTCTCGCTCGTCTTCGAGATCGGCGCGAAGGTCGGCGTCGCCTTCCTCGTCCTCGGCGTGGCCGACTACTTCCTCCAGCGCCACTTCCACCGCCGCGAGCTGATGATGACCAAGCACGAGGTCAAGGAGGAGTACAAGGAGACGGAGGGCAACCCGCTCTTCAAGAGCCTGCGCCGCCAGCGCCACCGCGAGATTCTGTTGGAGGCGATGATGGCGGCCGTCCGCCGCGCCGACGTGGTCGTCGTCAACCCGACGCACGTCGCCGTTGCCCTCAGCTACGAGCGCGACCGGATGGCCGCGCCGACCGTGGTGGCGAAGGGCGCGGAGCTGATGGCCGCGCAGATACGCAAGATCGCCGAGGAGTCGGAAGTCCCCATCATGCGCGACGTGCCGCTCGCCCGCGCGCTATACGAGTTGGAGGTGGACGCAGAGGTGCCCGAGGAGCTTTACGAGTCGGTGGCGGTCGTCCTGCGCTGGGTCTACCAACTGGCCGAAGAACGCGGGGAGGTGGGCGCGAGCCGTGGCTGAAGTCGGCGGGGTCAACGACGCGGCCGGGCGCGTGACGCCGGGGCAGCAGGACGCGAACGCCGAGGCCGCGAGGCCGGCGGGACAGTTCGGCGCGCGGGCCGAGGGGATGCCCGCGCCCGTGGGGCAGCCCGGGGAACTCGGCCAGCCCGTCGGCCTGCCCGCGCCGCCCTCGTCCGCGCCGCTCATGCCCGACGCGCTCGCGGGGCGAGACGCCTCGCAGCTCGTCGCCGCCGAGCAGATGCGCGCGCGCGGGGGCGCGGGCGCGACCGAGGAACTGCTCGGGCTCAACCGCCTGCCGACGATGGTCGGGGCGCTCGCCCCGCCGCCCGGCAACGCCGAGGCGCTGCGGCACATGACGCCGACCATGCGGCGCACGCTGATGCGCAACCTCCTCGACAAGCAGCGCGGCCAGATGCGCCGCCTCGCGCACCTCATGCGGCGCGAGCGCGACGGACAGGGGCGCGGCGACGGCGAAGAGTCCCCCGGCGAAGAGGGCGACGGCCGCGCGTCCGCCGAGGTCGAAACGCCCGCCCTCAAGCCGCCCGACGATGGGCAGCGCGAGCGCGCACGCGCCGAGTTGGGGAGCGCCGCGCGCATGCTCGACCTCTTAGACGAACTGCTCGCCATGCAGGACTACGCCGTCAGCCAGATGGGCACCTTCTCGCAGGGCTGACGCCGCACTTCAAAACAGAAAAACCATGAAGAGAAAATGTCTGTGGCTGGTCTGCCTCTTCGCGCTGCTGCCCTCGGCGGCGCGCGCGCAGAACACGCAGTTGCAGGCGCGCCGCGTGAGGAACCCGAAGGTCAGGTACGCGCCCGCGTCGAGGGTCAGGAGCTTCCCGTTCCCCGTCGTCAACTTCGAGCGCGAGGGGCTGGCGCGGCCGACCGACGTGCGGGAGATAATGGACGGCATCGTCTACCCGCTCGTCAACCGGAGCCCGAAGCCCGTCGCGGCCTTCGTCGTCACCTTCTCGCCCGACTCGCCCGACCTCGACGTGCTCGTCCTCTGGCACGGCACGGACTTCGCCGGCGTGCTCGTACACAGGGACGCGCGCGGCCGCATCCCCGCCGACGCCTACAAACTCTTCCTGCGTGACGAGTCGGACGTGCCCTGAGAGGGTTTGAGATTTTAAATCCTGCTCCGGCGGCCGCGGACGAGGCGCAGCCTGCCCGCGCCGTACGACCAGACCTGCCCCGGCCCGACGTAGTACGAGCCGGGGTCGTGCTTTCTGGGCCCGGCGGGGAAGGTGACGGTCAACGTGCCGCCGCGGTAGGCGGCGCGCGGCACGCCGCAGTTGCCGAAGTCTTCGGTGACTCTGGCCGCGCCCTCGCGCGAGAGGTCGACGATGGCGAACTTCGAGGCGCAGGTCAGGCCGCCTTCCGTCAGCTCGATGAGGGCGTAGCGCGGCGCGCGCGCCGGGTAGGTGCCGTGGATGCCCGCCGTGCGGTAGCCGCCCTCCTTCTCCGCCAGAACCTTCTCGCCGAGCTTGACGACTATCGTCACCGCGTCGTCGGGCGCGCGACGCCGCACGACGCTCAACTCGCCCGCGGGCGTCTGCGCCGTTTCGATGACATCCTCGGAAGCCGTTGACTGCGCGTAGGCGGCGTGCGCGTGAAGCGCGGCGAAGAGGCAGACGGCGAGCGAGCGCGACAGCAGTTGCGTCGCCCGCCGCGGGCTCGTCGGCGGCGCGTCGGCCGTCGTCATCGGGCGTGTCACCTCCTGTAATTCTCCGGCCTGACCTGCCGCGCCGTGTAGTCTTCGAGCCAGGCGCGGTAGGCGTGTTCGTAGTCGCCGTGTTGTGCCACGTAGCGCTCTATGGTGCGCCGCCCGGCGCGGCCGGGGAGCTGCACGGGGAAGAGCGAGCGCGCCTCGCGCTCCGTCCACGCGCGGTAGGCTTCGCGGTAAGAGCCCCGGTGCTCGCGCGCCAGCGCTGCCGCGCGCCGCGAGCCCATCCTCAGCACGAGCACGTCGCGCGCCTGCGCCTCGGTCGCCGTGCGCGAGTCGGTGAGGAGCCTGACCGCGCCGCCGAAGCCCTCGTGGTGCGCGTAATACATGTAGCGGGCGCGCCCGTCGTCGGTCAGGTCGTCGGGCAGGAGGCCGCGGCGCTCAAGGCTGCGGAGGTTGTCGCGGCCGTACTCGGCGGCGCTCACGATGGAGGCGGTCGGGTCGTTCCGCAGGTCGAGGAGCGCCCGCTCGTTGACGACGACGAAGCCGCTGCGTTCGCGGCGGACGTAGCCGCGCTCGACGGCCAGCTCGTTGAGGTAGGTGCCGGCGGTCGTGGCGTGGCCGATCCACGTACCCGGGAGGAACTGCGTGAGCCCGCGCGCGTGGCTCTGCTCGTTGTAGGAGTCGGCGACCCAGCGACCCTGGCGGTCGCGCGAAGCCTCCGCGTTGATGACGCCGGCGAGCGCCGCCGCGTCTATCCCGGTGCGGCGCTCTGCGAGCAGGAGCGCGCCGCGGTAGCGCTCGTTGACGCCGAGGCTCAACTCGCCGTCCGGCCTGTCCGGCGTTTGGGTGCGCGTCGGGGTCTGCGGCGCTTCGACGCCGCCGGTCGTGTTCGTCGTCGGGTTCGGCGTCGCGTTCCTCTGCCGGTTGACGAGGAGGTTGGGCGAGATTTCCACGCGGCGGCCGTCGTCGAGCACGATCCATGTGCGGAAGTCCACGTGCGGGCCTTTGCTCGCGCCCGTGTTGCCCATCCGGCCGATGTCCTGCCCCGGCGTGACGCGGTCGCCCTCGCGCACCTCGAAGCGGCCGGCCGCGTGGGCGTAATGCTCGTAGACCGGGTAGTCGCGCCCCTGGTAGCGGTAGGTCATGTCGGTGCGGATGATGACGCGGTAGCCGTAGCCGTCCTTCTCATAACTCCGGCTCTCGACCGTCCCGGCGAACCAGTTGCGGATGCGGCCGTCCGCCGTCACGTAGTCTATGCCGAGGTTGACGCGGCTCGGGGGGATGCGGACGACGGTCTGCGGGTCGTCGCCGTAGATGGCGTAGGCGCCGTTGCTCTTGAAGCCGTGGCCGTCCGGGTCCATGAAGCTGGCCGTGACGGTGAAGTCGCCGAGCACGGGCGAGGAGATTGCCTGCCGCGTGTGGCTGGCGCGCTCGGTGATGCGTGCGCTCAGTCGCAGGTCGCCGCCGCCGCCGGCCCCGCCGCGGGGCGAGGCCGCGCGCAGCGCGCGGTAGGTCAGAGGCCCGAGCGCGCCCGTCTGCTCTATACGATGGTCGGCCTGGAACTGCCTGACGGCGGCCTCGGTCTGCCGCCCGAATAGGCCGGGGCCGGAGGCGACCTGCCGCGGCGTCATGTAGTTCAGTTCGACGAGGCGCTGTTGGAGCCGCGCGACGACCGAGCCGCGCGCGCCGCGGCGGACGCCGCCCGTGATGGCCTCCAAGACCGTCTGCGTCGCGCTGTCGTAGATGCCGGTGTCGTTGAGGCCGTTGGCGCGCTGGAACTCTTTGAGCGCCCGCTCGGTGCGCGCGCCGAAGAGGCCGGGGCCGGTGGCCATCGCCGCGGCCGAGAGGTGGCCGAGCCTGACGAGCGTCTCCTGCAACTCCCGGACGCGCGGGCCGCTGTCGCCGCGCCGCAGGGCCGTCGTGCCGTCGCCGCCGTCCTGCACGAAGCGCGCGCGGTAGGCGTAGGTCAACTGCGCGTCGCGGCCGTAGAGTTCGCCGAGACGCGTCGTCCAGACCGTCTCCGGCGAAGAGTCCGCCGTAAGGGTCGCCGCCGCCGGGCCGCCTTCGGACTCGGAAAGCGCCGCGTCATACTCTGCGCCGAAGACCCCCAGGCCGTTGCGCTCGAAAATCCTGATGCCCTCGCCCATCTCGCTCTCTCCTCGCGGAATCCGGTCTCACATAAATTATCGGCCCGGCGCGGGAAAGGTTTCCTTAAAAGCCGTGACAAGAAAAGCCTGACTGCTTCTTGTCGCGGCCTACGGCTCGCGGATGACGCCGCGCTGGCGGAGGATGTCGCGCAGGTGTTTGATGGCGCGCGTGTGGAGGCGGGATATCCAGGACTTGGTGATTCCCTGCCGCGCGGCCAGCTCCGTCATGGAGACGTGTTTGAAGTAGAGCGCGTTGATTAACTCCTGCTCGTCTCCGGAGAGTTCGCGCAGCGCGTCGAGCGCGAGGCGCGCGAGTTCGCGCTGCTCGATCTGCTCGGAGGTGAGCGCGTGCTGGTCTACGATCTCGGGGACGGCGTCGCTGCCGAGCGAGAGCAGGTAGACGGGGATGAGGGCGTCGATGAGCGACTCGGCGGCGGCGATCTCGTCGTCCACGCTCGAAGACGCACCGCCGGGCGCGTCGTGCACCTCGTCGTCCAAGGCCGACTGCACCACGTCGCCCGCGTTGGCGGCCCAGCGGACGCGCGCGCCGCCCTGACGGGAGAAGTAGCCCATCTCGCGCAGGCCGTCGTAGATGGCGCCCTTGATGCGGTAGTGTGCGAAGGTCGAGAAGGCCACGCCGCGGCGCGGGTCGAAGCGTTCGGCGGCCTCGACGAGCCCGACCTCGCCGTAGGCCACAAGGTCGGAAAGCTCGACGGAGGGCGGGAGCGTGCGCCTCACCTTGTGCGCGAGGGCGCGCGCGTACGAGCGGTGCTGCTCGATGAGCGCGTCGCGGTCGAAGGCGGCCGCTGGCAGAGGTGTCGGCTCGCGCGTCATGTAGGTCGGGCCGTCGCGTCCGGGCTGCAAAGGGCTTCGGGGGCTTCGAGCGGATTATAACTTAACGCCGATAATTGTCATGACTTTTCGGGCGGCGTTGCTGTAAACTTTCGTCCAACAAAATTCTCTGCGGAAGACAGTTCACTCCCCCGAGTCGAAGCCCGGAGCCTCTGCATGCTGACCGTATCGCCGCCATCGTCGCCGGCCTTGAAGCGGGCCGCGGCCGCCTGCGCGCTCGCCGCCGCGGCGCTCCTGACGGCGGCGTGCGGCCGTGCGTCGGTCGTGACCGTCTCGACCGAGACCGAGGCCGTCGAGATCATCGACGTGCTGAGGGAGAGCGGCTTCGAGGACGTGGAGAAGCGCGAGGTCGGCGAGGGCGAGCAGCGGCGCTGGGCCGTAGAGATGGACGGGGGGCTCTTCGGCGGCGACGACTCGGCGCTCGCGCTCCAGCGCCTGCGCGACTACGGCCTCCCGCGGCAGGAGGAGGAGCCCATCCCGGACGGCGGCTTCGTCACCTCCGAGGCGGTGCAGAAGGCGCAGGAGCGGCGGCGCATCCGCGCCGACATCGAGCGGCAACTGCGCGCGCTGCCCGGCGTGACGGTCGCGCTCGTCACCGTCGTCATGCCGCAGGACCCGACGCTCGAACTCAACCCCTACCCGGCCTCGGCCTCGGTCGTCATCGTCCACAAGGAGCAGGGCGCGCCCTTCACCGAGCAGCAGATTCAGAACCTCGTCGCCAAGGGCGTGCCCAAGCTCAAGCCCGAGGACGTTTCCGTCACCATCTCGCAGCAGCAGCCGCGCCCGATACCGCGACGCGAGCTGAACGCGCGCCGCCGCACGAACCTTCTGCTGGCCGCGGGCGCCGCGCTCATCCTCGTGCTGTGTTCCGTGCTCGTCGTGCTGCTGCTCCAGACGCGCCGGCAGCGCGCGCGCCTCGCGGAGCTGGGCGCGGCCGGGGCTGACGAAGAGGCCGAGGCCACAGGCGCCGGGCCGTCGGAAGACGAAGTCGAAGCCGCCGGGGAGCTGCCGGGCGGCGGGGCCGCCGCGCGCGGCCGCGAGCTGGCTTCGTGAAGGTTAGAAGCTCTTGAACACGGAGACCGAGCGCATCGAAGTCCTGCTCGCCCTCGCCGACGCTTTCGCCGCCGGCGGCGCCCCCTCGCCCGCGGCGGCGCGCGAAGAACTGCTCTCGGCTTTCGACGACGACACGCTGCACGCCGTCAGGAGGCGCGGCGAGTGGCTCGACCGGCTCGCGCCGGAGAAGCGCCGCGACTGGCTGCGCCACACGCTCGCACGCGCACGGCCGCGCGCGCGCGCCGCCCCGCCGCTCGACGAGCACCTGCACCACTCGCACGTCACGGAGGCGCTCGGCGGCGAGCCAGAGCGCGTCCGCCGGCTCGTCGTCTCCCACCTCCCGCCCGCGCTCGCCGCCGACTGCGCGCGCGCCCTCGGACTCGCGGCTCCGCGCGGCCGCGTCGGACTCGAAGGCGGGGCGGGGCCCGCGCCCGAAGTCGTCGCCGCCGTCCGGCGCGTCTTCCTCTCGCGCTTCATTACGCTTTCGGACGTGGAGAGGCCGACGCCGATGGACTACTTCTCCGGCGCGGAGCTGGCGCGCCTTGTGCGCCTCCTCGGGGTGCGCGAGACGGCGCTCGCCTGCCGCGGCATCGCGGCCGTCGAGGCCGTGGCCGCCTTCCTCAAACGCTTCGCCCCGGAGGACGCGCGCGCCGTCGCGGCGCACCTGCGCACGCTGACGGGCGCGGAGCCCTGGCGCGTCGCCTTCGCCGGCCAACTCGTACAGGAGTCGCTGCGCGCGGAGCCCGACCCGGCCGCGATGCTCGACCGCACGGGGCTGCGTCTGCTCGCGACGGCGCTCTCGGGTCGCGCGCGCCGCACCAGTCTCCGCTACGCCGCACAGAAGCTGCCCGCCGAGGCCGCGCGCTGGCTCCGCCTGATGGCCGTCACCGAGGCGCTGCCGGAGGCGGCCGGGGGCGCGGGCGAGGCGGCCGAGGCACGCCGAATCATCACGCGCGAGGTCGAGGAGGCCGCCGCCGGCCTGCGGCGACGCCGGAGATAACCATGAGCGCACCCGAGAAGAGCAACGTCATCAAGCACGCGGCCGCGAAGGGGCGCGAAGGCTCGCAGGCGACGCCCCACGCCCCGCGCCGCGGCGCCGTCGTCAAGCGCGCCGTGGCCGAGGCGCGTGCCGAGGCCCGGCGCATCCTCGCCGACGCCGCACGCCAGGCTGACGAACTGCGCGAGCGCGCCGAGCGCGAGGCGCGCGAACTGCGCGAGGCCGCCTACCAGGAGGGGCTCGAAGAGGCGCTCTCGGAACTGAACCACGCGCTGCTGGAAGCGCGCGAGCGCCGGGAGGCGGCGCTGGCCGGGGCCGAGCGCGACGTGCTG
Source organism: Pyrinomonadaceae bacterium (assembly GCA_036389815.1). Taxonomy (GTDB): domain Bacteria; phylum Acidobacteriota; class Blastocatellia; order Pyrinomonadales; family Pyrinomonadaceae; genus QHXN01. The sequence continues at coordinate 19,096 of DASVWB010000177.1, read as the reverse complement.
CGCCTCGCCGTCAAGCTCGCGGAGAAGATCATCGGCCGCGAGATCGAGCGCGACGACGCAGCGCTCGCCGACATCGTCTCGGCCGCGCTCCGCCACGCGCGCCAGCAGGAGGCGCTGACCGTGCGCGTCAACCCCGCCGACCTGCCGCGCGTCCAGGCGCACCGCGACCGGATAGACCCGCTGGGCCGCGCGCGCTTCGTTGACCTCGTCGCCGACCCGCGAGTGGGGCGCGGCGGCTGCATCATCGAGGGGGAGTCCGGGACGGTGGACGCGCAACTCGACACGCAACTGCGCGTGCTGGAGCGCGCCCTGCTCGCCCGCGCCGCGGCCAAAGGAAGCTGAAGGCATTGGGTGATTGGGTGATTGAGTCATCGGTTCATTGAGTCATTGAAACCGGGCGCGTGCTTTCAATGACTCAATGAACCGATGACCCAATCACTCAATCACTCAATCACTCAATCTCTTATGAAGCTCGAACTCAGCGAATACATCGAGGCGTTGGACTGGCTCACGTCGGTCGAGGTGCGCGGGCGCGTGACGGAGCTGGTCGGGCTCCTCATCCGCGCCTCCGTGCCGGGCGCGCGCGTCGGCGAGGTCTGCCTGATCCGCTCGCCGCACAGCGCGCGCGCTCTGCGCGCAGAGGTCGTCGGCTTCCGCGGCAGCGAGGTCATCCTGATGCCGCTCGGCGACATACAGGACGTAGCGATGGGGGCCGAGGTCGTCTCGACCGGCGCGCCGCTCACCGTCCGCGTCGGCGACGCGCTCCTCGGCCGCGTGCTCGACGGACTGGGCGAGCCGGCCGACGGCCGCGGCCCCGTCGAGGACGCGCAGGGGCGCGCCGTGACCGCCCGCCCGCCCGACGCCCTGCGCCGCCGCCGCGTCGTCAAGCCGCTCTCGACCGGCGTGCGCGCCATTGACGGGCTGTTGACCGTCGGCGAGGGACAGCGCGTCGGCATCTACGCGGCCGCGGGCGTCGGCAAGTCCACGCTGCTCGGCATGCTCGCGCGCAACACCGAGGCGGACGTCAACGTCATCGCGCTCGTCGGAGAGCGCGGCCGCGAGGTGCGCGACTTCATCGAGCACGATCTGGGGGAAGAAGGACTGCGCCGCTCGGTCGTCGTCGTCGCCACCTCGAACGAGCCCTCGCTCGTCCGCCTCAAGGCGGCCTACGTCGCCACGACCGTCGCCGAGTACTTCCGCGACCAGGGGCGGCGCGTGCTGCTCTTGATGGACTCCGTGACGAGGTTCGCGCGCGCCCTGCGCGAGGTCGGCCTCGCCGCGGGCGAGCCCCCGGCGCGCACAGGCTTCCCGCCCTCGGTCTTCAGCGAGCTGCCCCGCCTGCTCGAACGCACCGGCAACTCGGAGCGCGGCTCGATCACGGCCTTCTACACGGTGCTGGTCGAGGGCGACGACCTGACCGAGCCCATCGCCGACGAGACGCGCTCCATACTCGACGGCCACGTCGTGCTCACGCGCTCGCTCGCGTCGGCCGGCCACTACCCTGCCATTGACGTGGGGCAGTCTGTCTCGCGCGTGATGCCCGCGGTCGCCAGACCCCAGCACGTCGAGGCGGCGCGCCGCTTCCGCGAGGTGCTGGCGACTTACGAGGCGCAGAAGGACCTCATCCTCATCGGGGCCTACAAGAAGGGCTCCGACCCGCGCACCGACCTTGCCGTCGCCAAGCTCGACGCCATGAACGCCTTCCTCCGGCAGGGCACGGCCGAGAAGTCTACCCCGTCGGCCGCCGTCGGCCAGCTCCAAAAGATGTTCTAAAGGTGTGGCACCCGTCGAGGACATTTCAGACGAAGAGGGGGGCGGCGTGAGGTCTCGCTTTTTACGTGCCGGGCTTCTGCTGCCGCTCGGCGTGCTGCTCCTTCTCTCCTGCGGGAACCGGGCCGACCAGGGAAAGAGCCCCCGCCGCCCCGACTTTGAATGCCCCGCCTATGCCGCCGAGGGTCTGGAAGTCAGTTGCGTTACCACCGGCCAAACGACGTACGTCGTGCTCCGCGTTGACCTGAGAGCGGCGCTCGTCAAGGTGCTCTGGAAGAACGCTGCCGGCGTCCCCTACGGCTCTTTAGAGGAAGCTTACCGCCAGACCGGCGGCGACCTGCTCGCGCTCACCAACGCCGGCATCTACTCCGCGAGCCGCGCCCCGGAAGGGCTCCACGTCGAAGGGGGTTCGACGCTGAGCCCGCTCAACCTGAACGTCGGCGATGGGAACTTCTATTGGAGGCCGAACGGCGTCTTCTACGTCGGAGACGGCGGCGCCGGGATAATCGAATCGGAAAAGTTTAACTCGCCGGGCGGGCCGGCGGGTGTCCGCGAAGCCACGCAGTCGGGGCCGCTGCTCGTCATCGGCGGCGAGGTGAATCAAAGTCTGAAGCCCGACTCCCGCTCCCTGTACGTGCGGAACGGGGTCGGCATGAAGTCCCCGGATGAGGTCTACGTCGTGGCCTCTGTGGGCGAGGCGAACCTGTACGACTTCGCCTCGGTGTTTAAGGAGCGGCTACATTGCCGGGACGCGTTATATCTGGACGGCTGTGTCTCACAGATGTATCTCCCCGCGCGCGGCGTTTACATACCCGGGCGGCGACAATGTGATAAAGAGCTGGTGGGATTATTAGGCGTGATGAAGCGGAAGTAATGCTCTCGCCCGGGTCTGAAATCCCGCCGCGGGGCCGCGCACCGCCTGACGAATCGCTAAGGCGACAGAAATAGGGTTAGCACCGGACTAAGCCTTATCCCTATGCCTTAGTTCCTCCACCTCTTGGAGACCTCTTCGCTATAGAGGTCCCTCTTCACGGCAATCCGCTGAACGTAAACCCTCGTGGTCGATCTGTTCTGGTGGTCGAGCGCGTTCTGCGTGGCCGTGATGTCGCCGGTCACCTCGGAGACGATCCTCGCGAAGGTGTGGCGCGTCCGGTGCAGGTGGAACTCTTCGAGCCCCGCCTCCTTCGCGTACTTCTTCAGGTTCTTCACGAAGCAGTGCGAGGTCAGCGCCTCGCCCGGCTTGCCCGCCCGGTCGTGGCGCGTCCACACCGGCGCGTCGGTCTTCAGAACGTGCAGCCTCCCCGCAGCCGACAGGTATTCGAGCAGCGCCTCGCAGACCTGCGGCTCCCTTACTTCCCTGCTCCTGTAGTCACCGCCCTTCGCGCGGTACTCCAGTACTAACGTCTCGCCTACGTGCACGTCCTTACCCCTCAGGCCGACGGCCTCCCGCCTGCGCAGACCCGTCGCTAGGTACAGTAACAGAAGCGCGTAGTCGCGCTTCCCCACCAAGTCTCCCGAAAGTGCCCGCCTCCGCACCGCCGCCACTAACGCCGCCACCTCCTCGTCCGAGAGCGCCTTGACCGACTCGGTCTGGTAAGGCTTCGGCGCCTTCGGCCGGGCGAGCCGCGCGGGATTTCTGCGGACGTGCTGTCCGACCTCGGGGTCTTTCATCGCCCAAGAGTAGAAGGACGAGAGCAGGCACGCGTGCTGATAACAGGTGCCGGCGCTAATCCCCCTCCCTTCCAAATCCCGCAGCCAGCCTTGCACGTCCGAAGGTTCCACCTCGGACGGCAGTTTGCCGGTATGCCGGAAGAAGGAGTGGACGATCCGCTGCTTGTCACGCAGCAGATCCGCTCGGCGCTCGCTTTCGGAAGTGGTGGCCGAAGCCCAGAGCGAGACGGCGCCGCGCAGTGCTATCTGTAGGTCGGTTTGAGGCGGCGCTAAAGCCATTTCAGGGGCTTTCTCATTCATACTCCTACTATAACATGAAGGGCACACAACTGACGTGTTTGTGTGTCCTTTAATATCTAATTGAATATTATTTTCTATGTTATGGTAAATAATTCCACAATATGATGTTTCACAACTAGATATTGCCACTCTCCATCCCTTGAAGCAGGTGGAGCGTTGTCGAAAGCGACCAGACGCACACCAAGTGCACCGACCTGTTGACCTCGGCTAAGGACGTAGTGCATGTGCTCGAAGCATTACGCACTCCCTTTCCCGATGGTATACCACCCTCGCACAAGAAATTAACATCTCTCCTCGATCCGTATGCGACCTCTATTCCAGGCAGCCAGCGGAGATTAAATGCGAAAGGTTGCCGAAATTCACTCCAGAACTTCCCCTTTCGGATGGCTCCCCGTCTGTGACACCCTCCCGCGTGAAACGTCGGTCTCAGAGAGAAATATCTTGGCCAGTATCTGCCTACCCCAGACTTCCCGAAGGGCTGCGCGACGCCCTCTAAAGCGGAGGGGTCAACCTCTTCAAGGCGCACCGACTCGCCGGACTGACCGCCGGGAGGTCCGGGGGTGATCCACGGCGGGGCGCGCCCACTCGGCAAGGGGCGCGCCAAGTCGAGCTGGGGGAAGTGGCGGGCGAGGGGTCTCGCCAAGATCATGCCGGCCGTAGATCAGGGCGCGCTGAATTCGCTAAAGTTCGCGCGGAGAAAAGAGAGGGGGCAGTCGAGGTGGTTACTAAATATCTGAGGGCCGCGGGGCTTACAATCTGCTAATTACAAGGAAATCAACCACGGGCAATTCGACCGGGGTAAAATTTACCCTGGTTGTTATGCCCGCCCTTTAACGAATGAGTTCGGACAGTGCTTCAGCCGAAAATTTGAGGAGCAGGCCGCGAGCGTTTCTGTCGCTCCCGCCGAAACGGGCGATCTGCCCCTTCTCCGTTGAGCGGAGGATGAACCCTTCATTAATCAGGGCGTGCAGATGATTGCGGCAGACCTTCTCGTCCATATTAGTCTTCGCCGCCAACCTAGGGGTGCTGACGATCAACTCCCGCGCCTCCCCCTCACACCACCTGTAGAGCCTCAACATGATCGCCTGTCGTGGGGGCGGGAAAAGCGGCAGGATGCGGTCGAGAAAGTCGTCGAGCCCCGGCAGCACTCCCGCCGGCATCGCTCCGCTAACCCGGGACGATTCTACCGGGGTCGTGTTGACCGGGGTCAATTCTACCGGGGTTCTAGGCGCTTCCGCCGGCGTGACCGGGCGCGCACTGAGCCTGTCGGCCTCATCGAGCAGGTCAGCCATCGGCGATGCCGGCCGGCGGATCTGAAAACTGTCGGGGATGACGTTCCGGGCGAACTTCGGGCCGACCCGCCGCGGCTCTTCCTTCTCTTCTACCTGTTTCTTCATGGGCTACGTCTTCACTTGGCCATGCGGAGCGAACGTTTCTCGTCCTTCTTCCTGCCGGGCATCCTCAGGCGGTCGAGCACTTCGGCCGTCAACTCATCGAACTGCTGGATGGCGCGGATCGAGCCGGGCGACTGTTCCTGGTAGGCGTAGATCGGCACGTGGTAGGCAGGCGCCTCTGCCAGCTTGGTGTTGACGGTGATGAAAGTTTCGAAGAGCTTAGGGCCGAGCGTTGGCTCTTGGCGCACGGCCTCGACGGCGTTGCGCGAGAGGTTTGTGCGGGGGTCGAAGAGGGTCACCAGAGCGCCGAGGATGTTCAACTTGCGGCGGGCTATCAGCTCGTCCAGGCTGAGCAGCAGGTCGCCCACTCCCTCAAGCGGCAGGTACTGCGCCGCGACGGGGACTATCACGTGCTCGGCGGCCTTCAGGGCGGCCGTGAACAAGAGGCCGAGGTTCGGGGGGCAGTCGATGACAATGAAGTCGTAGAGTTCGGCGACGTCCCTGAGCGCCTCTTCCAGTCTGTCGATGGCCTGCGCCGTGTCACGGTCGAAGGCGGCCATCCCGAGGTTCGAGGGGATAATGTCTAGCCGCGGGAAGGCCGTCTGGTAGACGGCGCTCCGGATGTCCTCGAACGGGAGTCGCGAGGGACGCCCCGGCTGGGAGTGGTTCCAGCGCGTGCAGATCACGTCCGTGAGCGTGACTTCTATCTTCTCGCGGTCGTAAACGAAGGTCGAGGCGTGGGCCTGCGGGTCGCAGTCGACGAGCGCCACGTCGTAGTTGGCCTGCGCCAGCGCGGCCGCCAGGTTAACGGCCGTCGTGGTCTTGCCGACCCCGCCCTTCTGGTTCGCCACGGCGATTACGGTTGTCTTTCTCATCATTTACGCGCTCCGGCACGGGCGTTCAGGCCGCGAGCCTGTCAACCCGCGCCTTCAACTCGGCGACCTCAGCGAAGCGGACGAGCTTCTTTCTCCTGTCGAGGGGGTGGTCGTGCGTCTTGATGACCCCGTCGCGGATAAGCCGCGACATCGTCTTCGTCGAGACGCCGAGGTAGGCGGTCGCCTCGGTCGTCGTAATCCACTCCTTGGGGTGGCGCTGTTCCGACGTATCTGACATGTACAAATGCCTCCGGCCCATCTGGCGAGCGCAACTGTATAACGCCCCGGCTAAGTTACGTCAACATCTTTTACATCGCTTTCCATAACTTTCCAATCCCGAACCGAAATCACCCCGGTCAAATACACCCTGGTCGAATCAACCCTGGTTGTCTTCACCCCGGTTCATCTGACCTTTGTTAATCTGAGCGTGGTGAGAGGGACCGTGGTTAAAACAGTTCCGGATTGTTACGCCGGTGCGGAAATGCTAGAAGGGCGTCGGGAGAAAGGAGGTCGCCGGACGGCTTTGAATCAAGTATTGGCAAAACAAGAATCGGCGACGGGAACGCGCTTCGTCAGGCGCACAACCCTCCGCACAGGCGAGTACAGGAAAAACTTCCGCCAGATTGACGCGGACGTCATCACCTGCGTCACTTCGGCGGAGGCCGACCGCGTGACGCCGCTGATGAGCAAGATCTACCTGCGGCTCGTCTCGGCCCCTGCGGAGTTCTGGGAACGTGAGGGCGTGCTCTACTTCGCGGCGGGGGGGAGTGATGGACGGCCGGTCAAGGCGTCGAAGGTGTTGTACGGGCTGCTGGGGGTGGCGTCGGCCACGGCGCACAAGGCGCTCGGGTGGATGCACGAGCAGGGAATCATCGGCTACTTCGCCGGGAAGAACGGCGCCGGGATACGCATCTTCCTCAACCGCGCGGCCGGCTCGATCGGGGTGCGTGCCGATTCCGCGGGCAAAAAAATTTTACCCTTCGCCCGCGGCTCAAACGGAGAGGCCCGTGGCTCAAACGCTGAGCCAGCCTTTAATGACAGCTACGCTGATTCAGAAGTTTTAGAGACAGATTTAAACCCGCGCGCGCCGAAAAGCGGCGCGGAGACAGAATCGTTTGGTAAAACGTTCTCGGCGCAGACACGGTCGGTAGACTCCGTCACCCGCGCGCCCGGCGCGAGCGAGGAGGGGGGACCGTCAACGGCGCGCACGGTGGCAGGCGTCGTCTCCGTCAAGGAGATCGTCGAACACCTGAGAAATGAGTTGGAGCCCTGTGTGAGGGAAGCGGCTTCGCGCGCCGCCTCGCAGTCGACCGCGCGCGAGATGGAGCGCACGCGGGAGTGGTTCGAGACGAAGGCGCTGCCGAAGGCCGTGCGCGTGGCGCAGCGTGAGACTTACGACCTGCTCCGCAAACACGACGGAGGTGAAAGCCGCAACGGGAGGGGAAGCGTCGGCGCGGAGGTCGGACGCACCGCGGGTGATTGCACGGTCGCCGCCGCGCGGCCGCTTACGGAGGAGGAGGTTCGCGAGGCGGCGGAGGTGTGCGTCGCGCTTCTTGAGACTCAGGGCAAGTCAATCGAGGTGACGCTGTCGGAGTTCAGCTCGGAGGGGAGCGGGTGGCTTCTGCCGGAGGACGCGCCGCGCGTGCGTGAGGCGGCGCGGGAGCTGGCGCTTTCATGTGGGGGTGGTTGACGAGGGAGGGCGAGCTTTAATCACGAACTTGCTATTTTCTGCGCCTGCGCGTCGGCGGCCTTTTATAGTTCTCGGGGTCGAAGTCGGCGATGTCTACCTTTCCGTAATCCCTCGGCGGCGTGAAAACCCGTCTCTTCATCTTATCCGGGTCGGAGGTGTGGTAATTGATCTCTTCCACGCGCACGAGCTGCCACGTCCTGTCCACGCGCGAGTAGTTGAACTGGTAGGAGTACTTCCAGCGCCAGTTACTCCCCCCGTAGAAGTTGACGGTGAAAGTGTTTCGCCCGGCCTCCACGCCCTCGAAAGGGTCGCCGAAGACGCCCCCACACTGCGAACACATGACCAGCCGCTCGTTCCGCTTCGCCGCGGCCAGACGGCCGTCCTCGCCGCGCACGAGGAGGAGTAGAGGCCGCTGGTTGACGGGGAAGTCGTTCGCGTCTTTCGCCGGTGCTTCTCTTTCCAGCACGAGGATGAAATCACCGCGGCCGTCGCCGTTCAAGTCCGCCGCTTCGAGAGCGATGGCCTTCGTCCCCTCCGCCACGAACGGCCGCACCTCCGCCGGGACTTGCAACTCGCCGGCCTGAACGGCCGACGCCGTTTGCGCGGCGCACAGCAGCGCCAGGGCGATAAAGATTGTTCGCATTCTGCTTTCCTTCAGCCGGCACAGACCCGGCTCGGCGATAAGTTCCACCGGGGCGACGGCATCAGCACTCCCGACGCAGGCCCTCGGCGAAGCCCGCGGGCAGAAACGCCCGCCTCAGTGGTGCGCGGGGGTGGCTGCCGCCGCGTGGTGCACGTCCGGGAGGAAGTAGAAGAGCACGGCGAGCACGGCGTAGACCGAGAGGAGTTGGAGCCCCTCGATCCAGTTACTCTCGCCGTCGCTGCTGATCTGCTCGACGATGATGACCGAGGCGACGACCGCGACCACCTCCGGCACTGTGAACTCTAAGTCCATAGGGCGGCCGAAGAGGTAGGAGGCGAAGACGAGCAGCGGCGCGACGAAGAGCGCGATCTGGAGGCTGGAGCCGACGGCGATGCCGATGCTGATGTCCATCTTGTTACGCAGCGCCATGAGGACGGCCGAGGAGTGCTCGGCCGCGTTGCCGATGATGGCGACGACGATGACGCCGACGAAGACCTCGGTCAGCCCCAGCGACTCGCGCGCGCCTTCGATGGCGCCGACCAGGAACTCCGAGATGAGCGCCACGAAGGCGGTCGCCCCGACGAGGACGCCGACCGACTTGCCCACCGACCAGGGGGCGTGTCCGCCCTCCTCCGCCTCCATCCGCGTCAGCTCTTCGCCCGCCTCGCACGCCACGTCCTTCGCCTCGTCGGCGCCGAACAGCTCCCTGTGTGTGACGAGCGAGAAGAAGAGGGTCAGCGCGTAGGTCAGGAAGAGTACGACCGCGATGGCGAGCGAGAGCACCTGCTCCTTGGCGGGCGTCCAGCCGCCCTGCGCCACGGGCACGGCGGCCGCACTCTGGTGGAAGACCGTCGGGATGACCAGCGCGATGGCGGCCAGCGTGAGCGCCGTGGCCGAGACGCCGGCGGCCACGCGGTTGAACTCCTGCTTCCTGAACTTGATGCCGCCCGAGAGGAACGAGAGTCCGAGGACGAGCAGCACGTTGCCGATGATCGAGCCGGTGATCGAAGCCTTGACGACGCCCGTCAACCCCTTCGAGAGGGCGAAGAGCGCGATGATAAGCTCGGCGGCGTTTCCGAACGTGGCGTTGAGAAGTCCGCCGACGCCCTGCCCAAGGTGCTCGGCCAGGTGTTCGGTGGCACGCCCCATCCAGCCCGCCAGCGGTATGATCGCGAGGCACGAGACGATGAAGAGCGCCGTCGGGCTCTCCAGCGACGGCACGAAGCGGAGCACGATGGCGACGGGAACGAAAACGAGCAGCCAGTCCAGGCGGGGGCGTAGCCATGAGCGGCGGCGCGGGCCGCGGGCAGGCGGGCTGCCCGCAGCTTCCGGGGCTGAAGAAGATTTCATGGACTCTATTTACCACACACCGGCCCGGCCTTAAACCCGCTGCGGATGTAGTCAGAGCTAAATTCTTCCCGACTCCTACCCCGCCAAAAACCCAAACAAAACCCCGGTAACCGGCCGACCCGGAGTGTCCGCCAGAACGGTGTTCCCCCGAGGCCCGTGGCCCTCAAGGTGCGAGGCGTGCCGCAATTGCCATATTTTCTTGCATTTACAATAAGTCAAAATATTTCTTGACTTATTTTGTAAGAGGCGTATTTTAATGCCTCGTAGCCTTTCAAGTAACAAAGCCTATCCCGGGAGAAGTTTCATGCCGAATCGAATAAGCCAAACAAGAGTCGTCGGGCGAACGCCTGAAGCCCCCGCTGCGCGGGCGCGGGAGGGTGCATCCGTACCGGGCAAGGACGGCCGCGCGCGCCTGTCGCCGGCAGGCGGATTCGCGCAATCCGCGTCCGTCAGGGCGGTGAAGCTTGCGCTGCTTGTGGCGGCCGTGGGGCTGCTGCTTTTCGCCCTTTCGCGACCCGGCGACGCACGCCGCGGCGTCAGCGGGCAGGAAGGCGGCGGGGGGCAACAGGCCACGGCCGAACAGACGGCCGAGGCTCAGCAGAGGTTGGTCGAGGAGGGGAAGCAGATTTTCCGCTTCGACACGTTCGGCGACGAGGGCTTCTGGGGCGACACGCTGAAGCTTCACCGCGCAATCGAGGGCACGAAGTTCGGCGGCGTCGGCGCGGGCGTCAGCCCGAAGACGGCCCTCGCCGTCGGCCTGAAAGTTGACATGGAGGCGCTGCCCGCCGAACTAGTCGAGCAGATAAAGGCGGGCAAGGTTGACCTCGACGACCCCGCGACGACGCTGGCGCTCATCAAGCTCGACGCGGTCCTCGGCGTCAAGGGGCAGTTCAACCAGGACGGCAGCATGAAGACGATGGGCATCAGCTGTGCCCTCTGCCACTCGACCGTGGACAACGCCTTCGCGCCGGGAATCGGCCGCCGGCTCGACGGCTGGGCCAACCGCGACCTCAACGTCGGAGCCATCATCTCGCTGGCGCCCGACCTGACCGTCGTGCAGAACCTGCTCGGCGTTGACCGCCCCACCTTAAACACCGTGCTCCAGAGCTGGGGGCCGGGCGAGTTCGACGCCGAGGTCTTCCTCGACGGCAAGGCGTTCCGCCCCGACGGCAAGCCCGCTTCGACGCTCATCCCGCCCGCGTTCGGGCTCTCCGGCATCAACCTCCACACGTGGACGGGCTGGGGCAGCGTGCCGCAGTGGAACGCCTTCGTGGCGAACCTTGAGATGCACGGCGTAGGTAACTTCGACGACGAGCGTCTGAACGACGCCGAGAAGTTCCCCATCGCCGCGCGGAACGGGTTCGCGCACGTCCGCAACGCGGTTGACCTCATCACCCCTAAGCTGCCCGCGCTCCACGCCTACCAGCTCTCGATAGACGCGCCCGCGCCGCCCACCGGCAGCTTCGACGAGGTGGCCGCGAAGAAGGGCAAGGAGCTGTTCAACAACAAGGCGAAGTGCAGCACATGCCACACGCCTCCGCTCTACACCGAGGCCGGTTGGAACATGCACACGGGGGCCGAGATCGGCATTGACGAGTTTCAGGCGATGCGCTCGCCCGACGAGCGCTACCGCACCGCCCCGCTCAACGGGCTGTGGACACACCAGAAGGGCGGCTTCTACCACGACGGCCGCTTCGCGACCCTGCTCGACGTGGTCAACCACTACGACGGCTTCTTCCAGTTGGGCCTGACCGGGCAGGAGAAGGGGCAACTGGTCGAGTTCCTGAAGTCGCTGCCGTCGGCGGCGACGGCCGTGAACGTTAACGACTCGACGGACTTCGTCTCGCAGCACTACCGCGACTTCCTCGGGCGCGAGCCCGACGCCGCGGGCTTGCAGTTCTGGGTGAACGAGATCGAGCAGTGCGGCGCCGACGCGCAGTGCCGCGAGGTCAAGCGCATCAACGTCTCGGCCGCCTTCTTCCTCTCGATAGAGTTCCAGCAGACGGGCTACCTCGTCTACAAGACCTACAAGGCCGCGTTCGGCAACATCCCCGGCGCGCCGGTGCCGCTGACGTTCGCCGAATTCCTCGCCGACAAGCAGTTGATCGCCAACGGCGTCGTCATCGGCCAGCCGGGCGCGCTGGAGCTTCTGGAGCAGAACAAGGCGGCGTACTTCGACGCCTTCGTCCGGCGGGATCGCTTCGCCGCGGCCTACCCGGCGTCGCTCACGCCCGCCGAGTTCGTGGACATGCTGAACGTCAACACCGGCGGGTCGCTGTCTGCCGCGGAGAGGCAGGCGGCCGTTAACGAGTTCGGGGGCGCGGCGACCTCGGGCGACGCGGCGGCGCGCGCCCGCGCTCTGAGGCGCGTGGTCGAGAACGCGGAGTTCTCGCGCCGCGAGCGGAACCGCGCCTTCGTGCTGATGGAGTACTTCGGTTACCTGCGGCGCAACCCGAACGAGCCGCCCGAGCCGACGCTCGACTACCAGGGCTACAACTTCTGGCTCGCGAAGCTCGAACAGTTCGGCGGCGACTTCGTCCGCGCCGAGATGGTCAAGGCGTTCATCACGTCGGACGAGTACCTGCGCAGATTCGGCATGTAGGCCGGAGCACCTTACCGGCTACGGGAATACAGACACCAACTTTCGGAGGAGACATGAGAAGAGAAAACCTACGCACAATCGGCGTCGCCTCGGCACTCGTCATCGCGGCCGCCGCGACCTTCGCCGCCGCCCCGTTTACGGCCGCGCGCGCTCTTCACGTCACGCACGCGGCGCCGGCGGCGGCCGTGACCGACCCGCAGATTGCCGCCATCGTCGTCGCCGCCAACACCGTGGACATCGAGGCCGGCAGGCTCGCGCTGTCGAAGACGAAGAACCCGAAGGTCAAACAGTTCGCCGACACGATGATCAGCGACCACACGGCGGTGAACAAGTCTGCGGTTGACCTCGTCACCAAGCTCGGCGTCACGCCGGAGGAGAGCGAGACGAGCCGCGGGCTGACCGCGAGCGGCGAGCAGACGCGCACGCGCCTGAGCGCGCTCTCGGGGAAGGAGTTCGACCGGGAGTACATCGCCAACGAGGTCGCATACCACAAGCTCGTGATAGACGCCGTGGACAAGACCCTGATCCCGAGCGCGCAGAACGCGGAGCTGAAGGCGGCGCTCGTCAACGTCCGCCCGGCGCTGGTCGCACACCTGAAGCACGCCGAACAGCTCCAGGCCCAGCTCGGCGGGAAGAAGTCTGCGAAGGCGACGCACAAGCACTAAGGCGCGCGTCGTCAGGCCGCAGGGGACTGGCGAGTCCGCGGCCCCGGCCCGCTAAAAAAGCGGCCGCGGGCTCGCCACCCGACCGGCTGGTCGTTCCGACAGGCGGCGCCGCGCGCCACACCCTTAAAACCCACGCGGCATGTGAAAGGCTGAGTATGTTTTCGAATAATTCGCGTCACCGACACGCAACCGCGCGCCTCCTGCTCACCGCCTGCGCGGCCTTACTGATCGCCGCCCTCGCTTCGAGCGCCGCCGCAAAGTCGAGGACTCACACGGTCACGCTGCGCGGGATGAAGAACGTCCCGGCGACGCTCGTCGTGAAGGCCGGCGACACGGTGGTCTGGAAGAACGCCGACGTCGTGCCGCACACCGCCACCGACCGCGGGAAGAGCTTCGACTCGGGGAGCATCGAGCCCGGGGGCTCCTGGAGCTACGTCGCGAACAGGAAGGGCACTTACTTCTATTACTGCGCCTACCACCCGAACACGAAGGGCAAGCTCGTCGTGCGCTGAAGGGTCGAAGAGGAAATCATGTCATACCGTTTATCGAGAACGTCGGCGCTGGCGGCAGCGTTCGCCCTGTCGGGGCTGATGCTCGCGGGCTGCGGCGGGCGGAACGAGGGCGAGACGGCCGGCGGCCCGAAGAACGCGAACGCCGGCCAGGCACAGGCCGGCGGCGCGCGGGCCGGCGCGGCGTCGAACGCCGCGGGCGGCGCGGCGGCGGCGACGACCGCCGGCTCGCAACAGATCGAGATGGGCGACGACGTTTTCCAGCCGGCGCTCGTGACCGTCCCCGCGGGCACGAAAGTGACCTGGGTCAACAAGGGGCATAAGGCGCACACCGTCGTCAGTAACGACAAGCTCTTCGACTCGGGTCTGGTCAACGTCGGCGCCGAGTTCTCGCACACGTTCGCCGCGCCCGGCACATACTCGTACCACTGCGCCCCGCACGCGAAGATGGTCGGTCAGATAGTCGTCCAGTAATCGAGGGACGGGCGCGCCGCCCGACTCACCCGAGGCTGAAAAAGATGGGCTTGCCGTTGCCGCCGTTCTCCTGGGAGAACATCCACCCGGTTCTGGTCAACTTCACGGCCGCGCTGCTGCCCGCGTCGGTCCTGAGCGACCTTTTAGGGGCGCTGCTGCGCAGGGAGTCGCTGAGGCACGCGGCCTGGTGGGCGCTGCTCTACGCGGCGGCCGTGACGCCGGCGACGGCGCTGGCGGGCTGGTTCTGGAAGAGGTCTATCGAGGCCGCGCTGTCGCCGGAACTGATAACGGTTCACCAGTGGCTCGGCATCTGGCTGGCCTTAGCGTTCCCCGCGCTCACGCTCTGGCGCTGGAGGTTTCACAAACGCGGCGACGTACCCGGCGCCGCGTATTTCGTGACGGCCGCGCTGACGCTGCTGGCGCTCGTCTACCAGGGGCACGTCGGCGGGAGCATGGCTTTCGGCTAGGGGGTTTGATGATGGGAGCCGAGCGAGAGGACGGTCGGGTCGCGTCCGAAGGCGCCGCGGGGGCCTGCGTCGCGGCGCACGAGCGCGCGGTCATGACCGTGCGTGTGACACTGCTGCTGTTAATCATCGGCGTCGCGCTCCTCGTCTGCGCCGGCCCCGGCGGCGCGCTTCCTTAAGGCCGGGGGGTTTAGTTCACCCCGCGGGCGGGGCGGACAGACAATGAGCGTCGGGTGGCGCGCCGACTATTTTCGCCGAACTGTCGCACGGATGACATTCGCCGGGGAGAAGAGGCGTAAAGATTGGCGGAAGGCGTAGCCGGTTTCTGAAGGAGGCTTCGGTGTATGACTATAGCGGCAATACTCTTTGCGGTCGCGGCTGTCGGCGGCGTAATCATGGCGGCCATGCGTGTCGGCGGCCGTGAGCTGCCGCCGATGGGGCTGGCCGTCGTCCACGGGCTGTTCGCCGCGGCGGGGCTCGTGACGCTCGTCGTCGCCGTCCTCGGCGGCGGGGCGTCGTGGGTCTCGATGGTCGCGCTCGCGGGCTTCGTCATCGCCGCCCTCGGCGGGTTCATGCTCTTCGCGCACCACCTGCGGCGGCAGGCGCTGCCCCTCAACTACGTGGCGATTCACGGGGCCGGGGCGGTCGTCTCCTTCGTCATCCTGCTGGTCGCCATCTTCGCCTTCCGCGGCTGAGGGCGCGAAGACTTAGCTAACAGTTCGAGCATAAGAAGGAAGAGGCCGGGCGGCACCCCCACGCGGCTCGCTAACTCGATATGGACTACAAGGAATTCCCCCTCGCCGACACCTCAGACCTCAACGACGGGGAGATGAAAGAGGTCACGGCGGACGGCACGAGAATCCTGCTGGCGCGCGTCGGCGGCGAATTCCACGCCGTCGGCGCGACCTGCCCGCACTACGGCGCGCCGCTCGCGGAAGGCGCGCTCTGCGGCAAGCGCGTCGTCTGCCCCTGGCACCACGCCTGCTTCGACGTGACGACGGGCGGCCTCGAAGAGCCGCCGGCGCTCGACTCGCTCCCGCGCTACGAGGTGCGCGTCGAGGACGGCCGCGTGCTCGCGCGCCTGCCCGCGGCCGGCGCAGACCGCGTGCCCCCGCGCATGTCGCGGCGCGACCCGTCGGACGCGCGGCTCTTCGTCATCCTCGGCGCGGGCGCGGCCGGCTACGCCGCGGCGCAGACGCTGCGCGAGGACGGCTTCCGCGGGCGCGTCGCGCTCGTCACGCGCGAAGACCGCGCCCCTTACGACCGCCCGAACCTCAGCAAAGACTACCTGCAAGGCCACGCCGAGCCGGAGTGGATGCCGCTCAGGCCCGACGAGTTCTACAGGGAGCACGACATCGAGCTGCTGTGCGGGCGCGAGGTGACGCGCGTGGACGCGGCCGCGAAGACCGTCACCTTCTACAGCGGCGACGTGCTCGAATACGACGCGCTGCTCGTGGCCACGGGCGGCACGCCGCGCCGGCTCAACATCCCCGGCTCCGACCTCAAGAACATCTGCCTGCTGCGCGGCTTCTCCGACGCCGACTCAGTCATCGAGACGGCCCGGCGCGCCGAGCGCGTCGTCGTCGTCGGGTCGAGCTTCATCGGCATGGAGGTGGCCGCCTCCCTGCGCGCGCGCGGCCTCGACGTGACGGTGGTCGCGCCCTCGGGCGAGCCCTTCGAGTCAGTGCTCGGCCGCGAGGTCGGCGCGCTCTTCCGCCGCGTGCACGAGGAGCAAGGCGTCAAGTTCAAGCTCGGCTCCATCGTCTACCGCTTCGAGGGGACGTGCGGCGTCCGGGCCGTGAGGCTGGAGAGCGGTGAGTGCATCGAGGCGGACATGGTCGTGCTCGGCGTCGGCGTGCACCCCGCGACCGGCTTCCTCGAAGGCGTCACGCTCGACGCGGGCGGCGCCGTCGTCGTTGACGCGCAGATGCGCGCGGCCGACGGCCTCTACGCGGCGGGCGACATCGCCAGCTTCCCCGACCCGCGCACGGGCGCGCGGGCGCGCGTCGAGCACTGGCGCACGGCGCAGCAGCAGGGGCGCGTCGCCGCGCACAACATGGCCGGCCGGCCGGCGCGCTTCGACGGCGTGCCCTTCTTCTGGACGCGCCAGTTCGACACCGGCCTCGTCTACGTCGGCCACGCCCCGCGCTGGGACGAGATAGTCTACGCGGGCGACGTGGCGGCGCAGGACTTCCTCGCCTTCTACGTGAAGGACGGGCGCGCGCTCGCCGCCGCGGGCGTCAACCGCGACCGCGACCTGGCCGCGCTGGAGGAGTTGTTCAGGCTGAACCTGATGCCCGAGGCGAAAGAGCTGAAGGCGGGCGCGACCGACTTCGCCGCGTCGCTGCGCGCGCGCGCCACCGCCGCGCCGCAACGTCACGACGCGGGAGCCTGCGCGGCCTGACGCGGGCCCCGCGCGCGAGCGGCGGGGCCTTCACCCGAATACCCTTGGAGGACGCCTAACCTCAAACTGACAGGGACTCGAAGCGTAAGACGCCCCCCTAAACGCCTTGCCACACACCCCACCCGACACACGAGCCGCCCGGCTCGCGGGGGAACAGGGAAGGAGAAAAAGCCATGACAGTCGCGGCTACGTCACTCAGTTGTGCCGGCACCGGCACGAACGGCGGTGGATACTGCGGCGGAGGCGCCGCGCCGGCCCGGCCCGAGGACGGCGAACGCAACGGCCACCGCGTGCAACTCTTCGACGGGCTCGGCCCCGCCGACATGGCCGAGATCACGGCCGCCGCGCGCTCGCTGCGCAAGGAGCGCGGCGAGTTCGTCTACATGCCGGGCGACCGCGCCGAGACCGTTTACGTCCTCCGCAAAGGGCGCATCAAGCTGTCCGTGCTCTCGGAGTCGGGCAAGGAGTTCGCCATCGACATCTTCCAGCCCGGCGAAATCTTCGGCGAGTTCGCGCTCACCGACGAGGCGCCGCGCAGCAACATGGCGCAGGCGCTCGACGAGGTGCTGATATGGGTCTTCGGCAAGCGCGACTTCGTCCGCCTGCTGGAGACGCGCCCGAAGCTCGCCATGAGCTACATCCGCCTCGTCGGCGGCCGCCGCCGCCGGATGGAGAAGAAGCTCTCCGACATCACGACGAAGGACGTGGCGGCGCGCGTCTGCGAGCTGCTGCACGACATCTCGACCAGCTCGGCGGCGGCGACGCCCGCCAACCCCGAGCTGCTCGTCCCGCTCACGCACCAGGACGTGGCGAGCCTCATCGGCGCCTCGCGCCAGACGACCACCACGGTCCTCAACGACCTCGAACGGCGCGGCATCATCGAGCTGGGTCGCGGCTGGATACGCGTCTCGCACCTCAAGGAGCTTCAGGTCTACGTCGGCTCGCTCGCGCTGGCGTGCGTGCAACTAATTTTTCATTACTGTCAGTTGGCTGACAGTTTCGTGACAACTCTTCCAACATAATGCGACTCACATTCGGAGAGCACATCGGCAGTCTTCCGATCACGACTTACCTCGCTGCCGCTCCCGCTCATCTCGGAATGAACTTCAAGGGGAAGCACTAAAACAGCTCGCACGGGCTCCGCCCGAAAAAAAATGCTTGAGGCGTTTCGCGCCCGTCGAGGCGCGCCGCCAGCGCGGGAGGGGTCTGTCTAAAACCCGCCGCCGGCCGCTGCCCGAAAGGGGCCGGGGTGGGGTGGGCCGAGGTGTGCACGCGCGGGACCCGAAGTCGCGGCGCTCACCCCGCAACAGTCAACAGTTCCCAACACCCACACGAAGGAGAACCTAACCATGATAACGAGCACAAGCAGAGCGCGGCGGACGCTGCGACTCGCGGTCTTCGCGGTGTCGCTGGCCTCGGCGGCCGCCCTCGCCTTCGGCACGACCGGCTACGCCGGCGGCGGCCTCGGCCAATCCCCCTTCGACTTCAGCGACGCGACCTACCGCTCGCAGGGCGTCGTGCCCGAGAACATCGTGCTGCGCGTCGGCACCTCTTCGCGCGCCGGCGACTTCGTCATCGACAACTCGAACACCGACCCGACCCGCACCAACGTCCGCACCATCGAGACGACGCCCGGCACGACGGGGACGAGCGGCCTGACCTACGCCAACATCATGGGCGTGCTCAACTCGTCGGGCTTCGAGCGCAACGGCGCCGGCGCGCTGACCTCGCGCGGGCAGGCGGCCTTCGACACGGCCGAGCGCTTCCGCGTCTTCATCTTCCCGAAGGCGTCGAACGGCTCCATCCTCGACCCGTTCCTCCCGAACAAGCGGCAGGACAACGTCTTCGACACGCGCGACGGCTACTTCTCGAACGACCCGCTCGGCCTGTGGGCGGCCGTCTGGGTCGTCTACACGCCGAAGGCTTCGACGGCCGAGGGGCGCAAGGTGCTCGACCCCATCGGCGCCACCAACGGCCGCGACCTCGACGGCACGCCCATCCTGACCAGCCCCTCGCAGATTGATAACCTCGCGAGCGAGGGCCTCGTCGAGCTGCGCACGCGCCCCGTGGACGACCCCGTCTTCCGCTGGGTCATCTGCCCCATCCCCTCCGACCCGCGCAACGGCTACATCCGCCCGGACGCCTTCATCCGCACCGTGACGAACAACGGTGTGCCCGTCTTCCCGGCCCTCAAGAACAACTTCCTCTGCCTGCAACAGACCGGCGACTGGTGCCACTGAGCCGGCCGCGCTCCCGCCCCCGCGTCCGGCCCGCCTGTAGAGGCG
>DASVWB010000176.1:0-12643 GCA_036389815.1 Pyrinomonadaceae bacterium | reverse complement strand
ACCAAACGGCACGGCGCGGGGCCGCCGCCCCGCGCCCGCGCGCGGCGCGCCCGCGGCTACTGGTAGTAGTAGGACGTGTTCTTCTGCTGCGCCCACTCGACGCTCTCGATGTTCTTCGGGTCGGTGGCGAGCAGCTCCTCGCTCATGCGGTCGGTGCTCGCCTGCGGGCTCACGTCCACGTAGTAGACGACGCTGCCCGTGCCGTCGTCGCCGTCCGCGCGCTCGATGGTGCGCAGCTCGGACGGGAAGCTGTACTTGCGGAAGAGGCCGAGCAGCGCGTCCTGCGTCGTCCCGATGTTGCGCGTCTTCACCGTCAACTCCATCGCGCGCGTGACCATCTCCGTCTCGCGGTATTCGAGCCCCCACAGCAGCAGCAGCACGAAGAAGGTGAAGACGAGCCCCAGCTCCCACCGCCCGACGCCCGTCGAAAGGCCGATGGCGAGGACGAGCAGCAGCACCGTGATCTCCTTCGGGTCTTTGATGTTCGTGCGGAAGCGCACGAGCGAGGCGGCGGCGAAGATGCCGAAGGCGCGCGCCGTCGAGTCGCCGACGATCATCATCAGCGCCGAAGCGACGACGGCCAGGAGTATCTGCGTCTGCGCGACGAAAGGGTTGCGCTTGAGCCCCGCCCCGAAGCGGCGCGGCCGGAACGCGAGCGCCGCCGCCAGCAGCGCCGCGAGCGCCAGGCGTACCATCACCGAGGCGAACGTCATCAGCCAGTCGTTGTGCTCGGCCTGCGCGCCCGGCTCCCGCTGCTGCGCCGGCGACCCGCCAAGCGCCTGCGAGAACGGCGAATCGTCGCGCCGCGCCTGCTCGCGCCCGGCCTCCGCCTCACGCGCGGGCGCCTGCGCGGTCTGCGCGGCGCGCGCCGGGTCGGCCCCGCCCCCGACGACCGCCTCGTGCGGGCCCGTGCCGTAGCCGCGCATCAGCGCGGCGACCAGCAGGAACCCGACCGTCAGCGCGCCGACCGCCACCGCGAAGGTCAACCCCTTGCCCTTAATCTTGCCTTTCGCCATCTCCCTCCTTAAAACCTCCGCGGCGCCGTCACCACGCTGCGCGTCGTCGAGAGCCGCCGGCCCGGCCTGCGCGCGAGCGGGGAAGGCGCGGGCTGCCGCGCCGCGCACGGCCGGGCCGCGCGGAAGATTAGAAGGGCGGCGGGGGCCAGACGCGCCGGGGGTTCTGTCAGGCACGCGGACACTCCGGGAAGTTACGTCGCACGGTGAGATTTAACTGCGGGCACGGAGACACGGCTTGAAGCAAGTTCAGATTTGAGATTTCAAATTTCAAATCTGAAATCTCAATCTGATATTTCAAATTCTCAAAGCCGTGTCTCCGTGTCCGCGGCGGTTCAACTTCCTGCCGTCGTGCGCCCCGCCGAGGGGGCGCGGCTCAGGGGGTCGGCGTCGTGGCCGGGGCCGGCGTGGCGGCCGGCGCGGGCGCGGCGGCCTCGGCGGCCGGGGCCGGGAGCCTGCGCAGGGCGTTGATGCGCCCCAGCACCTCCTGCGCGAGCCCCTCCACCTCCTCGGGCGTGTAGTTGGCGGCGCGGAAGGCGTCCTTGACCTGCTCCTCGCTCAGTCGGCCCAGCAGGTCGCCGACCCACTTCGCGTGCTCGACCGTGATGTTGTCGAAGAGCCCGCCCTTCTTGCCGCTGTAGTCGAACTTCACGCGGCCGTTCTCGACCTTCTCGACGAAGTCGGTCTTGACGTACTTCTCGGGCTCGTTGCGGCTGTGCGTGATGAAGTTGCCGGTCTTGCCGAAGGTCGCGCCGAGGTCGCTGATGATGTAGCGCAACTGCCCCTCGCCGCCGCCCTCGCCCGGCACGTAGATGACCTTGTTGTTGGTGTCCTTCAGGTCCCAGTTGTTGACGAGCCCCATCAGCACGACGAGCCCCGCGAACTCCTTCGACCCGGCGAACGGGTTCTGGTCCCAGCTCCAGTTGTCGAGCCGCTTGTGGGCCTCGGGGCGCGCCTCAAGACGGACGTTGGGGAAGCCGTCGCCCTGGCACTTCTTGATGCCCTTGTTCGAGGGCGGCTTCGGCGCGTTGACTATCTTGGCGCAGGGCACGAGGTAGGTGATCTCGACGGGGTAGCCGGCGGCCCAGAGGAGGCGCGTCGCGGCCGTCTCGGGCTGCGCCTCGTTGCCCAGCTTGGCGACCCAACGCCTGCCCGAGGCGTCGCGCACGCGCCACTTCACGGAGTAGCCGCCGCCCTCCTCGGAGCCGTCGAAGATGAGCTGGCTCAGGTCGGGCTTCATCTCCGCGCCGCCGGGCCCGAGCAGGAGGTTGAGCGAGGAGACGTCGGCCGGCTCCTGCCACAGGACGGGCGCGCCCTGCGGCGCCTGCTTCTGCTCGCCCTTCTTCTCTTCATTCTTCGCCTCCGCCTTGGGCTCGGCCGGCCGGCCCGCGTCCTGGCCGCCGCCCCGGCCGGCCGCGAACGCGCAGGCCGTGAGCGTCAGCGCCAGCAGCAGCGACGGGATGGTTTTGCGGGTTGGGATGTTCAGCATCTTCGACACTCCTCGAAAGTCCGTCTGTCAAATCTCACTCGGGCGCGGGGGCGTCAATGAAAAAGAGCTGGCTGTTGAAGCGCTCGGCATCGGGCTCGGCGGGGACGGGGCGGTAGCGGCCGTCGGCGCCGAGCACGCGCGCCTTCACGTTGTCGCGCAGGTACGCGCCGAGCAGCACGTCCTTCAGGTACTTCTTCAGGCCCGGGGCGCGGACGGGCGCGACCGTCTCGACGCGGCGGTCGAAGTTGCGCGGCATCCAGTCGGCGCTGCCCGTGTAGAGTTCCTCGTCGCCGCCGTTCTGGAAGTAGTAGGCGCGGCTGTGTTCGAGGAAGCGGCCGACGACGCTGCGCACGCGGATGTTCTCGGAGAGGCCGGGGACGCCGGGCTTCAGCATGCAGATGCCGCGCACGATCAAGTCAATCTGCACGCCCGCCTGCGACGCCTCGTAGAGCGCGCCGATGACGCGCGTGTCGGCGAGCCGGTTGATCTTGACGACGATGCGCGCGGGGCGCCCCTCGCGCGCGTGCCCGGCCTCGCGCCGGATGAGCCCGACGGTCTTCTCGCGCAGCACGGTCGGCGAGACGAGGAGACTGCGGTACTCCTTCTGCCGCGAGAAGCCGGTCAGGAAGTTGAAGAGGTCGGTGGCGTCCGCGCCGATGTCCTCGTCGGCGGTGAAGAGCCCGAGGTCGGTGTAGAAGTTGGCCGTCACGGGGTTGTAGTTGCCCGTGGCGACGTGGACGTAGCGGCGCAGCTCCTCGCCCTCGCGGCGGACGACGAGCGCGACCTTGCAGTGCGTCTTCAGGTTCACGATGCCGTAGACGACGTGGACGCCCGCCTCCTCCAGCCGCTTCGCCCACTCGATGTTGTTCTCCTCGTCGAAGCGCGCCTTGATCTCGACGAGCGCCGTCGCCTGCTTGCCGCGCGCGACGGCCTCGATGAGCGACTCGGGGATGGGCGACTTCTCGCCCGTGCGGTAGAGGCAGATTTTGATGGCCGCCACCTCGGGGTCTTTGGCGGCGCGGTCGATGAACTCCGTGACGGCCTCGAAGGACTGGTAGGGGTGGTGGACGAGCACGTCGCGCGCGCGTATCACCTCGAAGTAGTCGTCGGCGCCGCGGAAGGGGGGCGCCGTCTTCGGCGCGAAGGGCGCGTCCTTCAGGTCGGGGCGGTCGAGCTTGTAGAGCTGCATCAGGTCGCGGACGGCGAGCGGCCCGGCGACGGCGTACACGTCCTCCGGCCCGAGTTCGAGTTCGCCCGTGATGTACTCGCGCATCCCCTCCGGCATCCCGGCGGCGACTTCGAGCCGCACGGCGGTGCCGAAGCGGCGCTTGCTCAGCGTCTTCTCCATCATGCCGAGCAGGTCGTTCGCCTCCTCCTCGCGCACCTCGACGTCGGCGTCGCGCGTCACGCGGAAGGCGTGGCACTGGCTGACGCGCATGCGCGGGAAGAGCGATTCGAGGTTGGCCGCGATGAGGTCTTCGAGCAGCACGAACTTCGTGCCGCCGTCGCCCTCGACGGGGACGAGGCGCGGGACGAGCGGCGGCACCTTGACGCGCGCGAACCTCGGCTCGACCTTCCCCGTCAGCGAGCGCGTGATGCCGTGCTCGGGCAGCGGCTCGACCATGAGCGCGAGGTTCAGGCTGAGGCTGGAGATGTACGGGAAGGGGTGCCCCTGGTCTACGGCCTGCGGCGTGAGCACGGGGTGCACCTGCCGCTTGTAGAACTCGCGCAACTGCTGGCGCTCGGGCAAGGAGAGCGTGCTGTACTGTGCGACGCGGACGCCCGCCTCGGCGAGCGCCGGCAGCACCTCCTCGCGCAGGCAGCGCGAGTGCTCCTCGACGAGCGGGAGCAGGCGCGCGCGTATCTCCTTCAACTGTTCGAGCTGCTTCATGCCGTCGGGCGAGAGTTCGGCCACCTCGACGGCCGAGGTCTCCTGCAACCCCGAGACGCGGATCATGAAGAACTCGTCCAGGTTCTCGGTGAAGATGGAGAGGAACTTCAGGCGTTCGAGCAGCGGCTCGGCCGGGTCGAGCGCCTCTTCGAGCACGCGCCTGTAGAACTCGATCTGGCTGAACTCGCGGTTGAAGAGCGGCACCGACTCGCGCCGCTCGCGCGGCGAGCGCGCCCCGCCCGACTCGTCCGGCTCGCCCGCCGAGGGCTGTGTGTTGGTTAACCTTGTCATCAGTCCCGGGGCGCGCCGGGACTTTAGCAAGTCCGCGCCGCCCGACCAGTTTTTAATCCGTCTAGAGCTTAACTTTGAGATGCTCGCGGACGAGCCGCGGGCCGCCCGCTAATCGCGAGCCACACGGCGCGAAGACAGTAGCGCCGCGGGCACACGGAGGGGGAGACGGGATTCAGGCGGGCTTACAGCAAGCATCGTTCCCGCAGCCCGGTCGTTCGGGGGAAGGTCGGCTAAACTTATTCTACTGCAAGATTTAACTTCCGCAAGCCGCGGGCGCTGCGCGCCCTCCGGCCTGTACGGTTTCAGACCTGCCCCCGCGTCACTCTGCCTGCATTTGCGAGCACCGCCGCGGGGCTTTCACCTGAGCGTGAGCGCCTTCGCCCCGACGGCCGCGTCGAGCAGCCGCACCACGTCTTCGAGCGCGACCGTCCCGTAATACCAGTCGCCGGCGGCCGCCGCCTCGGCGTAGACGGCCTTGTAGATGTCGTAGTAAGAGCGGCGGCCGTCCACGAAGTTGTAGACCTCCGTGCGCATCAGGCCGTGGAGGCGGCCGCCGGCCGCGAACGGCACCTTCTGGCGGTTCGCGAAATACGCTTCGAGCGGCGCGACGTTCGCGGGCACCTTCTTCGAGGCCGCGGCCTCGGCCGCCGTCAGCGCGCCCCGCGCGGGCGGCTCGGCGCGGTAGAACTGCCGGTAGAGGGCCGCGAGCTGCGCCCCCGTCGCGTCGTCCGCGGAGACGGAGCGCACGGCCTCGTCAACCACCCGCGCTGCGTCGCGGTTCTCGCCCGCGAAGACGCGTATCGAGTCGAGCGCGCGCGCCTCGCGCTCGACTCCCTGACTGACGACCGTCTCGGCCCGCTTCCAGCCGTGGTCGGGCTCCGCGGCCGAGTCGCGCAGGATGCCGAGCGCGACTTCGAGGTCGTTCGCCAGCCGCCTGCGCCCCTGCGCGTAGGTCTCGGCGACGAGCAGCGGCACGCGCGCCGCGTCCGCGTTCGAGAGGAAGTAGGCGATGGCGCCGATGAGGAAGTTGTTGCGCCGCAGTTGCGTCTGGTCTATCTGGAAGAGGTCGTCGTCCGAGGAGTGTATGAAGGGGTCGTCCCAGTTGATGAGCGCGACGGCCGGGATGCCGACGGCGCCTTCGAGGAAGACGAGGTGGTCGGACGAGCCGAAGTGCGGCACGAAGCGCGCGTTGTAGCCCTGCCGCGTGCCGCGCGTCGCGTAGAGCGGGCGCGTGTAGGGGCGCGGCAGCCCGCCCTGCCGGCTCGCCGCGAGGAAGCCGTTGTTGGTCTGGATGAGGAAGGTGCCGACGCTCTCGAAGACGGCGTCGAGGTACGAGGTGCGCGAGTGCGGCGCGAAGATGAGGTGCTGGACGCGGCTCCCCATGGCGAGGTTCGCGCCCGTCATGTCCTGGTGGACGTTCGCCAGAATCCGCTTCACCTCTTCGGGGTTCTTACCGAAGTGGTAGTACTCGGAGTAGATTTCGTCCGTCCACCAGAAGCGCAGGTCGCGCTGCGGCCGCTTGATCTTCCCCTCGCGGATGAGCTTGCTAAACGTGCGCGCGAGTTCGAGCAGGTTGGCGCAGCCGCTCCCGTCGTCGTTCGCCGAGCCCTGCTCCTCTTGCAGGTGCGCGGTCAGCACGATCTGCTGCGCGCCGGGGCGCGTGCCGCGGATGACGGCCTCGACGAAGCCGGTCTTGCCGGGCGCCACGCCGATGTCCGTGTCCACCTTCGCTCTGAGGCGGACGCGGCCGCCGGGCGCGGGCCGGCCCGTGGCGAAGAAGTCCTGCGTCCCCTTCGTCTGGAGTATGCGGCGGAGCGCGTCGCCTTTGCGCGGCGGGAGCACGAAGGCGAAGGTGCCCTTCGAGCCGGCGGGCGGGTCGGCGCTGATGCGCTGCCACGCTATCTGGTCTGGGAAGTCCATCGGGCTCCTCCCCTCGGAGGTCACGTAGGTGACGACGCCGACCGCGCCGCGCTTGCCGACGGCCGTCTCGACGGCGCGCTGCGGCGGGCCGCTCGTGAGGACTATCTTGCCCCTCACGTCCAAGCCCTTCAGCGCCTCCTCCGTGCCGTCGCCGATGTCCACGAGTTCGGCCGTCACGTCGGCGTCGCGGCTCATGTCTGCGAGGTAGACGGCGTGCTCGCCGATGTCGGCCAGCTTCAGCTCGACGGGCTCGACCATCCACAGCTCGGCCGCGCGCGCAGTGTAGTTCGGCCCCTCTAAAGGCTGCTCGACGAAGCGCACCTCGTCGACGCCCGCCTCGCGCGCGGCCTGCATCACGTAGTCGCGCGCCTTGAAGAAGCCCTCCATGCCGGAGTCGCGGTGCCAGTGCGTGAGCCAGCGGATGTGCTCGAAGGCGCGGTCGCCCGAGATTTCGTTAGAGAGCGTCCGAATCTCTTCGTCCGAGAGGAAGGGCGTCGTCTGCGCGCGGCAGACCGGCGCGAGGTTCGTGAGCAGCAGGCTGAAGGCGAGCGAGACGGAGAGCGCGAGAGTCCTTTTCATCGAAGTCTCCTGCGGCGTATGTGTCTTAAAGGGTTGAAGGGTAGAGCGTGGCGAGTTTAGCAGGAAACGCGGGCCGAAAACAGAAGCAGGCGCGGGGCGCGGCCTCAGACCTTCCGCTGGACGAGCACCTGGAAGTGTGAGGCCATCCCGCCGGGCAGAATCATCTCGCGCGCTCCGAGCCTGAGCGCCGCGACCTCTGCGTCGCTCCCGGCACGGGCGCCCTCTAGCTCCAACTGTTCGAGCGCGCCGGCGCGCAGCAGGAAGGCGTCGAGCCTTTCAAGCGAGAGCGCCTTCAGCCCCGCGGCCTCGCCTTCCTTGACGGCCTGAGTCCAGTTGACCGTGTACGTCAAGTCCTGTTCGCCCGGGTCGCGCAGCACGTCCTCGACCGCCTCGTGGTCGCGGAAGGCGCGCAGCGTCCCGCCGAACCTGTGCGGCGCGCCGTAAAGTCCCTCCGCCTCGTCGCCGTAATCGACCGAGACGACGAAGCCGCGCCCGACGAGTCGGGCGGCGCGCCCGAGCCAACCGCCGGCTTCGAGACACACCTCCGCGGTCTGCCCCTCGGCGAGCGTCACGCCCGCCGCCCGGAAATGTTCGGCGAGCAGCGGCGTCGAAGGCTCGCCCTCGACGAAGGCGAAGCCCCCGCCCCCGTCCGCGGCGACGTACGACTCGCGCAGCCGCCCGCCGCGCGCGGTCACGCGGTGGACGGGGAGGGCGTCGAGCAGTTCGTTCGAGAAGACGACGGCCGCCCCGAGCGGCCGCGCGACGTCCGACGGCCGGCGGAACTCGACCCGTTCAGCGAACGGCGAGAGGAGCGCGGCGGCGCGATCGCGCGAGTCGGCGCTCGTCTCGTCGAAGACGTAGCGGAGCGAGTCGAAGACGCGGGGCGCGTCCCTTTGAAGAGTCTGGAGGACTCGGTGTGCGAAGTCGCCCGCGCCGCCGCCGGCTTCGACGAGGTGGAAGACCGCCGGGCGGCCCAGTTCTTCGTAGAGCTTCGAGAAGTAGCGCGCGAAGGTCGCGGCGAAGAGCGCGCTGCGCTCGGGGGCCGTGCGGTAGTCGCCGCCGCGCCCCCAGCGCGCGCCCCCGCGCCGACGGTAGTAGCCGCCGCGCTCGTCGTAGAGCGCCGCCTCCATCCAGTCGCGGAAGGTGACGGGCCCTTCGCGCACGACGCGCTCGCGCAGCCTCGCCGCGAGCGCCGCGCCGTCTCGCGCCGCGGGTTCGGCTTCGCGCGCGGCGGGGTCGTAGGGGTTCCCCTCCCCGCTACTGCCCCGGGTGCTCATCCGGCTGCTTGTCGAGGAGTCGCGTGGTGTGGTCTGTGACGGAGGCGCGCGGGGGCTCGACCAGCTCGCCCGTGTGGTAACGCTGCGGGCGCGCCTGCGCGGGGACGGGCGCGGAGTGCGGCGGCGGCAGGGTCGTGCCGCGCGCGGGGGCGCCGAGGTAGTTCGGGACGGCCGGGGGCGGCACGTACGCGGGCTGCGCGACCGCGGGCCCGAGTGCGGGCGGGTGGTTACTCTCGAACATGAGCGCGTACATGATGCGCAGGAAGCCGCTGATGGGCAGCCCGACCGCGGCCAGCGCGACGAGCTCGCCGGGCATGTCGAGCATCGCTACGCCGAAGATGGCGATGAGCGGGACGACCAGCAGCGTCGTCAGCATAATCATCCCGCCCTGCCTGATGCCCTTCTGCCGCGGCGACATCGCCTGCGGCGCCGCCTCGGGCGGCCGCCACGCGAGCTGCCCGTTGTGCGCCAGCAGTTGGCCGACGACGGCGAGCGGGAAGCCGCACGCGGGGCAGAAGCGCGCGTCGTTCGTGGCCTGACGCTGTCCGCACTGTGGGCAGAACATCTTCCGTCTCCTGTGACCGTCTACCGACCCTGCTCGTCCCGCTCCCTGTCGAGGAGCCGCGTCGTGCCCTCGGTCACGCTGGGCCTGTAGGCGAGGTCGGCCGTGTCGGCGCGCGGCGGGGCGTACGCGCGGGCGGGCATGCCCTGCGGCGGCGGGAGCGCCGCGGCGGCGCGCGGCGCGGCGAACTGCGCCTGCGAGGCGGAGACCTGCTGCCGCTGCAACTGTTGGCGGAAAGGGCCGTCCTCGAAGATGAGCGCGTAGAGGAGGCGGAACAGGCCGGCCAGGAAGACGATGACGCCGAGGAGGGCGACCCCGTCGTCGAAGCCGACCACTTCGCTCAGGGCGCCGAGCGCGGGCGCGAGGAAGAGGCCCGTCATCATCAGCTTGCCGCCGAGGCGCGCGCCCTTCCGGCGCGGCGAGGCGGGCGCGGCTACGGCCTCGAAGGCCGCCTCGGGCGCGGCCCCGTTCGTCGCCAGCAGACCCGACACGGCCGCGAGTTGGAAGCCGCAACGCGAGCAGAAGCGCGCGGCGTCCGACGTCTGCTGCTGGCCGCATTGTGGGCAGAACATTCTCCGACACCCCCAAACTTTATGAGGTCGTAGCCACGTTCTCCCTACGACTATCCCACGCGCGAAGTTCGCGCGCAACCGCCGCACGCGCCGGCTTCAGACGCGCGGCAGGCGCGCGTCGGAGAAGAGGCGGAAGGTCGCGTAGGCGCGCCCCTGATGGTGCGCGGCGCGCGCGAGCGCCTCCGACGCGAGCGAGAAGAGCGTGCGCATCCCGCCCGGCGGCGCGGCTATCTCTTTGGCGAGGTCTTCGTCCGAGCGCAGGAACTCGAAGGCGCGGCGGCGCGTCGCCTCCGCCTCTTCGAGGTAGCGCGCCACGTCCCCGGGCGCGGGCAGAGCCTCGGGCAGAGTCCACTCGAAGGGGTCGTCCCAGAGGTTGACGGTGATGCCGCCGAAGGTCTGCTCGACGGCCGCGGCCGAGCGCAGGAGGTGCTCGCCGCAGGAGTAGACGGGGAAGGTGCGCGCCGACGGCTCGCGCGCGGGCTGCCAGTAGAGTCGTTCGGCCGGCACGGCCCGCGCGAGCGCCAGCGAGCGCCCGTGCAGGGCCGCGAACTGCTCGTCCAGGGCGCGCACGATTCTCATCGCCTCGAACGAAAGCGCGCGCCCCGAGCCAACTTGTCAGTTGGACTTGACGCGGCGGTCCTCCTCCCTGAGCGCCGTGCCGAAGTTGCGGCCGCGGAAGGTCGCGCCCGTGTAGACGCGCCCCTTGACGCCGACGCGCGAGCCGCGCGAGGGCGTGCCGCGCTGCGTGATGACCCAGATGCGCCCCGTGCCGTCGTCTATCTCGTACGCGCCGCCGACGAAGGGCACGCCGTAGCTGTCCGTGACGCGGCCGACGATGCCGACCTCCTTGTCCATGTAGCGGTCGGGGTCGGCCGTGATCTTCCCGATGTTCGTCTGGCTCGGGCAGGCCGCCAGCCCCAGCACGGCCGCGAGCAGGACGGGCAGCAGGAACAGTCTGCGACGTGAAAGCATGTGCTTCTCCTTAACTTTCTCTTGGTCAGCCGGGAGAGCTTCCGGATGATAGCACGCGGCAGCGCGCCCCGGTAAAGTGACGCCGCGGGCGCGTCCGGCGTTAACCGCGCGCGGCCGAAACGTTTTGCCGGGGGTGTTCGCCGGAGCCGCGATGGTGTATAAACCTCGGGTCGGCTTTCTTCTCTAACCCGAAACACGAACACGGCATTCTTCTTTTCGCTTCGTCCCGGCCGGGAATTACGGAGAGAGGTTCGACGCCACGTTTGATTGCCCCCGCCGCGCCGGCGGTTGCTTGTTTCTCGCCGCCGCGCGCGCACGCGGACGGGCGGAGACTAAGACTCTGAATCTCAAATCTGAAATCTCAAATCTCAAATTTTCGGGCCGCCTGCGCGCGCTGCCGCTGCTCCTCCTGTGCCTCTTCGCGCAGGCGCACGCGCGCGACGACTACCCTCGCCGCCCGGGGCTCGACGCGCTCCAGTACCGCATCCGCCTCGCGTTCGGCGAGGCCCGCGACGAGATAAGCGCCGAGACCGAGATCGTCTTCGCCGTCAAAGAGGCGGGCGTCCGCGAAATCGCGCTCGACTTCGGCGGGCTCGGCGTTGACGTCGTGAGCGAGAACGGGCGCGAGGCGAAGTTCACGAGGGACGCCGGTCACGTCCGCGTCGCGCTCTCCGCGGCGTACCGCGCGGGCGAACTCGTCACCCTCTCCGTCAAGTATCACGGCGCGCCGTCCGACGGCCTCTTCTTCAAGCGCAACCGTCACGGCGACCGCACGGTCTTCGCCGACAACTGGCCCGACCGCGCGCACCACTGGTTCCCCTCGATAGACCACCCTTACGACAAGGCCCGCGTCGAGTTCTTCGTCACGGCGCCCGCGCGCTACGACGTGGTCGCCAACGGCCGCCTCGAAGAGACGCGGGGACTTCAGGACGGCGCGCGCCTCTGGCACTGGCGCGAGGACGTTCCCGTCCCCGTCTACTGCATGGTCTTCGGCGCGACCGAGTTCGCCGTCCTCGACGCGGGCGGCTGGAGCGGCGCGCGTCTCTCCTACTACCTCTACCCGAAAGACCGCGACCGCGGGCTCGCCGACCACGGGCGAGCGCTCCGCATGCTTGAGTTCTACTCGCAGCTCGTCGGCCCCTACCCTTACGAGAAGCTCGCGCTCGTCCAGTCGTCCACGCGCTTCGGCGGCATGGAGAACTCTTCGAGCATCTTCTTCGACGAGAACTCCTACGACGGCTCGGGCGGGCTCGAAGGCACGGTGGCGCACGAGATCGCGCACCAGTGGTTCGGCGACTCCGTGACCGAGTCGGACTGGCACCACCTCTGGCTGAGCGAGGGCTTCGCCACCTACTTCGGCGCGCTCTTCTTCGAGCGCGCCGACGGGCGCGACAGGTTCCTGCGGATGATGCTCGCCGACCGCGAGCGCTACGTGAAGGACGCAGCGGCGGTCGCGCGCCCGGTCTACGACCCCGAAGTCAAAGACCTCTTCAAGCTGCTCAACCGGAACAACTACCAGAAGGGCGGCTGGGTCCTGCACATGCTCCGCCGCGTCGTGGGCGACGAGAAGTTCTTCGCGGGCGTCTCGGACTACTACCGCACCTACCGCGACTCGAACGCTTTGACCGAAGACTTCCGCCGCGTGATGGAGCTGCGCGCGGGCCGCCCGCTCGACTGGTTCTTCCGCCAGTGGATTTACGAGCCCGGCTTCCCCGCCTACGACGCCGCCTGGAGTTGGGACGAGGCGGCCAAGCGCCTGCGCCTGCGCCTGCGCCAGACGCAGGCGGGCGCGCCCTTCCGCATGCCGCTCGACGTGGAATTCAGGACGGGCGACTCGGCGCGGCGCGAGACAATCGAGGTGGGCGGGCGCGAACAGACCTTCGACTTCAAACTCGAAAGCAGGCCGCAGGCGGTCGGCGTCGATCCCGACGAGTGGGTCTTGAAGACTTTGACGCTGCGCGAAGAGTAGCGCGCCAAACAAACAGGGACGGGTAACAGAACGATGAAACGTCACCTCTTCGCCCTCGTCGTCCTCCTCTCGGCGTGTGTCGCGCAGGCGTTCGGCCAGACGACCGTC
>DASVWB010000175.1:0-12238 GCA_036389815.1 Pyrinomonadaceae bacterium | reverse complement strand
GGGCTGCCGGTCTTCGGGCAGTTGACGCCGTTCCCGGCCACGCCGCTCTACGAGAGGCTGGAGCGGGCCGGGAGGCTGGAGCGGCCGAAGCACTGGCTGGAGTTCGCGCCCTTCGTGATGGCGCACGCGCCGCTGAAGATGACCATCGAGGAGGCGCGGCAGGAGACCCGTCAGGCTTGGGAGCGCTCCTACTCCCCGGAGAGGAACGCCCAGGCCCTCGCGGCCATCGCCGACAGGCCGTTCCAGTACCGCGCCGGCCACCTCGTCGCGCGCCTCTTCTTCCGCGGCATCTACTTCCCGCAGATGACCCGCCGCGCTTGGCTGAAACTGCTCGCGGACAACCGCCGTGTAATTTACGGGCTCGTGAAGGAGGCGGCCGGCAAGTGGCGCAAGTCGCGTAGACGGGGCGCGGAAGTCTCGGCGGAGGCCAGCGCGTCTTGACGCCGGCGGCGCGGGGCTGGCACTTCCGAAGGCCGGCCGGGTCGTTCAGCGAGTAGACGCGGGGCACCGGCGGGGGCGTAGTGATTTCCGCGTCCGTCCCGATTGACGGGGCAATCCCGCGGGCGGAGGCTCCCGCCTCGTCACGCCTTACCCTGCCCGAATTGGTGCCGCCAGTTGTCGATTACGGCCCGGACAGTCCGGTCAAGGATGGCGTCCGGGTGTGAAAGACCCTCGCCGCGGTGATTCCTGAGAAAATCGATGATCTCTTCCCTGCGCCGCCTCGTGTGAGACTCGCCGAGCGTTTCGGGGGGTATGTGGCGCGCGCGAATCCTCTCCGCGACCTCCATCCTCTCCCCGATGAAGGCTTCGACGCGGGAATGTATTTCGGCTATCACCGCCCCCTCGATGTGATGCGCGGGCGTGTCCGCGTCCCAGCCGACGGCCTTGACGTGCGCGGGGTCTGTGTAGACGCGCTTCACCGCGTCGCATACCTCCCCGAAGCTCTGGTCGGTAAATGTGCCCATGGTCATTAGGTAAGGTGACTTCGACGCGTCAGGCCGCCGCCTTGAGTTGCGCCCGCTTGGAGACGGCCGCCTGCGACTGGCCGGAGGCGTTGACCAGCTTGATCTCTTTCGCCAGCCCGAGCAGCTTGAGCGTGCGGATGCCCCACCAGTTCATGTCCACCTCGTACCAGGCGAGGCCGTGGCGCGCGGCCGTCGGGTGCGCGTGGTGGTTGTTGTGCCAGCCCTCGCCCCAGGTCAGGAGCGCCACCCACCAACTGTTGCGCGAGTCGTCCTTCGTCTCGAACCTGCGCCCGCCCCAGAGGTGCGTCGCGGAGTTGACGAGCCACGTCGTGTGGAGGTTGAACGTCACGCGCAGGAAGACGCCCCAGAAGAGCATCGGCCAGCCGCCGAAGGCCAGAAGCGCCGCGCCGAGCGCGATGATCGGCACGTAATACAGCCTCTCGAACCAGCGGTGCACGGGGTCTTTCATCATGTCGGGGGCGTAGCGCATGCACACCTCCCGGTCGTAGCGCTGCGCCGTGCCGGTCAGAATCCAGCCCATGTGCGCCCACCAGCTCCCGTCGCGGGGCGTGTGCGGGTCGCCGGGCGCGTCCGTGTGCGCGTGGTGTATGCGGTGCGTCACGACCCACGCGATGGGCCCGGCTTCGAGTGCCAGCAGCCCGCAGAAGGTCAGAAAGTATTCGACCCACTTCGGCGTCTTGAAGCCGCGGTGCGTCAGCAGGCGGTGGAAGCCCATGCCGACCCCGAGGCTGCCCGAGACCCACCAGAGCAGCAGGCTCACGGCGAGCGCCGGCCAACTGAACATGAAGAGCGCCGCCGCCGCGCCGAGGTGGAAGGCGACCATCGTGATGAAGGTCGCGCGGTTGACGCCGGTCTTTCGTTGAATGTCGGTGATGGCTTCGTTGAGCATTGGGCCCCCTGCTTGTTATCGAAATACGTGCCTCTACTTTGATAACACGTCGGGGCGGTTTGTGCGGGCGCGCTTGTAATAGTTGTGTAATACCACGACCCGAGGGGCGTCTCCGCCGCCGCGGGCACTCAAAAGACATACAAAGAGGACACCGGCTTCACTACTATGCCGCCGCCGGGCGCATCTAACTTCAACAGTTACTCCTTCTCTTGCGCGTTCACGGTGAAGCGCCCACGCCCCGAAGGCGTCGGCGGTTCGGACACTTCGAGAGCAGGCCGGTTCCAGACCACAGAAGCCGCTCCGACAGAGCACCCGAACACGACCCTTCGCTGCCGCCGTTACGCCGAAGACCCTTCGATTCGAAAGCTTCTCTTGATACTCCGCAAGGGGAGAGGTACACACACATGTCTATGAAACTTTACGTCGGCAACCTCGCGTTCGAGACTTCGGGCGACAACCTCCGTCAGCACTTCGAGCAGGCCGGCACGGTCGAGACGGCCACGGTCGTCGAGGACCGCGACACGGGGCGCTCGCGCGGCTTCGGCTTCGTCGAGATGTCCTCGAAGGAGGAGGGCGAGGCGGCCATCCAGCAGCTCAACGGCAACGACCTCAACGGCCGCAACCTCACCGTCAACGTCGCCAAGCCGCGCGAGAGCCGCAGCGAAGGGCACAACGGCGGCCGCAGGTACTAAGGCCGCTCCGTGCGCGGGCCGCGCCGGCGGCCCGCGCGCGGGCTAATCGGTGACCCGAACGGGGGGCGCCGCCGGACGCTTTTTGTGGCCGGCGGCGCCCCTCTTGTTCGGCGTCGAAAGCGCCCGCACGTTCATATGTGTGTTGACACACCGACAGCTAACCCCCGCGCGTGGTATACCTAACTTAGCCGTTCTTCAGGCAATTCGACACCGGGATCGGGTCAGCAACCTCCTTCTTGTGCCGTCTGTGGCTTTCGAGAGGAGTAAACCCGGTGTCCACGTCCGCCGCCCCACAGTTTTCAAGCAAAAGCCGGCCGCTAACCGCCCGGCACGCGCCGCGGACGTTCGCGTGCCTCCTTCCGGGCCCGGAGGCCGCCCCCGGCGCGGCGGCTTAATCTCAGAGGAGCTAAAGGAATGTTTACACGCCGCGTCATCATGAACATCAAGCCCGGCTCGGCCGCCGAGGTCAGGCGCATCGTCGAGGACGAAGTCATCCCGGCGCTGCGCGGTCAGAAGGGGATGCGCCACGACGACACCTTCATCACCCTGCAAACCTCGGAGGCCGTGCTCAACAGCTACTGGGACACGCGGGAGTGCGCGGAGGGCTACGACCGCGCGGCGTACCCGGCGGCACTGCTGGCGCTGGCGGGCGTGCTGGAGGGGACGCCCGAGGTCGAGACGTTCAACATCTCCAGCTCGACGTTCCACCTGCTCACCGGCCCCAGGCGCGCCGCCCACAGGGCGTCCACGTTCGGACAGGGCGGCTGGAAACGCGAGCCCGCCGCGACGCGGCCGGCGCCCGCGCAGGAAGAAGAGACTGAGGCGGTCAACTGTCAGATCGAGGAGCGCCGGATCGGGGCGGTGACCGTGCTGGACCTGATAGGCGAGTTGAGGGCGGGCGGGGCGCGCGTCGCGCTGCACGAAGCCATCGGGCGCCTTTCCGGGGAGGGGCGGAACCAGATACTTCTCAACCTCGCGGGGCTCTCCGCCATCGACGCGGGCGGCCTGGGCGAGTTGCTCCAGAGCACGGTCGGGCTCAACAAGGGCGGCGGTCAGCTCAAGCTCCTCCACCCGGCGCGGGCGCTCCGGGAGATGATGTCGATCACGAAGCTCTCGCGCGCCTTCGACATGTTCGAGAGCGAGTCGGAGGCCGTCGCGGCCTTCGCCGAGCCGCTCCTCGACACGGAGGGGCAACTGCTCTCCTACGAGCACGCGCGCTACGAGACGCGCCCCTGAACGGCGCACGAGGGGGAGACTGATGAAACGAGAAGTCGGCAGTTACGACGAGGACAACGCGGAGACGGCGAGGTTCGAAGGCGACGACGTGGGGCTGCCGGAGAGCCCGATCTACTCGAACTTTTCCAAAAACCTTTGGGGGGCGCGCGAGCGGCACGGGCTGGTGCAATCGCCCAACAGGTCGGGCGAAGACACGAGCGGGCACAGGCCGACGCGGGACGAGTAGTCGCCCGCGCCTCGCGCCGGCGGCCGGCTCGCGCACAAGAGGGGAGGACGGGTCACGGAATGAGTTATTACGGAAAGAGTTTGACGAGCACCTTTTTATTAATCGTCGGGCTGGTGTGGGCGGCGATTGCGGTCTGGCAGTTCTACCTGTTCGTCGCCTTCAGGGACGCGCGCGGGGCGCTCGACGCGCAGGGCGGCGGCCCGCATTTGTGGTACGCCGTCGGCGCGGCGGTTCTGACCTGCGTCTGCGTCTGCTTCGGCATCTTCCGGCGGATCAATCATCCCGAGGAGTTGCACATCACTTCCTGAGGGGGCGAGCTATGAATAGTCTGTACGCCATGCGACGCGCCAACGGCGACTGGTTCGCGCTCGACGACCGCGGGCGCTACCGCGTGCCCCTGTTCGGCAGCAGGTGGGGCGGGATGCTGGCGCGCGTGAGTCACTGGGGGATGCGGCTCTTCAAGCCGGTGGCCCTCGACGCGCACGCCCTTGAGGAACTCGTGCCCGCGGGCGGCGCAGGCGAAACGGACTTCTGGCTGGTGGAAGAGCCGTTCACGAGTTTGAACCGCGGCCGGTCAGTAGACCGCGCACAGCTCTCCGTGCTCGTGCGCGACGCGGCGTGACGCCGGCCGGGCCGGAGCCGAAGATGAGCAGGCACTGTCACAACTGCGAGTCGTTTTTAAGGGCGTGGGAGACGAGGTGCCCTTGTTGCCGCACGTCGGCGGTGCGCTGGCTGCACCTCTTCGCCGCCGGCGCCGTCTCGCTGACGGTCGTCTTTTACCTGCTCGTGACGGCCCGGTAAACGACCTTAGACTCCGCCGCGCGCCGCGGCGAAAGAAGCAGGAGCAGGATGCCGACCATCGCCCCAACCCATTCGACGAAGCCGAACGCGACCCGCGTTTACCACAACAACAGCCG
Organism: Pyrinomonadaceae bacterium; assembly: GCA_036389815.1. GTDB lineage: Bacteria > Acidobacteriota > Blastocatellia > Pyrinomonadales > Pyrinomonadaceae > QHXN01. The sequence continues at coordinate 7,292 of DASVWB010000175.1, read as the reverse complement.
CTGCGCCGAGCGTAACAACATCGAGGCGGGGGCCATTAGGCGGGGCACGGACGGACGGCCGCTGTGCGTCCACTGCTGCTCGCTCAAGGCGCAGGGGAAGTGACGGCCGGCCGCCGAGCCTTTAACTTCGTCGGCCCGGCCGCGTCCGGCGTTAGAACAAGTATCCATCACGAGGAGCGCTCGAATGTACATCTATACGATGCAGGCCATGCCGGGCTGTAAGGCAAAGTTCGACGGGGACACGTCGGTCAAATACAGAGTCAGAAGGAAGCACACTTCCGCGTCCGCCGGCCACAAGAGCACCACCGACGTTATTAGAACCGGCCTGGATTACACGGAGGCGACGGCGCTCGTCAAGAGGTTTAATGACAAGGAGCAGGAGTCGCGCCCCGCGAAGGACGAGTACGGCCACCGCCCCGCGCCGGGCGTTTAAGGCGCCGGCTCGGCGGCGGCGGGCCTGCTTAAGAACGCTCCACCCGCTACCGCGGGCGGTACTGACCTGTTTCGCGGCGGCCGCACCCGACCGCACTCCGCTATAACACTTCAACACTTCGCCCCGCCGAGCCGGGAGCGCCCGCCCTCTTCGAGGAGCCTCCATCGGCCTCGCCTAGACTTCGCCGCCGGAAGGTTCTAGTCTGGGTTCGTAATCCCCAACAGACCACGCCCCGAGTTCGGGAGTTCGAGGAGGGAATCGCCGGCTTAAACGCGCGGGACTGATCGGCCACGCGCGCCGCCAGGTGACGGCCGACCCGCGGCGGACGATGACGGACACCTTGCGGGCGGTGTGGGAGGGTTGTGGAGAAATGAGTGGCCAGGTACCTACGCCAGCATTCAGCGAGGTCTTCGAGGCGGTGAAGCGGGTGGTCGAGGCCCGCGGCGTGCGCCACGCCGGCGAGTCGCAGATCAACTACGCGGAGGGCGGCGTCACGCTGTCGCGCACGCCGCTCAACGAGTACGAGGTGAGGGCCGAGGCCCGCGTCGTCTTCAGGGCCCGCCACACGGGCGCCCTGAGCAGCGCCCCCATCTTCGAGCCGGGCGACTGGGTCGAAGAGGTCAGGCGGATGGACAGGGCCGTCCGGGGCTTCGGTAAGACCTGAACCGCCGCGGGTGGCAGACCGCGGCGCGGGCATCAGGGCAGGCGGCCGCGCACGCGCAGGCGCGTACAAGGGCGGCGCCGACCACCCCGACACGGGCGCGCCGGGGAAGGCGGAAGGCCGCGAGGTTTAAGAGCGCGAATGGATGAGACGGCGCATGCGGTCGGGGAAGAGCACGTCCATCTTCTGGGGCTCGACGAGCGCCGTCACCTCGCCCGCGCCGAAGACCGGGTGCGTCAGCGACTGACCCGCGCGGTACGTGTAGGAGCTGTCGTAGGCGGCCCCCGGCTTCGCCGCCGAGCGCGCGGTCGTCCCCGTGCCGGCCTTGAAGGGGCTGCGGGTGCCGCACTTCGGGCAGCTCACGCGCGTGATACGCCCGGCCTTCGTCACCGACGCCACGACGTGCCCGCGCTCCTCGCCGCACACCGCGCAGAACTTCTCCACGCGCTCGCCACTCTTATAAACCTGATTATCCATCCGAAGCTCCTTTCGCTCACCGACGCCAGAAAGTAACGCGCCCCTCGCCGGGGCCTACACAGAGAACTCAGGGCCGGCGCCCTCAAACCTCAAGACGCGGCCCGCGCACTACCTGCCGGACGAGGCCGAGCCGCGCCAGCAGTCTTATGACGTAGCCCGACACGTCCACCTCGTACCAGCGCCAGCCGTGCAGCGCCGAGGCCGGCCGCGCGTGGTGGTTGTTGTGCCAGCCCTCGCCGAGCGAGAGCAGCCCGACCCACCAGACGTTGCGGCTCTCGTCGCGCGTCGGGTTCGGCCGGCTCCCCCAGCGGTGGCAGACGCTGTTGACGCACCAGGTCACGTGCCACAGGGCGAGCGTCCGGATGACCGTCCCCCACAGCACGCCGCGCCAGCCCGCGACGGCGAAGCAGAAGACGCCCGTCAGCGCCCACGGCATCACGAAGAGGCGCCCCCGATCCATCACGCGCATCCACGGGTCGTCGCCGGACACGTCCGGCGACAGCCCGTCGCCGTCGCCCGACGGCTCGCCCTCGCCGCGCATGATCCAGCCGACGTGCCCGTGGAAGAAGCCTTCGCGCGGCGAGTGCGGGTCGCCCTCGCGGTCGGCCGCGCGGTGGTGGCGGCGGTGCACCGAGACCCACCACGCCGGGCCGCCCTGGAGGGCCGCGCACCCCATCCACGCGAGCATGCGGCGCAGCCAGCGCGCGCAGACGAACCCCCTGTGCGTCAGCAGCCGGTGGTAGCCGATGCCGATGCCGAGGCAGGTGACGAGGTAGAGACCGAAGAAGAGCGCGGCGTCAACGGCGCGCGGCCAGTACAGGAGGCCGAGCAGGCTCGCGGCGTGGACGCCTAAGACGAGCGCCGTGTGCGTCAGGTTCCAGCGCGGGGCTGAGTCCGCGCGGCCGGCATCCCCCGTCTCGTGATTAAGGGCGACTGACATTCTTCTCGAACCCGACTCCCCACGCCCGGCGGAAGAGGCGCCGCCGACGAAAAAGCCCCCGGCCGAAGTTTTTGACTCGGCCCGGGGCTTCTCGTTTTCAGAGCTTCCGGCTAGCCGGGAGTGTTACCAGCGCTGGCCGCCGCCGCCGCCGCGGTTGCCGCCGCCGCCGAAGCCGCCGCGACCGCCGCCGCCGCGGTTACCGCCGCCGCCGCGATCCTCGCGGGGCTTCGCCTCGTTGACGTTGAGCGCGCGCCCGCCGACTTCCTTGCCGTTGAACTGCTGGATGGCGGCGTTGCCCTCTTCCTTCGTGGACATCTCGACGAAGCCGAAGCCGCGCGACTGACCCGTGTCGCGGTCCTCGACGACCGAGGCCGACTCGACGGTGCCGGCCTGCGAGAACAGGTCGCGGAGGTCTTCGCTCGAAGTCTGGAACGAGAGGTTGCCGACGTAAAGTTTCATGGACATTTGTGTGTGTACCTCCCCCGCCTGGGGCGGGGCGTCAGGAGAAGCTTCGAATCGGAGTGGCTTCGTCGGGACGGTGGCAGCGAAGGACCTGCGTTCGGGTGCTCGGACTGCGAGCGGCTTCTGAAGTTGAAATTGAGCCTGCTCTCGAACTACCCAGAACGCCGCCGCCTAACGAGGCGATGGGGCGCATCACCGCCGATGCGCGAGAGAAGGAAGGACCCCCTTAGGATGCACCACAAACGGGGGCAGTTGCAAACGCCGGGAGGAAGTTCGGCGTTGACGAGATGTCATCTTTCTATGTCGGCGGCGCGCAATTCACCTCCGCGCGCGCCGCCTCTTCAAAGGCAGCGCGCCGGGCGGCAGCTCGCAAGCCCTCCACATGTACCAGCTCGCCACCGTCCTGTAGGGGCGCCAGCGCTCGCCGTAGAGTGCCAGCTCCTTCGGCTTCGGCGACTCCTCAAGCCCGTAGGCGAGCGCGAAACCTTTGCGTACGGCGAAGTCGTCCACGGGGAGCACGTCGGGGCGGCCCAGCCTGAATATCAGAAGCATCTCGACCGTCCAGCGCCCGACGCCGCGCACGCGCGTCAGCCGCCCGACTATCTCCTCGTCCGACATGCGCCGCAGCCGCGCGGGCGTGGGCACGGTGCCGTCGAGCGTCTTCGCGGCGAGGTCGCGGAGCGCGGCGAGCTTCGCGGCCGAGAGCCCCGCGCCCCGCAGGCTCTCCGGCTGGGCGGCGAGCACGCCCTCGGGCGTGAGCCCTTCGCCGCCGAAGAGCGCGAGGACGCGGCCGTGGATGGCGGCCGCCGCGTTGGCGTGGAGCTGCTGGTAGACGATGTTGCGCGCCAGCGCCTCAAAGGGGTTGTTCATCCGCCGCACTTCGAGCGTGAAAGGCCCCGCGGCCTCGAAGAGCCGCGCGAGCACCGGGTCTGCCGCCGCGAGGCGGCGCGCGGCCTCCTCGGGGTCGTAGCCGAGCCCGCCCCTTCCTCCTCCGCTCCGCTTCATAGAGTGACACTCGACCCTACCGCGCCAACTGTCTGCCGCGGAAGGTGACCGTCTCGCCGGGCTTCATCTCGCGGAAGGGAATCCCGAGCCGTTTGAGTTCGGCGGCGAAGGCGGCCGGGTTTTCGGCGATGCCGGGGAAGGTCGCGTAGTGCTGCGGGACGGCGAGGCGCGCGCGCACGGCCTGCGCTGCGCGCGCCGCCATGCGCGGCTCCATCCCGAAGTGGCCGCCGATGTTCAGGAGCGCCAGGTCTATCTGGTATTGCTCGCCGACGGTCTCCATGTCTTTGAAGTAGGCGGTGTCGCCGGAGTGGTAGATGGTCGGGCCGTTTTTGACGACGATGACGAACCCGGCGGGGTTGCCGCCGTAGGCCCGCTCCGGTTCGTTCGGCCCGGCCTTCGGGTTGAAGACGCTGCTCGAATGGACGGCCGGCGTCATGGCGACGGTGACCTCGCCGCCCGCTATCTGAATCTCGCCGCCGATGCCCATGATGGCGTCCGTCTCGGCCTGCTTGGAGGGGAAGTCGGCGAGCTTGACGAGGTTGCCGGCAAGCTCGGGGTTGCAGACGAGCGCCGCGCCGGTCTTCCGGGCTATCTCGACGGCGTCGCCGACGTGGTCGCGGTGCCCGTGCGTGAGGAGGATGTAGTCGACCTTCGTGAGGGAGGCCAGAGGGTCTTTGCCGTCCTTCGCGTCGGGGTTCGAGGGGTTGCGCAGCCAGGGGTCTATCAGCAGCACCTTGCCGCCGGGCGTGGTCACGGAAAAGGCCGCGTGCCCGAACCACCTGACGCGCGTCTCCTGCGCCGACGCGCGCGCCGCCGCCAGCATCAGCAGGGCGACAAAGAACACGAACACCTTCATGTACACCTCCTCGGTATGTCGGCCGCGCCCGCGGCCGCGGACTGCGGCCCGCGGCGGTCGAGCGGACTGACGCGGCCGGCCTTAAATGGCACTTCACAATCCGGGCGGCCCTGATAAATTACGACGAGCTTAACCCACGACGGCCGCGCGCCGAAAGAGTGCCGGGACGAAACGGCAGCGCGGCCGCCCTTAAAACTCTTGCACCGGCGGAGTCGCGCGCCCGCGGCATCGGAATGAGGACAGACCTGCGGTGGCCCGGGGGCGCGTGAGCGCCTACGCGCCTTCGTTCACGCCGCGCGCCCGGGCCGGCTGGTACGTGCCGGGCTCGACGCGGGCGGCGATGACGAGCCGGTTCCAGGCGTTGATGGTCGCGACGGCGAGCGTCAGGTCGGCCAGCTCCTTATCCGTGAAGTGCGGGCGCACCTCCTCGTAGACCGCGTCGGGGACGTGGCCGACCGAGACGAGCGTCACGGCCTCCGCCCACGCCAGCGCCGCGCGCTCGCGCTCCGTGTAGTACGGGCACTCGCGCCACGCGTCGAGCGAGTAGAGCCGCTGCTCGGCCTCGCCCGCGGCGCGCAGGTCTTTCCAGTGCATGTCGAGGCAGTAGGCGCAGCCGTTAATCTGCGAGGCGCGCAGCTTGACGAGGTGGACGAGCGACTCTTCGAGCCCGCACCCGCGCAGGTAATGCTCCAGCCCCATCATCGGCTGGTAGACGCCCGGCGAGACTTTGGTGTAGTCGAAACGTGTCTCCATAAGTCCTCCTTCGGCTGATGAAGTAGCTCCCTGATGCGTCACAGTGTAGTGAAAACGGGGCCGGCGAAAAAGTGCCATTTATCTCAGCCGCGCCCGAACCATTTGCCGCCGGTGGGGCTTCTCGGGCTGCGCGGCGCGGCGGGTCTGTCTTAAAATGAGGGCGCCGACCCGAGCCGGGCTCGACCGCGAGGTTCTCCTGATGGCCAAGTCTTCATCCGCCCTGCCGAACGGGCTCGTCACGCTCGACGCCGAGTCCCCGACGCCGCTCTACCGGCAGCTCTACGACTGCCTGCGGCGCGCCGTCCTGACGGGGCAGCTCGCGCCCGGCACGCGCCTCCAGTCTTCGCGCGAGATGGCCGCGGAGCTGAACGTCTCGCGCAACACGGTCGTCAACGCCTACGAACAGCTCCTCGCCGAGGGCTACCTCGAAGGACAGGTCGGCTCCGGCACGTACGTCTCGCGCGCCCTGCCCGAAGACCTCCTCAACGTCAAGACGCTGACGCGCGGGCGCGCGCGCACGGGCGCGGCCGGCGTCGCGCTCTCGGAGCGCGGGCGCGTCTTCGCCGCCTTCGCCGCGAGTGTCCCGCGCGCGCCCGAGCCGGTGCGACCCTTCCAGACGGGCGTGCCCGCGCTCGACTCGTTCCCCTTCGACACGTGGTCGAAGCTGCTGGCGCGGCACTGGCGCCGCCCCGCGGACACGCTGCTCGGCTACGGCGAGCCGCAGGGGCACGCGCCGCTGCGCCGCGCCATCGCCTCTTACCTCGGGCTGTCGCGCGCCGTGCGCTGCACGCCCGGGCAGGTCGTCGTGGTGGACGGCGCGCAGATGGCCTTCGACCTCATCGCACGCGTGCTGCTCGACCCGGGCGACCCGGCCTGGATGGAGGAGCCGGGCTACCCCGGCGCGCGCGCGGCCTTCACGGCCGCCGGCGCGCGGCTCGCCAACGTCCCCGTCGACGCCGAGGGTCTGGACGTGGCGGCGGGCGCGGCCCTCGAACCGCGCGCGCGCCTCGTCTACGTGACGCCCTCGCACCAGTTCCCGCTCGGGATGACGATGAGCCTGCCGCGCAGGCTCGCGCTCCTCGACTGGGCGAGCGGCGCGGGCGCGTGGGTCGTCGAGGACGACTTCGACAGCGAGTACCGCTACGAGGGGCGGCCGCTCGCCTCGCTCCAGGGGCTCGACACCGACGGGCGCGTGGTCTACGTCGGCACCTTCAGCAAGTTCATGTTCCCCTCGCTGCGGCTGGGCTACATCGTCGCGCCGCACGCGCTGGTGGACGCCTTCGTCGCTGCGCGCGCCATGGCGGGGCGCCACTCGCCCTCGGTCGAGCAGGCCGTGCTCACGGACTTCATCGAGGAGGGGCACTTCGGCCGCCACATACGCCGCATGCGCACGCTCTACCGCGAGCGCCAGACGTTCCTCGTCGACGCGCTCAGGCGCGAGGCGGGCGGCCTCGTCGAGGTCGAGCCGGCCGACGCCGGCATCCAGTTGACGGCGTGGCTCCCCGAAGGGCTGGACGACAAGGAGGTCGCGCGCGAGGCGGCCGCGCGCGGCGTCGAGGCGCGGCCGAGCTCGCGGCCGCCGTCCGCGCGTGCCTCGGCGCGCGGCGCGGGGGCGCGCGCCGCCGCGCCGTCTGACACCCCGGACGCACAGACCGCACATGACTCGAAGACGAAAGGACGCGCTCGTCTGGATAGCGGTCTTCGC